>DATEDZ010000237.1:0-10556 GCA_035281385.1 Polyangiaceae bacterium
CTTGGGGCTCTGCTGGCTTGCCGCCTCGATAGCTCGCCCCACCAGCGTCCACTTGGTGCCGATTAGCTCGGGCGTGTAGACCGAATAGGTCTTCACCTTCGGCATGTGCAGAAAATCGATCGTGCCGTCCGCGTTCAGATCCAGCGGCGCGACGTTCTGGTTGCTGAGCTTGATGGTGCCGGAGTTAGCGCCCAGCACGCCCGCCACGCCGACTTGGGTGACCGCTCCGAAGGTGTGTCGGATGCCGCCCTGCGAGTTGAAAAAGACGCCGTAGTCGTTGCCGTAAATACCCGGCGCCGTGACCAGCACGTCCGGCAAGCCGTCCGAGTTGATGTCGAAATAGTCGGTCAGCTCTTCGTCGACCGAGTGCGGCGGATCGCCGCCCACTTGCTGCAGGCGCGCGTCGAAGGCTTCATAGCCCGCAAGCCCCGACTGTATCGCCGACCCGGCCACGCTGAAGCCCTGCACGTGCCTATACTCGAACGTCATGGGCGGCAGCTTGTCGCAGCCCGTCGCGCCCAGAACCTCGTTCGATTCTATGGGCGCTGCTTCGCTGTCTTCGTCACCTTCGCAGCGTCCCTCGACCTGGACGCTCGTCAGGTACGACACATGAAAGCTCGGGTCGTATTCCAGGTGGTAGCGGCGCACCAGCCGTCGATTGCTCGACGTGCCGCCGGCGAAGGTCTTGCTCGTCACGTCCACCCGGCTGAGCCGCTGCGTCTGCTTCATCAGCCAGCCACTGCGGTACGATTCGGTCGGGTCAGTGCGCGGCTCGTACTGAAGTCGCGTGTGGTGCGCGTACGTCGAAAGCGTCGTGCTCGCCGGCGTCGCCGCCGGCGTCGTGTCGTAGATGTCCGAAAGATATGCCTGCCCGCCGTCCTGAAAGTACTTGTAGACGACGACGTTGACCGGCGCCGGATTGCCGCTCGGCGGATTGGCGCTCCCGTAGGTGTCGTACTGCCGCACCAAGTGCCAGCGGTAGATCTGGTCGGCATCGTTGGGATTGACCTCGAGCGCCTCGCGGGCGCCCGATCCGTCGAGCGGCACCCCGAGCTCCATCGTCACGCCGCTCTTGTCCTGCACGCGCCAGGTCAGGTGGCTCGCTGACCAAAAGAACCGCAAGAACGAGCCCTCGACGCGCGGCCGGAAGTACTGATGGCCCGCGCTCCAGGCGGGAAACTCCTCGTCTTCGAGCGCGCCCGCGCACGCGAGACTCGCGTCCACCGTACAGATCGGAACCAGCTCCTGCCCGCCGTTGAACACGAACCGATCCTGGTTCGCGTGCCACTCCGGCCCGTCCTCGTACTTGGGCAGCCCGCGGTCCGTTTGCCTCGCAATGAACGGCACCCCGACGCTCCAGCCCATACCCGCCAGGCCCGCGCCCGACGCCGACGAGTACGAAAGCCCGAGCGACGGCTGCGCTCCGCCTCGCGCCGCCGGCAGCGCGAACGGCACGCTGAACGTCGCAATCCCGGTCGAAAGCTGCGCCGAAAAGCTCTCCCCCATGCCAGAAATCGTGCCGGAGCCCTTCGGCACCGAGATCGCTTGCGCCGTGACGCCGCTCTTGTCCGCGCCGGTCGGCAGTGCGAGCGTCTGATCGTCGGTGCTCTGGACTTGGGCGTCCGCAGCCGGCCGCTTGTCCACGCCTCCCGCCGCCACCGCGCCCTGAAGCTCAGCCTTGCCCGCCACCTCCTGGATCGGCGGCTCCTTCACCGGCGCGTCCTTCTCCCCCGCCTGCGCGACGGCTTCTGTCTCCCCGCGCCCAACCGCCAGGTCGCCGCTCGTCACCTCGTCCACCACGCGCGCGCTCGGCTGAATGTTCCCCGCGTCCGCGGCCCAGGCCAGACTGGGTGAGAGGGTCGTGAGCGTGAAGCACACCAGCGTGGCACCGGCCACCCACCGATCTCGAGTGCTGGTTCGCTTCATGGACATATTGGCCCGCAATCTGGCCCGCCGCAGTCCTTGCTGGTCTCACCCAGGGCGGGCTCGAAAATGTTGTTGTCGCAATGAGGGATGACGCAGACGGAGGTGCCGCTCGGCAGGCCCCATTTGACACCTTGCGAGGTGGCGCCACAGACCAGGCCGCTACTGCACTCGTCGTTCCAGCTGCAGCGACCGTGGCCGCTCTCGCACTGGTGGTAGACGCGACAATGCGCGGACGTGCCGTTGGTCGGATCCCAGTAGCATTCGCCGCACTCGCCGCCGCAGTCGATATTCGTCTCCGGGCTCGCCAGCGTGGAGTCTTGGATGCGGTTGAAGCAATGAAACGGCTGGCAAACCGAGATTGCGCCCCAGCCGTACTTGTTACCACCGCTCTTGCATGCGAGCCCGGGCAAGCACTCGGCGTTCGAGCTGCA
The DNA here is from genome assembly GCA_035281385.1 of Polyangiaceae bacterium. GTDB lineage: Bacteria > Myxococcota_A > Polyangia > Polyangiales > Polyangiaceae > PMG-095. Next base: position 2,358 of record DATEDZ010000237.1, read on the forward strand.
GCTGCCGTCACCGAGACCGCAGGCACACCCAGGCGTAGAATTGCAGTAGGTGGCCGAGCCGGGCGCTGCCGTGGACGTGCATTGACAGGGAGCGCAGTCATCCCCGCCGCAGTCCACACGCGTTTCTTCCGGTTGACGCACCTGATCGCCACAGTGCGCGACGCTGCAGACCTGCGCGTGGGAGCCCACACCAAAAATCTCGTTCTGCGCCGATTGACAGGTCAAGCCCGAGCCACATTCGAGATCGTCGAAGCAGCACCCCTCACCCAGCTCACAGGGGCTCCCGGGCGTGCAGTTGCGATAGGTGGCAGGCTGACGCCACAGCGGTGCAGACCTGGGCACCGTGGTCGGGTCGCCGAGGGTCGAGCCCTCGTAGAAGGTCGCACGAAAGTCGTCGAAATAGGTCATTCGGTTGGCTTGCTGGTTGTTCGCATACAAACCGAAGCGACCGGGCGTATTGCCGAGCGTGCTCATGATCGTGGCGTTGCTGGTGCTGCCCTGCATGGTCCAAGCCGTGGGCTCCGGCAGGTCGCTCAGCCACAGCTTCATCGCAACGTTGATGCTACCTCCCGAACTAGTGATGCGGAAGCGCATGAAGAACTCCAGCTCCTGCGCCCAGTTGCTGAAGATAGCGAACGGGGAGCCGAGCGATGTCGATGGCCCCAGCACGATGTCGATCTGCGACGTCGTCGGAGGATTCACGGTCGTGTCCGCAATCACGGCGTAGATCTTCCAAGTATCGTTGATCAGGGTTCCCACCCGGCCAGCGATGTAGCTCGGGGGAGCAGTATCGGTGAGGCGGGCGACGAAACCGGCGCGCGAGCTGTTCAGCGCCCAGCGAACTTTCGTGAACATCTCGACATCGAGCGCCTTGTGGTCATTGATGTAACTGATGGCCGTGCCCGAGCCACCGTTTGACCAGATCCGGGCCTCGTTGTTCTGAATATTGACCGGCAGGTTCCCGGTCGTCGTGATGAGATGCGTCCATGGGGACGGCCACGGGTCGTTGTTGCTTCCGCGCCACTCCTCGGTCACGAGCGACGGTCCTTCCGCTGGACGCGGGTGCAGCGGCGCGTAGTGCACCGTCACGTCCGGCTCGCCGACTCCCTGGCTCTGCGAATAGTCGTCCCACGCCACCGCCAGCGCGCCGTGGGGCGGCAAACCCACGTGCGCGAGCTGGGGCGTCCGTTGGTTTCCAACGCTGCCCTCACACACGCGCGGGATCAGCACCTCCGGCTCGCTCACGTTCAGCTCCGTCTCCAGCGCCGAATCCCAGCTCAAGTGCTTGAGCCAGATCTGATCGCCACCCGCATCTCCAGGCCGCGCTTCAGATCGCCACGACAGATAGATCCCGTCGGGCCCCTTCACGACCGAAGGGCTGACGTGCGAAACCTGAACGTCCTTCATGAACACATCATCGAGCGGATCCAACGACACGACCGGCGGGGAGCTCGTGCTCTGGGTGTCAACCACCGCATGACGGATGCGCGGCGTGCTATGAGTACCCGTCAGAGCAGGATCGGTCCCGGCTGAGAAGAGCAGCAGCAGGTGTGTCTCATCCAGCTCGACCAGCGCCGGCCGATCTTCGATCGGCCCTCCCAGCACGGGCCCGACGCGGAACGTCTGCTCACCCACCTTAACGACGACGTTCTCGGTCCCGCCCGCGAGCCCCTCGCGGTACGCGGCCGCCCAACCGCCGTTGAACGGCGCCAGCGCGATGGCACTTTCGGGACCAGACGAGGCCGCCAGCACCGCCTCGTCACCCAGCGCGATGAGATTCTCATCGAACCTCCGGTAACGGAGGTTCGGCCCGCTCACGGCATCGGCAAAATCCACCCACGCGACGACCAGCTCGCTGCCCGTCCAAATCATGTCCGGATCCAGCTGTGAGAACTGCGTTACCTGATTGGCAATTCGCAGCGGGCCCAGCGTCCCATCCTCTGCAACTCGCCGGACGGCCACACCGAGATCTTCGCCGTCTTCGTCGAAGCTCGACCACGCCACCGCGTAGCCACCGTTCGGAAGAGCCGCAGCCACCGGATTTGCCTCGAAGATCGGGCGCGCCCCCTCGCTCACCACAATCTCCTGCGCGGGCTGGCCCCAAATGTTGAACAGTCGCGCCCCCACGCGCGGATCCTCCTCCGTCGTGTCCACGAAAGTCGTGATGAATCCTTCACTGAGGCCCGCTACCGGATGCCGGCCCGCGCCGAGCACGCGCGAGGTCCAGGCGTTCGCCGGCGCCGAAACGATCGGCTGATCGCGAGTCTGGCATGCGTCGGTGCACGCATCGGGGGCGTCGTCGCCACCGTCATCACACTCTTCGGGATTGCCAAGAGCATCGAGCCCGACGATCGCGTCTCCGCATGCCGTAGAGGTGCCGTACGGCGGCCCGAGCGGTAGTTCAGGGCCAGTCCCGCCCTCGCCCGCGTCCTCCTTGCCTGGGCCAAGACCCTGCATGCTCGACGAATCAAAGATCGCGACGTGTTCCGAGCCCGTCGGCCCCTTCGGGCCCGGTTCCTGACCGGCGCCACCATCGATCGATCCACCAGATCCACCAGCCCTGGTCTCTTCATCCGCTGGCCCCGCCACCACCAGGATTGGATCTCCACACCCCCACGCGAAGATCGCACCAACGGTCGCCGCTGCATTCCGAGTGGAGGTTGCAAACCTCATCCTTCCGATGCCTCCCAACAGGCGGGCCAAGGGCGTCACGTAGCCCTCGAGCAGCTGTTGTTATGGAGCGGACACTCGTCTAACGCCGCCGCAAAGTCTCGCCATCGCGAAACGCTGCAGGTTGGCGCCTCTAGGACGGGCGCATGTTCGGATGAACAACAACCGACCATCGCTTGTCACCCATCTGAAGCTCTGCTGACGCGTGACCAGTAGTCGTAGTTGACCAGGAGTTGGATGTCCTCGAGGTTTTGCCAAATTAGGCCCGGGGTCTCGCGGATGCGCAACCGGTAAGCGCCGCTCAGGGGACGCCCCACGAGCTCTTGCTTCGAGAACGCGGGCTGACCGATCAGATCTTGATCGACTGAGCTCAACGGGAGACTGAGAACGCGTTCGGTGACCATCGCTTTACCGCCGCGAATGCTACCGATAGCGAAATCGAAGCAGCGAGTCTGGCCGCTGTAGTCCTCGACAGGGACATTGGGCGCGTGATGCGAGAGATCGTACTCGACGTAGCCGGAGCTGTAGCAGCTCGGTAGGCCGCTCTGCGCGCAATCGACCAGAGCCGTTCCAACGAGGTTCAGCGAAACGTTGCCTAGGCGGTAATTGTAGTTGCCGCTTGCGATCTTACCTGTGAGAGGGCTGTAGCCCTGCTGCAAGAGCTGAGTATCGATCTGAATGAGATCGCGAAGCTCGTAGTAGCAGCCAGCCGCCTCGCACTTGTAGTCGAAGCGCGTGCGGAACTCGGCCGGGTCGTCGACGGTGCAGTCGCCGGTGAGCCCGGTTCTTGAGGCATCGTTCGGCGCATACGCCGTAGGCTCCGCTGCCGAACCCCCGCCTTCGAGCTGGACATTCGAGATAGCCAGGTTAGCGCCCACTACGTCCGCGTCAGCTGCAGCGAAGGCGACGTGATAGAGCCCGTCTGCGAACGGGAGGACGAAGAGGGAGCGACGCTCGCTCCACGCACCCTTGGCAGGGTTGAAGCTTTCGGAGCTCACGACGCGCCATTCCGAGTCGTAAACACGAACAGGGTATGCTGCTGGCATCGCACTTGCGGCAACCGGTTCGCCATCCGCTGTTCGAGCCTGATCCCACCACGAGAGGACATATGTGCCACCGGCCCTGAGCTGCACCGACTGGTAGATGAGGCCTGGCGGAATCACCGAGGAGGTAGCCTCGAAGGTCGCCGCCTTTGCTATGGAAGAGAGCCAGCTCGTGCCACCCGGATTTGAAGGAGGCGCGAGCACCTCGTCTTCGTCATCCTTGAGCGAGAAGCCGGCGTGCACGTCTGGGCAAGTCGTGATGGTGCAACCACTCATGCGCCAACCCCCGAGCGAGGTCGTCGCTTTAGCGCCAACCGCTTCGCCATCGATCGACACGGGTCGCGTATCGAGACGATGCGAGAAGAAGAGCAAGTTCGAGGACTCTCTAGCGCAACGCCCGTCGGCGTCGCCCAAACTCTCGCGCAAGGACAGCAAGGCGGTATCGCTCGACTCCTTGAACGGGTTTTCGATATTGTAGAACTCGACGAACTCCCGAAGCTTCGCCACGTAGTCGCCGATGTACTGGTCCGCGAAGCCCGCGATCTTGTCGACCTCGGCTGCGCCAGTCGGATCCTGCTCGGGCGTCGCCGTGCGCAGCTCTTGGTAGTTCACGCCCTGTGCCGTGCACACATCGTCTACCCAAAGGCTTGGAGCCTCGAGCGGACCGATCGGGCTCCGCAGGTCTACGAGGCGAACACCGATACGTTCCTCGATGGAAAGGCGCGCCAGGTAGGCCGCTCGCTTAGCGCTCTCGAGGGCCCGCTCGTAGCGCAGCCTCAGCACGTCGAACTGCCGGCGATAGACCGTGTTGACATGTAGCGGCACCTGTTGCCCGTTGATGCTCACGAAGTCGGCACCGGCAGCTTTGGCCAGGGCAATGGCCGCCTTGGACTGCAGCTGCTTCATCGTGATGATGTTCTGCTGGGCATCCGAAACGTTGTTCTTGATCGCAACCAGGTGGTCGCTGATTCCAGTGAAAATCCCTGGCACCTTGATGCCCAGGTTACCGATCACTTGTGCAATCCCGTTATTGGTGATGGCTTGATTGACGTCGGATTGCGCCTCGAGATTGGCTGCGACCTGAGCGCTGAAGTCCTGATTGATATCGTAGTCCGTATCAATCGCAAAATCGATGAGCGTGGACTCCACCGCACCGATCAGGCGTCCTGCCCCTGAAAGCATCAAGGAATCACCCGCGCCACTTCCTTCCATGCCGCCCCCCATCCCGCCGCCCATCGCAGCTGCTCCACCCGCGAGCTCGGCAATACCAGCCATAGCGTCGAGGGTACGCCCCAGCTCCGCGCGACTTTGGGCTGCGGCCGACAAGGCCAGCTGACGGTTGTTCTCGATGCTTTGCAGCGCGAGCTGGAGCTCACGAGCCTGACCGTCCAGCTGGGCGGCCTCGATCTGAAGGCGCGCAACGCGAATTTCCCCCGCAAGCTGCTGAAAGAGCGCGCCCATGTTCTGGAAGCCGCTGCCGATATTGCGGAAGTTCTCCTCGATCTCGAGGAACAACTTGCCCTGCTCTCCCTGCGAGACCGCGCCGATACCCACGGTGCCGACGGCTGCGTTTTTCACCGACTGAGCCGGCGCCGAAACGAGGAACAAGCTACCGGCGGCTCGCTTGGCGGCAGCGCTGTAGATGACCAGCCAGTTCTCTAGGTACCGGAGATCCTCCATGGACTGCAGCTCCTTGGGGGTCTGCAAGGGGCTTGCGCCAAAGTGCCGCGATTTGTCAACAGCACAACTCAAGACGAGCGACCGGAGAAGCGTTTGCAGCGCCTCCTTGTTCGTCGTCAGCTCAGTGCGCAGAAAGAGCTCCAGGCGTTCCGAGGGCGCACACTGAGTTGGCAAGAGGCGATCGTGGGCCATGGCCCAACCGTCGTTGAGAACTCCGTCACCGGGGGCAAAACCCCTGCTCTCTGGTCCGCCTTCACGCCCAGCCGCTTCTCCCAACTTGAAAACGAGCGGCAAACTGTCCAGGCCTCTCGGGAGTGCCCGAGTGAAGGGGAAGACTTTTCCGGCTTGGATCTCTGCGTCGGCTATCTTCAGGTTCAAGTAGATGTCGTTCTGATTGTTGCTCAGCATCTTGCCGAACACGGGGGCAACAAAGGCCCGTTCACAGATGTTTCGCTGCAGGCCAAGAATCTGCCCATAACCGAGTCGTTCCCCATACATGACCGCTTGCCACGCCGCTTGGTGCACCTTGTCGCGGGTCGATTGAGAGGTCCATTCGGGAAGACTGGAGTTCCACGCATCAGCCTGATGAGCGTTGTAGTCGCGAGCGATGTCTTCCAGCCACGCCGCCAGAAACTGCCGGCTGTTGTTGGCCGTCCAGTTGGTCGCCGCGTTAGGGTCCTCGCCTCCGAGGAGATTGCTCCCGAAGCGGATGTACGAGTTAGCCGTTGGTAGCGCCAGATACTTGTCCGTCGCAGCACCAAGTGCCGCTGCCGTGTACGTCGTAGCCCTCCAATCCGACCCGGGCAATTGTGGAAGCGCTCGGGCGCGGTCCGAGAAGAATCGAGCGGGCGTGGAGGTGGGAGCAACCGCGGGCACCCACTCCTTATCGGCCAGCGAGAAGCCGATGGAGCCGTTATAGCCGATACCCAAGAGCCTCCAGAGCGCTTCGGGGGTACCCTGGCCCTCGAGCGTGAACTGGCTAGCAGAGTAGACGGTTGCCGGGTGGGGAAGCGTATAGTCCGGGTGGGGGGCGGAATAGTCCGGGTATTCGAGTACGGGATGGTAAGGGATTGCGAAGTTGCGAGCCGGCACGGGCGCCCAGATCCGATAGGGGGGGATGCCACCCGCCATCGCTCCGAGATAGAACACCGCGAGCTCCGCGTTTTCGCGAGCAACGGCGTTGCAGTCCTGCGTCGAGCCGTTGGGAAACAGCACCTGCGCGATGCCGGTCTCCGGGGGGGCGATCATGCTCGTCGGATCGTCGGGATCCACTCGGAAACGATGCACGCTGGTTGCCTCGTAGGGATAGACGAGCGGCAGGCAATCGCCGGTCATCGGATCCACAGAACTCTCGACGACCTTGTTGGGCCCAATCGCGAGGTACCAGCTGCGGTTTGGATACTCGACCAGCGTGAGCTCGGCGATCGCCGCGCCGAGTCGGGCTTCGCTGACCCATGGTTGGCGGACGTATGACGAGAACTTGCCGAATTCCACGCCATTGACCGCGGTATCCCAGCTCAAGGTCTTGGTCAGCTCCAGGCAATCTGCCAGCGGATCCAGCGCGTCGTCGGGCAACTCGACCGGATCCGTAAACCCAAGCCCTCCGTGGGTGATCTCTTCGACGGGGTTGCTGGTGCACTTCCAGCACCAGGGCAGCTCGGGCATTGGACCGGTGCCGTCGCAGTAATACTGGCACAGCGCTGCGTTGTTGGCGGTGATCTCACTGTTGGTGGTGGCCGGTTTCAGCGGATCCTTGGAGAGGAAAACGATATCGATGGTACTGGGGTTGAGGCAGTTCTGAATCGCGCTGTCGCCGGACGCGCTGATGCCGCCCGCGGTGCCAGCAGTGGCCGTGGCATCGTGTGGGAACGAACCGCAGGCCTCCGCCACCTCCTCGCTGGCACCCTCCTTGCGGATGTCGTTCTCGAGGCCAATCTCGATCATTTGTCGCGCAAGCTCGTCCGCTTTCTCGGCCGCGGCCTCCGCTTGTGTCAGGTAGTGCCGCCAAGAATCCTCGGTCTTCGAATTGGGGCGGGTCAGCTCGTTGGCGAGTGGCACGAATTGATCCCGCTGCATGCCCGGTACGCAATACTCTCGAGGCAGGGCCAGGGGCGGATTCGCCGGTGAGCACGTCCGCTCAGGTGTGGCCTCCCTACCGATGCCAAACGTGCGCTCGGTCAATTCATGCTGGAGCTTGCTCAACGGTTCGGCGAAGATTTCCTCTGGACGCGTGGTGCCGCGCAAGCCTGCCAGCACGCGTCCGGGGCTGCCGTCCTTCGGCATGACCACGAGGTGGCGCCCGTTGGTCACGTGATCAAACTCAACGACGCGAACGTAGGTCTCGTCGCCCGAATAGCTCGTATCTCGCGTGATTGGACCCAGAGGGCGTAGCGCCAGACTCGTCTCCTCTTCGAAGATCTCCGCCGGGCAAAGCTCGCGTTTACCCGCCAGGCACTGCGCGTGGTAGGGGAACGCAGTACGGGTCGCGACCAGGCGCTCCGCAAGCTCTTCGTCATCCGCGACGCCCAAATCCTGAGGCGTAATGTCGATCAGGTAGTAGCGATCGACACCTTCGACCGAGTCGTATTCGCGAGCCACCACTCCCCCCACCCACTCGCGGACTTCAGCAGCCGAAAGCGTCATGAAATTCTTGGTGGCAGCCAGCCGATCGTCGGTGGCGCTCAGACTTTCGCTCAAGTAGAGGAGCCCGCGACGGAACGCGTCCCCCAGCATGAAGACGTTCTGCATCGCGGTAACGTCACCCGCGAAGGGCCCGAGCGCGTAAGCACGGCGCTCAGCCGCGGTG
>DATEDZ010000238.1:0-13943 GCA_035281385.1 Polyangiaceae bacterium
CCAAGATCCGCGCCAACCTGATGTGCCCTGGTCCGGTCGACACGCCGCTGCTCTGGGACTCGGCCAAAGCGTTTCCCGACCCAGCGGTGGCGGTCGAGAATGCTGGCGCACGCACGGCGCTGAAGCGCTTGGGGCTACCCGTCGATATCGCGAGCCTGGCCTTATTTCTGGCCAGTGACGACAGCTCCTGGATCACGGGCGCGGCGTTCACGATCGACGGCGGCGCGCTGGTGGCCTGACCTGGCGCCGAGCCTGAGTGGGCTCAATCCCCGGGCGGCACGCTCGCGTTCGAGCAGGCGTGGAGTAGCGCGTGCACTTTGGTGCTGAGGGTCTTGATGTCGAACGGCTTGGACAAATAGGCCGTAGACCGCGCGCCTTCCGTGACGGGCAGGGACTCCTCAAAGGTGTAGCCCGAGATCAGCAGCACTCCGAGCCGCGGCCGGTCGACGCGCAAACGCCGAGCCAGCTCGGGCCCACTCACGCCAGGCATGACCACGTCGCTGATCAAAAGGGCGATTGGGCCTGCATGCTTCCGGGCCACCTCGAGGGCGTGCTCGCCGTCCTCCGCCATGAGAACGCTGAAGCCCTCACGCACCAGACTGCGCCGGATCACCGAGCGCAGGGTGGGCTCGTCGTCCACGACCAGCACCGTGACCCCAGACGTGGTGCTCGCGGCCTCCTGGCGCTCGACGGGCGGCGCCGTGGCCGGCTGCGGCAACGCCGGGAAGTAAGCTCGAACGCGCGTGCCCGCCTGGGTCTCGGGGTCGACTACGAGACGGCCACCGTAGCCCTCGATGATGCTGCGCACGCTCGAAAGCCTGGCATCCCGATCGGGCACGTCGACGTCGACCAGAAAGTAGGTTGGCAGCGCGCGCGAGTCGTCCTTGAGTCCGCCTTGGCCGGAGCCGACCACCTCGAGCTCCACGTAGTCACCGGCGGGTAGATCCGCGCTCTCGAACGCGGTCCGCGTGTGCGTAGCGATCACCAGCTTGCCGCCGCTCACGACGGCGGCCCGCGCATCTGCCACCAGATTGACCAGCACCTGCTCCAGGTGCGCGGGGTCCGCCCGCACGTGCGCCGTGCCGGCGTCGAGCGCGACCTCCAGGCTAGTAGTTGGGCCGAGGATGCGCTTCAAGGGCTCCGCCCATTCTCCAATTAGCGCGTCCGCCGCCAGCACACGCGGCTGGGCGCGGCGGGGTCCGCCAAACGCCAAGAGCTGTCGAATCAGGGCGGCGCCGCGTAGGGCGGCCTCTTGTATCTCGTCGGCCGCAAGCTTTCCCTGCTCGTCGAGCCCGCGATGTTCCTTCAGTAGCGCGGCGTTGTTGAGTACTACGGTCAGCAAGCTGTTGAAATCGTGCGCGAGACCACCCGCGAGCCTGCCGACGAGCTCCAAACGCTGAGCCTTGCGCAGCGCCTCGCCCTGGCGCTCGAGCTCCATACTGCGGTCGTGCACGCGCTCCTCGAGCGTACGATTGGTCTCTTGTAGGTCGATCTGGGATGCCGAAAGCTGCTCGAGCAGCTCTGCATTCTTGAGGCCCAGCTCGAAGGCGCGCGCGAAGCTCGCATGGTTGACGCGCGCCACCCGCTGCATGCCGATGCCATACACGAGCAGCATCGCTCCGAGGCCCAGGTGCAGCCGATCGCCTTCGACGAAAACGCGAACCGTAAGCGGTCCCAAGGCGAAGGCCGAGAACCCGAAGAACGCAGGCAAGTGGCTGGCCAGGGCGCTCGACGCCGCTGCCGTCATGCCGCCGAGCGCGAAGGCCAGCAGGCTTTGCGACAGCGCGCTTCCAGGTTCGAAGAACAGCACCCCGGCCGTGCCCCACAGCACCCCCGAAAGAGTCGAACCGAGCACGAAGCGACGACCCCAAACCTCGACCTCCCGAGCGGCAGGTTGGGCCTCGAAGTAACGACGCTGGAAGGCCGCGCGGACGACGGTCAGCAGCGTCAGCGCGCCGAGCCAGAGCAGCAGGTGGAGCTGGGGAGCGTCGTTCCACAGCACCGCGACCACGATGACGGCCACCCCCACGTTGGCCCACAAAATCGGCGCAGTTTGCCCAAAAAGCGCGCGGATCCCCACGCTCCGCACGGTCTCCTGGGCGCTTATCACCGGTTTACGTTACAGGCCGCGTGCCTTGAAGTCTAAAAACCCGGTCAGGGACAAAGGCGTTTCAGGCGCTCCGCGAGTCGGGTGACGCGCTCCTCCCGGCGCGTTTCATTGAGCGCCAGGCGTAGCGCCTTCGGATCGGCCACCAGCACGCACAGCTTCTTGCCGCGGGTGACGGCGGTATAAACCAGGTTACGCGACAGCATCACGAAGTGAGCGGTGAGCAGCGGTATCACGACCGCTGGGTACTCGCTGCCCTGGCTCTTGTGAATGCTGGTGGCATAAGCCAGCGTGAGCATCTCGAGATCCGCCTCCCGATACTCGACCGCGCGACCGTCGAAGCGCACCGTGAGCGCGCGCTGCTCGACATCGACGAGCTCGATCACTCCGAGGTCACCATTGAAGACGTCGCGTTCGTAGTCATTTTTCAACTGCAGCACTTTGTCGCCTTCGCGGAAGGTCTGGCCTTGTCTCTCGAGCGACGTGCCGCGCGGGTTCAGTGTCGCCTGCAGCAACTGGTTCAGCGCCGCCGTGCCGGCCGGGCCGCGGTGCATCGGCGTGAGCACCTGCACGTCACGGCGTGGATCAAAGCCAAATCGCTTGGGAATCCGCGAGCTTACCAGCTCCCGGATGGTGTCGGCAGCTTCCTCCGCCTCACGCCGCTGCACCACGAAGAAGTCGGCGCGCGGTGCCTCGGGATCGGCGCTCTCGGGCATCTCACCATGCAGGATGCGGTGCGCGTTCTGCACGATGCGACTCTCGCCGGCTTGGCGGAAGATCTCGTTGAGACGCACCGTGGTGACCACGCCGGACTCGATGATGTCGCGCAGCATCGCGCCGGGGCCGACCGACGGCAGCTGATCGGCGTCACCCACGATCACCAAACGCGCGGTGTCGGGCAGCGCTGCCACCAAGGAGGCGCCGAGCGGCACGTCGATCATCGAGGCTTCGTCCACGATCACCACCTCGGCCTCGAGCGGCTTTTGCTCGCCGAGCTGAAAGCCGCCTGCGCGCGGGTCGTACTCGAGCAGGCGATGCAGCGTGCCGGCCTCGTGCCGGGTGGCTTCAGCCAGACGCTTGGCGGCGCGCCCCGTCGGAGCCGCGAGCCTCACCTCCAAGCGCGCGCGCTTCATGACATCCAGGATGGCTCGCACGATGGTGGTCTTGCCCACGCCGGGGCCGCCGGTCACCACGAGCACCTTGTGCTGCGCGGCGCCCTGGACCGCCGCGCGCTGCGCCGGCGCCAGCGTGACCTGCGCCTGTCGTTCGAAGCGGGCGATGGTGCCTTCGATGCCCGACAGCACGCGCCCCGGACGCGACAGTAGCCGCGAAAGTCCCTCGACCAGCGCGGTTTCGGCTCGATACAGGCGGGCCAGATAGACGCCCCCCTCTTCGACCACGCACAGGCCACTGGCCCAGAGCTTGTCGATGGCGGGGCCCACATGGGAAGCGTCGACCTCGAGCATCGCGGCGGCGCGTTCGATCAGGCCGTCGCGCGGGAACAGCACGTGGCCCTGATCAGCCAGGCCGCTGAGCTCGTGCAGCACACCCGCCTGCACTCGTTCGGGATGGTCACCCGCGATGCCTAGCGACTTGGCGATGCGATCGGCGGTCTTGAAACCGATACCCCGCACCTCCATGGCCAAGCGATAGGGCGACTCCTGCACGACGCGCGCCGCCGCGTCACCGTAGTGCTTGTGGATGCGTGCTGCGAGCGCCGGCGAAGCGCCGTGCGTTTGCAGCAGCATCATCACGTTGCTGATCGCGCGCTGCGAGGCCCACGCCTTCTTGACCTCTTGGATGCGCTTTTCCCCGATGCCGGGGATGAGCCGCAGCCGCTCCGGTTCGTGGTCCAGCATGGTCAAGCTATCCATGCCGAAGGCCGACACGATGCGCTTGGCGAAAGCAGGCCCGATACCCGGAATCAGCCCCGACGCGAGGTAGCGCTCGAGCCCAACCAGCGTCTCGGGCGCCAGCGTGACCAGCGTGTCGGCCCGGAACTGCTCGCCGTGCTTGGGATCCTGGCGGAAGTCGCCGGTGACGCGGACGCGCGTACCGCTGCCGACCGGAGGCAGCGTGCCAACCACGGTCACGCTGCCACGCGCGGCGGCCGGTCCCTCCAGAGAGCCCACGCGCAACACCCGAAAGCCGGTGGCATCACTTTCGTAGGTGATGCGCTCGACTTCTCCGGTCAGCGTGACGGGCACGGCGGGCATATTACCTGCCACCGAGCAGCGGGGTGCCCAGTATAGTAGCGCCCGGATGACGGCCTCTCATAGACTCCACGAACGCTGCGGCTGCAGCGCTGCGCGCGGTCCTTTCAGCTTGGCTGGCACGGAGCGCCAGTACGAACGCTCGCGCCCGTATCGCATTCGCCACCTGTTCGTGGACCTGACGCTGGATTTCGAGTCGAAGTCGGTGCGAGGCCGAGCGGTGCTCGACTTCGAGCGCGTCGCGCGCAAATCTGCACCCCTACACATCGACGCGATCGGTTTCGATCTGGCGAGCGTGCGCGTCGATGCGGGTGCGGGTTTGCAGGCGGCCCAAATGAGCTACGACGGCGAGTGCCTGACCCTGAATGACCTGCCGGAGCGGGGCCAGCTGCGCATCGACTACCGAGCGCAACCCAAGCGCGGCCTGTACTTTCTGGCGCCGGATGAACAGGTCAAGCATCGCCCACTACAAGCCTGGACCCAGTGCCAGGACGAAGACGCGCGGCACTTCATCCCTTGCGTGGACAAACCGCACGTGAAGATGACGACCGAGCTCTCGGCTACCGTCCCGGCCGGTTTTCAGGTGCTGTCGAACGGGGAGCTCACGGCCTCCGAAACGCGCGGCAAGGGGCCGTGGACCTACCGCTTCAAGCTCGATCAGCCGCACCCCAGCTACCTGCTCACGCTGGTGGTCGGCCACTTCGACGTGGTCGAGGACGTACCGGCCAAGCTCGCCAGCAAGGAGGTGCCGATTCGGTACCTAGTACCGGTCGGGCAGGCCGCAAATGCCGCGCGCAGCCTGGGCGAAACGCCACGCATGTTGGAGCTTTTTTCCAAGCGCTTCGGCGTGGACTTCCCGTGGTCGCGCTACTCGCAGGTGGTCGTAAGCGACTTCATTTTCGGCGGCATGGAGAACACGACCGCCACGACGCTCTACGAGCACGTGATGCTGGACCAGCGCGCGGCGCTCGACATCAGCTCTTGCGATCTGGTGGCGCATGAGTTGGCGCACCAGTGGTTCGGCGACTACGTGACTTGCCGCGACTGGTCACACGCCTGGCTCAACGAGGGCTTTGCCACGTTCTGTGAGCACTTGGAGCGCGAGCAACGGCTGGGGCGCGACGAGTACGACTACGGCATCGCCGGCGACACCGAAACCTACCTGGCTGAAGCCGCCGGCCGTTACCAGCGGCCGGTCGTGTGCCGCGACTACGCGGAGCCCATCGACCTGTTCGACCGCCACCTCTACGAAAAGGGCGGTCTGGTGCTGCACATGCTGCGCCGTGAGCTCGGAGACGAGATGTTCTTCGAAGGCGTCAAGCGCTACCTGATGCGACACGCCTTCGGTATCGTCGAGACCAATGACTTGATGCGCGCGTTCGAGGAGGTCTCGGGTCGGTCGCTCGAGCGTTTCTTCGACCAATGGCTGTATCGGCCCGGCCACCCAGAGCTTTCGGTGAAGGTCGGCTTCGAGGACGGGCTGCTCGGCGTCTCGCTCAAACAGTCACAAAAGCCCGGGGATACCGCGATTTTCTCGTTGCCCATAGAGATCGAGGTGGTGAGCGCCGATGGCCAGCGCACGCGGCACGAGAAGCTCGTGACCGAGGCGCAGGACGTGATCACGGTGCGGCTCGACAAGCGACCGCTGCACGTGGGCTTCGACCCGGAGCAGCGCGTGGTCGGCAGGGTTGCGTTCGAGGCGCCAGGCGACATGCTGCGCCACCAGCTGGCCGAAGGCCAAAATGCCCTACTGCGCTGGGCAGCAGCCGAAGCGCTCGGCAAGAAGAACGACCCAGCCACGGTTCGCGCGTTGCAGACGGCACTGACCAAGGAGGGCGAGGCTTGGATGGTGCGGGTGGAGGCGGCCCGCGCTCTGGGCAAAGTGCGCTCGGAAGAGGCGCTCAAAGCGCTGCTCGCTGCGCTCGAGACTTCGCATCCCAAGGTGCGGCGTGCGGTCGCGGGTGCGCTCGGCTCTTTCAAGAAGGCACAAGCCGCCGACGCGCTGTCAAAGCTACTGGATACAGAACCGAGCTATCTGGTAGCGGCGGACGCGGCCCGCTCGCTCGGGCGCACTCGTCAGCGTGGTGCGCTAGAAACCCTGAAATCCTTGGTGGATCGGGCCTCCTGGGCGGACGTGATCCGGGCCGGGGCGCTGGACGGCATGTCCGCGCTGCGTGACGACGGTGCGCTCGAGGTGGTGCTGAAACGCACGCGCTATGGGATTCCGACGCGAGGCCGGCGCGCGGCGGTGCACGCTCTGGCCAGTCTGGGAGAAGGACGCAAGACGCGCGAGCAGCTGGAAGAACTGCTCGAGGATCAGGATCCTCATTTCAAGATCGACGTGGTGTCGGCGCTGGTCACGCTGGGAGATGGCAAGAGTCGACCGGCGCTGCGACGTGCCCTGGATCGTGAGCTCGATGGGCGGGTATCTCGCCGGCTGCGTGAGGCGCTGCGCGAGCTCGGTGACAAGCCCGGTCAGGAACGCAAGCGCATGAGCGACGAGCTGGAAGCGGTACGCGATGAGCTGACTGAGCTCAAGGCGCGTATGTCGAAGCTCGAGGGCAGGAAGAAGGAGAAGGGGGAAGAGAGTGGTCAGGGGTCAGGGGTTAGTGGTCAGAAGACAAAGCTCGAGAAGGTGAAAAAACCTGCGAGTCGTGCCAAGACCGCAATCAAGCAGAAAGTGCCGACGAAGAAGCGAGCGACCAAGAGGAAGGGGAAGCGGTGAGCGACGCTGGCGTGCGGCTCGAGCGGCGCGGTAGCGTGGCGTTGGTCACGCTGGACAGGCCGGATCGCATGAATGCGCTGTCACGGGCCCTGGTCGCGCGCTTTGGGGAGATTGGTCGTGAGGTGGCGGCGCAGGACGACGTGCGGCTGGTGATCGTGACTGGCTCGGGTGACAGGGCGTTCTGCGCGGGCGCCGACTTGAAAGAGCGGGCCGCGATGACTCCGGAGGAGGTGCGCGCGCTGCTGCTCGCGTACGAAACGGAGCTCGGCTGGCTCGAAACCATCGAAGTACCGACGCTTGCCGCCATCAACGGCGCCGCGCTCGGCGGCGGTCTGGAGCTGGCGCTCTTGTGTGACCTGCGCATCGCCGCCGAGCACGCCGTGCTCGGTCTGCCGGAGACGAGCCTGGGCGTGATCCCGGGTGCGGGCGGCACCCAGCGACTGCCGCGGCTGCTGGGCGAAGCGCGCGCCAAGGAGCTGATCCTGCGCGCCGCGCGGCTGACCGCGCCGGAGGCGCTGATCCTGGGCCTGGTCAACCAGGTGCTGCCGAAAACCGAGCCGTTCTTGCTCGAGGTCATGAGCTGGACGCAGCCCATCTTGGAGGGTGCACCGCTGGCGATCCGCGCCGCCCTGAAAGCAATGCGCGGTGCGCCGACGCGTGAGCTCGGTGAAGGGCTGGCCCTGGAGCGTGCCGCCTACGAGAGTTGCCTCATGAGTGAGGATCGATTGGAGGCGCTCGCCGCATTTTCGGAGAAGCGCAAGCCGGTGTTCAAGGGTCGCTGAGGGTTTGGTGCTCGTTATTGAGCCGCAGACGCAGGCGGCTCGACGATTGCCTTCGGTTTGCCCTTGTCCACCTTCATCTTGACGTGAAAAAACTGTTTGACTGGACGGCGATCCTCTTTACTTTCACCAAGACCCCACAGCGCCACTTCCATATCGAGGGTCTCCCCCATCGCCAGCACGCGCCCGCCCTTATCGGGGAAGTCGCGGGTAAACGTCTTGGGTAACCCGGCGCTGAGCTTCATCTCGCCCTCGCCCTCGCGCTCGTCGGGAATGCGCTCGGCTTCGGTGCTGCCCTTCTTGAACACCGCCGCGGCAAACGCGATCGGCCCGTTCTTTGGATTGAGCAAGACGTGGTCCTCGTTGTCGATGACCTCCGCCTTCACGGTGATCTTCGCGCCCCAGCCCTGCCCGACCTGCTTGGCTGCCGCCGAGGCCAGGAAGCGCACGCCCGCGACCTCGATCTTGAGGCCCTCGGGAGTAACGACGTACTTCACCTCGCGCATCGCGTTCGGATCCTTGGGCGGCGCTTCCGCAGCCGGCTTGGCCTCAGCCTCCGGCTTGGCCTCTTCCGCGGGCTTGGCGTCCGCTACCAGAGCAGGGTCAGACGCGGCCGGCGTAGGCGCTGGCTCGGCGTCTGGCGCCTTGGGCTCCGGAGCCGCTTCCGCACCGCACGCTCCGAGCGATGCCGCCACCATCCAGGCCAAAGCCAGCGCCTGAAACCCGACGCCCAACGTCGCGCATTGCTTCATGCGCGCGACGATAAACCGCCTCCCCAGCTGGAAACAACCCCGGCCGCCGACCCCGACCGAGCAGCCCTCAGGCGTGATGGGCGAGGTCGGTAATGCGGCGCACCGTTTCGGCGTGAAGCTCGAGGCCCTTCTTGCGAATGCCCAGCTTTCCGACGAAGGAGAACAGGCGCGGCAGGTGCGTCCAAAACGGCCCCTTCCAGCCCAGCATGCGAAAGGCCTGCTTCATCATCGATGCCATGGCCGGGCTCATCACCGTCTCGGCGTTGGTCATCCAATTGGGATGGACCTCGGCGGCCTTGACCAGCGTGCCGTAGAGCTCGTTCAGGTCGAGCTTTGGCGACAGAAACCAGGACGGCTCGAACAGCGGATCGTCCTCGGCGAACCAGCCCATGTCCTTGCAGGTGCGCTCGAGCGGCGTGCCCGCGTAGACACGGATGCCGGTCGAGAACAGCACCATGTCGGTCGGCGGAATGTGCTCGGCGCAGAACTCGAGCGTCTCGCGCACCGTGTCCATCGTCTCGTCCGGCGCGCCCAGCATGAAGAACCAGTAGGTGGGCATGCCCGCCTCACGCAGCGCCTTCGCCGCTCGGATCACCGCGTGCTTCCGAAAACCCTTGTGCAAGGTCTTGAGCGTCGTCTCGGACGCGCTCTCGGGCGTGCACATCACGTTCTTGAAGCCGGCGGCCTTGAGCATGGCCACCAGCTCCGGCGTCACGGCCGCTGGATTGAGGCCCATGGTCGAGTATTGGGCGGGCAGGTTGCGCTCAGCCAGCACCTCGCACAGCGCGCGTGCGTGCGACAGCGGCAGATTGAAGGTCGAATCGACGAAGTCCACCGTCTTGACGCCGTGGCCGAGCACGGCCTCCTCGATCTCGTCCACGACCTCGCGCGAGTCGCGCAGCCGGTAAGCGTGGCCCTCGATGTTGTTGTACACGCAGTACGAGCACTTCAGCGCGCAGCCGCGCTTGGTCTGCACCGAATAGGGTGAACCGGCGCGCGCGTAGCGAGCCAGGTCCACCCAACGAAACGCTTCGCTGCGCGCCGATTCCTTGAGGTCATGCACGACCGCGCGGCCGCCCAGCGGCTCGCCCGGAAGCTTGCGACCGGTGTCGAGCACCGGCAGCGGCTGCGCGCTACCACCGCCGAGCGGCAGCACACCATTCAGGCGATCCACGCGTTGCTTGTTTTCGAAGGCTTTCAGCAGATCGGGAAAGGCATCCTCCCCTTCTCCGACCACCGCCATGTCCGCCTCGAGGTAACCGAGCACGTCACGCGGTGAGACATTGACCGCGGCACCGCCGATCACGAGCTTGGCGTTCGGTGCCGCCTCGCGCACGCCCTTCACCACCTGGTCGCGGATCTCGGGCAAATAGAAGTGTGGCAGCTCGAAGTTGCAGTTGTCGATGTTGCGGATCGTGATGCCCACGACGTCCGGCTGTTCCTTGCGCACGCGCGAAAGCGTGTCCTTGCCCGGCTGCTTGGAGAACGCCAGATCGAGCACGCTCACGTCGTGCCCAGCGCGGGCCGTCGACGACGCCACGGTGCACAGTCCCACCGGTATCGCCGGCCACGGCACCTGCTCCCGGTTGGGATTGATCAAGAGAACCTTCATCGAGTCGCGCCAACCCGGGAGAATCGCAGTTTTGTCGCCCCGCCGAAAGGCGCGCTTGCGCCGCCCGGATTCACGGCCTTTTCCGGCCGACTCACGCCTGCCGGTGCTCAGTCGTTGGCGGTTTCCGGCTTTCTGCCCGTTCCTGGCGCGACGAGCAACGAGACCCTGACATGCGCTCCCTTCGGCAATCCACCGCGACGCCTTGCTACCCATGCATGCGCGCCGCGTTTTGCCGCCCTTGACAGAGCAGGGGATGGAGTTATTTAGATGTCCGTCGAAATATCAAAATGCGAGATTCAGACGTTTTTCGCGCCCTTGCCGACGCCAATCGGCGCAAGATCCTGAAGCTGCTGCAGCGCGGTTCGCTTTCGGCGGGTGAGCTCGCCGAGCAGTTCTCGATCGGCAAGGCATCGCTCTCGCATCACTTCGCCATCCTGCGAGCGGCGGACTTGGTGCGCTCGGAGCGCCGCGGTCAGCGCATCGTCTACTCGCTCAACACCACCGTTCTCGAGGACGTCGCGGCCCTGCTGCTGGACGTGCTGCAGTCCTCATCGAAACGGGCGCGCCGAGGCGCCCTGGCACCCGCGAGGGGCTCGTGAAGTCATCGACCTCCGCTTGGATCGACGGCGGCATCGTCGCGAGCACCTTCGCGATGACCGCTATCGCCTATCCAAAGCTACCCGCGGTGATCCCAACGCACTGGAACACGACCGGCGTGGCCGATGGATTCATGCCCAAGATCATCGGCGCCTGGCTGTTGCCAGGCGTGACTGCGGGCATGCTGGCCATGTTCTTGGCGCTCCCGCTCATCTCGCCACGCGGTTTCGAGATGACCGGCTTCGAGGGCGCGTTTTCTGCCATGCGCCGCTCGCTCTTGCTGCTTCTGACCTTCATCCACGGAGTCGCCCTGCTGATCGGCCTGGGGCGAGACATCGACATGACGACGGCCGCATGGGGCGGCACCGGACTGCTGCTGGCCATCATCGGCAACTATTCGAGCAAGGTTCGCAAGAACTTCTTCGTCGGCATCCGCACGCCCTGGACGCTCGCAAATGACGAAGTCTGGGAGCGCACCCACCGCTTCGGCGGCCGCCTCTTCGTCGTTGGCGGCCTGCTGATCTGCATCGCCGGCCTCGCCGGCCAGAGCGATTGGCTGCTCCCCATGGTGCTCCTGCTAGCACTCGTCCCCTGCGCCTACTCGTACCTCGTCTACCGCAAAGTCACCCGGCGCAGCAGCTAGCAGTTTTCAGTTCCTTGCGAAGCAGCTGGATCGCCAGAAAAGCGGCCTTGCGCATGGGGTAGGACGATCACACACACGGGCCCGCCGTCGCCATTGGCACCATTCCGTTGCCTTTGTTAAAAAGGCGACAAGCCGGGCGATTTTCCGCAAGCTTTGGAGCTACACTGCGCGCCCCCTGCACCCACGCGGGGTCGGGACGTAAAGGATGGTCGAGATGCGCCCTCAATCGGGAAATAGGCAACTTGGGTCAGTCACTACGACGGCGCTCTTGGCGCTTTGGCTCGGGAGCTGCGGTGACGACGCCCCCACTTCGAGCTTCAGCAACGCGGGTAGCGGAGGAGGAGGCACCGCCGCTGTCGGCGGATTCAGTGCGGGCGACGCAGGGGCGGGTGTGTCCGGCAGCGTGGGCGCCGGCTCGGACGCGGGCGGCACAGCCGGAAGCGCTGGCGCATCTGGCGGTGCCGGTGGCTCGGGCGGCGCCAATGGCGGCGGAGGCAATGGTGGATCAGGCGGCGCACCGCGGGTCTATGCGATCTTGGGCTGCGACGAGCCCGGCGCCAGCGGAGCCGGCGGTGAAGGCAATGCGGGCGGCAGTGGCAACGCCGGCGGCGAGGGCAGCGTGGGCGGCGACGGTAACGTGGGCGGCGACGGTAACGTGGGCGGCGACGGTAGCGTAGGCGGTGACGCCGGCGTGTCCGTCGGCGGTGCTGGTGAGGGCGGCGCGGGGCCCACGATCCCAATGCCTGGTGCCTTTGCAAGCTTCACCGTCTACGACTTTCTCACGGATATGCCCGTGCCAACGTGTGTAGATCGCGTGAGCGATTTCGAGATCACGATTACAGGCGATGCGCCGCTCACTCTTGCGGTAAACCTCACTCCAGGTCTGATGCCGGGTAGCGTGGTCTGGACTTACGACGGCGTTGCCCAGACGCGGCAGAACAACTTCCCGTACGCGCTCGGCGATGACGACAACGGGGACTTTCATGAGCCGACCCCACCCTTGACGGCCGGCGCGCACGTGCTTGGCATCACGGTCTACGCCGAGCGTAACGCCATGGGCGCGATTCTCGGTGAGGCCAGCGTCACGATCACGGTGGTCGAGCGCTAGCATGACTTCTTTGCCGAGAGGTATAGGTTGAGCTGTCCCACGAAGGACGGCTCGAACGGAACAGCCTTTAACTCGACGACGAAGCAGCGCAGCTTAAGGTGGTAGAAGAGGAGATCGATTTTGAAGTCTTGATCACCAACCTCGAGCTGCATCTGCCGCCCGACGAACGCGAACCCTGCGCCCAGCTCGAGGAAGAAGCGTTCGAGGTGGTCGATCAGCGCCTGCTCGATCTCGCGCTCGCGGCGAGGGTCGGCGGTGCCGAGGAAGTCGAAGAGGTACGGATCTTTGAAAGCCTGCGCGGCCAAGTCCGAGGTACCTGGCGGCAGCGTCAGTTTGAAGTTGCTCTGCAGCTTGCCCTGGCGCGTGTGCAGCTTGCGCTCGAGCTGTATGGCCATGACGTCGCGGGACCAACCGTGCTCGATCGCCTGATGCATGTACCAGTGGCGCGTGTCTGGGTCCTTCACACGCTGCAGGAGCATGATCACGTGGCCCCAGGGCAATTGTGAAACGAGCCGTTTCACAATTGCGGAGTCCGGGTAGGCTTGGGCGAAGCACGCAGTAAGCTAGCTGGGGCAGGGGCCCCAGCCCGACGAGACATGTGAGTCTTGGATGAAAAGATCACGATCGGCGAGAGCAGGAGCCACCCACGAGACCAAAACCGGCGAGGCCGCCGCCCGTTGCGAGATAGCCCGCGATCGTCGCAGGAGTCTCGAGCTCGTCTGCTCGGACACCAACCTTGCAGTCAAAACTTGACTCATCTGTCACGGAAACCGGCTCTCAAGGAACCTAGCCGTGAGTGAGTTTCCAGAGGATGGCGATGATGTGGTCGAGCCGCTGCTGTGCCGCCGCGGCAGATTCCGGAGTGATGTGGCGCTAGCCGACAGCAACACGCAACGCCGCCCGCGACTCATTCGCGCTCCCCGCCGCCGTAAAAAACCGCGCCCTCATGTTACCGCCGTCCGATTTCTGCGCCTCGGCAATGTTCAACGCGATGCTGCTAGCCGCACGCATCAGCTGGTCCGCCAGCGATCGATCCCGCTTTTTCACCTCGAGGACCAATGGCCTCAGATCTTCAATCAATTGAAAACTCAACTCAGCAACTTTGAACATGTTCGCTCCTTCTGCGCCCGTTGCGAGCGCACCCTGCCCACGGCAGGCGCGCGCAGGCGGGGTCAAGGGCGCGCCCGCAGGGCGCGTCGCGCGAAGCGCGAGCGCAGCCCCTTGACCCCGCCGAGCACGCCGCCACGATAGGGCACCCGAGCAGCCAGCCGACCTCGCACGCTGTTGCTGTTGCTGTTGCTGTTGCTGTTGCTGTTGCTGTTGCTGTTGCTGTTGCTGTTGCTGTTGCTGTTGCTGTTGCTGTTGCTGTTGCTGTTGCTGTTGCTGTTGCTGTTGCTTCCCCTCCCA
>DATEDZ010000239.1:0-11915 GCA_035281385.1 Polyangiaceae bacterium
CAGGATGGCAGAGGACGTCTTCGGGATCGTCGGCTCGCTGCAGGCGGCCGTGTTCCGAGTGGAGCGTGTCGTTGCCGAGGGTGGTTTCGGGGTGGTGTATCGCGCTCATCACGAGGGCTTCAAGGCCGCGGTTGCGCTGAAGTGCCTGAAGATCCCGGTGGCGTTTACGGCCGACCAGCGCCAGGCCTTCCTCGAGAAGTTTCAAGAAGAAGGGGAGGTGCTATTCCGGCTGTCCGCGCTGATCCCGAGCGTGGTCCGCCCGCTTCACGTCGGGACGCTCGAAACCTCCAAGCACCCATTCGTACCTTTCATCGCGCTCGAGTGGCTCGATGGCGAGTCGCTCGACGCGCTCATCGCGCGGCGGCGCTCCGCGGGCAAACCGCCGCTCGAGCTGAGCCGTCTGGTGCGGATGATGGGACCGGTGGCGCGCGCCCTGGAATGCGCGCACAAGTTTCCGGGGCCCGATGGCGCGCAGCTGTCGATTCTGCACCGTGACCTCAAGCCCGAGAACCTGTTCTTGGCCAGGTTGCACGGGCAGGAGACGCTCAAGATTCTGGACTTCGGCATCGGCAAGGTGCGCAGCGCGGCCACCCAGATGGTGGGTCGCGTTTCGGCGGAGCAAGGCGGCATCTCCGCCTTCACACCCGCCTATGGCGCGCCCGAGCAGTGGTTACCCAAGCGCTTTGGGCAGACAGGACCCTGGACCGACGTCTGGGGCTTGGCACTGTGCATGGTCGAAGCGTTGAGTGGCCAGGCGCCGTTCGAGGGCGATGTCCACGCGGTGATGGGCGCCTGCATCAACGAGGCGGAGCGCCCGACACCGGGCACGCTGGGAGTGAAGCTGCCGGCGCGCGTCGAAGCGGCGTTTCAAAAAGCGCTCGCGGTCGACCCGGTCAAGCGCTTTCACGACATCGGCGCGTTCTGGGACGAGATCGAGGGATCTTCCGGCTTCTCGACGCCGCGCATCGCGGTCACGCTGCCGTCGGCCGGCGATTCCGCGCTGCCTCCGCCCATGCCCGCTGGGCCTGCTTCTAGCCTGCTCACGCAGGTCGACGCCACGCAGCGCGTACCGGGCGTCGCGCCGCTGGCGGCCGCCCAGCAGTTTCCGGAGCTCAGCCTCAGCTTACCGCATCCGGCCCCGAAGCGCGCGGCCAAGCCGGCAGTGGTGTCTGCGCGAGCAGCTTCGTCTCCGCTGGACGACTTCGAGGACGACGCGATGCAGATTTCGGTGATGGACAATGCGCTCGGCCAGATGCGCTCGGCCTCGGCGCCGCGCCCGGGAGCTCGCCCCGCGCCAGATCTGGCAGCCGGGGCGCGCGCCATCCGCAGCCCCCAACTGCGGGGGATGCCGAGCGAAGCGCCATCGATGGATACGGTGCTCACGCGCATGATGCCGGGTCTGCGAGTGGTCGGCGTCGGGGTCGTGCTGATGATCGCGGACATCGGCTACGCGTCGTATAGCGGTGCGGCATTCTCGGTCGGGCCGGTGCGCGCGTTCTGGATCGCCGGGCCGCTCGTGGGTTACGGCGTGGTCAAGCTCGTGCTGTCGCTGGTCGGCTGATCGCCTCGCAACCAGCTGGAGCCCGTCAAAAGCCGGGATCCCACGGTTCGGTGCGAGGCTTGTCCGGCGCGACCGGCGCGACGACCGCGCTGGTCTCCGGCGGTGGCCAGGGATAGGCCGAAGGCCACGGCTCGCTCGACGGAGGCCAGCTCTGGGGGTGAGTCGCGCCGGCGTTGTGCGTGCTGCCGCCTCGCGGCGCGGCCGCCGTGAGCGCCACCGAGGGCGCGGCGGGCTCACAAACCGGCGCGGCAGCGGTTGCCAGGACCGCGCGACAGCGGATCAGGAAGTTGCCGTCGTTGCCCCTGAGCACTGGACGCATCTCGTAGCCGGTAGGGCACAGCTCGCCCGCGAGTCGGAAACAGGCGCCTTGGTCCGCGCCGCAGTGCACGTGCGCCATGGCTGAGCCATCCGGGCCGACGATGCGCGTGGCACCCGGCGTCGAGCAGGCCAAAAGCCCCAGGGCCGTGACCCCCCATGGGAACCGCAGGGCCACAGGCAGGCTCGAGCGCACGCGCATGGACTCCAACGTATCATCGAGCTGGGCTAGCCGCGAGCGCCGCTACGCCCGCGCCGGGCGCGTCTTCGAACGGGTCTGTCACCGCATGTGCGCGTCCATGCGACCGGAAATACGTTCGCAGCAGATCACGGGCGACCTCGTTCGCCTTCCGGCGGTAGAGCCGGCCGTTCACGAGCATCACGCTGACGACGACCTCCGGGCTCCGGCTCGGCGCGAAACCAACGAACCAGCTGGTCGTTGACTCCTGCCCCTGGCCGGGGGAAAGCGTTCCGGTCTTTCCTGCTACGCGAATGCCGGGCAGGTAGCGCTTGCCCTCCGGGCTCGTGAATGCGCCACGTGACGTGCCGGTTTCCACCGTGACCTCGAGCATGCGGGTGAGACGCTGCGCGGTGCGGGCGGAGAAGAGGGGTGAGGGGTTGGGAGTTGGGGGTGAGGGCTCAGTCTCCGCGACCGAGTCGTGCAGACGTAGACCGACCGGGGAACCACCGCGCGCGATCACGGTCATCAAGTACGCGGCCCCGATCGGCGACAGGCTGCTGCCCTGAAACCCGGCTGCGGTGCGTGCAAATGCCAGATCGCTATAGGGGACCGTGAGCCGCCCGAGCTCGACCTGTCGCTGTCCGTCGTCCAAGGCCAGATGGCTATTGAAGCCGAGGCGCTCGGCGGTCCGCAGCAGGTCGTCACGGGTGAGCAGGCGGGTCGCCAGCTGAGCGAACACCGCGTTCTTGCTGTGCCCGAGCGCCCAAGCGAAGCGCCCGCATTCGGTGCCAGGACCGCGCGCGGGCTCGAGGTGTCGGCGTTCGATGCCGCGCATGCCGCCCTGAATGCATACCTCGTCTCGAGGTGAGAGCGTGGTGCTCTCGAACAGAGCAGTCGCGGTGACGATCTTGAACAGGCTCGCCGCTGGCAGTCGCGACTTGGTGAGCAGCTCGAAGCGATTCGCGGCGCCGCTCAGCGCACTGAAGGCCAGCACGCGTCCGCTCTTCGGCTCCACCATGACCACCGCGCCTTCGACCGGTTTGGCGCTGCGCAGCAGCCGCTGCGCTGCTTGCTCGAGCTCGTCGTCCAGCGTCGAGGGTCGAAGCGCGGGGGCGCGCGGGGCAGAGGCGCTGCTCGGAGCCCTCCTGATGGCGCGCGGAGCCGCATCTGCAGCGCCGGCCGCGAGGGTCAGTAGCAGGCTGGCAAGTACGAGCGGAATGCGGATCGAGCTCACGTGAGCGCGATTTAAGCGTCTCGGGGCCGCGGTCGGCCAAGTTTTGGCCCAGCGTCTTATCGAAGTGAAAGGTAGGTGAATGTAAGAACTTGACCTACATGGAGCCATACCAGATCATTTGCAAGTCACCGGAGGTTTCGACGTCATGAAGCATCGCGTTGGTCTCAGAGGACGCACCGACTTTCGGGTCATCGCGAAGAACGGTGGCTTCGTGTCGCATTGCCGAGGCATCGAGATCTCATCGAGCGGCATCATCGTGGATCGCGGGCGCGACGCGCCGAGCCAGCCGCTCTTGATGCGGCTCGAGATGCAGCTGCCGGAGCGCCTGCGCCCACTGCGCGCGCTGGCGCGACCGATTTGGGTGCGCGGCACCCAGCAGGCGCTGAGGTTCGTGCGCATCTCCGACGTGGACCGGCTGACCCTGGCCGAGCACCTGGATCTCTTGAACCTGCGTGGTGTGGCACTTTGCTGAGGACGCTCAAAAACGTGACGATTCCCATGACTTTCGACGAAGTAACATTGGCCTGGATGCGAGGTGAAGGGGCGCGGCGCTGGCTGCGTCTGGTTACGTGGTGGCGGCGCCTGCGCTTGCATCCGCTGGTCCTCGCCTCGCTCTGGCTCGGCGTTTGCTCGGGGTGCGTGCCGGTCACGCGCTTCGAGGAAACGCAATCCGCGGCGCAAGTCGAGATGGAAGGGCGGCGTCGCGTCGAGCTCCAACTGGCGCAGCTGAAGGCGGAGAACGCCGAGCTGCGCACCCAGATGCAGGAGCAGGGCCGCACGCTCGAAGAGCGCGAGCAGGCGCTCTTGCAGGCGCGGCTCGATAGCTCGACGCAGGGCAAGCAGCGGGAGGACGCGGAAGGCGTCGTCGCGCAGCTGCGCGGTGAGCTAGCGCGTGTCGGCGGCCACCTGCAAGCCTTTCACGACGACAGGGTCAAGCTCGAGGCGTCCTGGCAGGCCGAGGCGGAGCGCGGGCGCGCGCTGTCGCGCTTGGCGCGGGATGCGGTGCTCACGCTGGCGGAGCCGATCGCGTCGGGTGACTACTCGCTCGACGCCGAGGCAGATCGCCTGGTGCTGCGCGTGCCGCGCGAGAAGCTGTTGGCCGAGGACGGCAGCCTGAAGCCAGAGGCCAAGCCAACGCTTCAGGCCGTGGCCCGCGTGCTATCTCTGCACGAGCAGGCCAAGCTGCGGGTCGAGGATTCGAGCGTCCCTGCCGACGCCATCGCCGCGTCTCGCATCGTGGGTGCGCTCGGCGAGCAGGGCGTTGCCGCTGACCGCTTCGAGCCTCTGGCTGCCGTTCCTGCGTCGGCCGACGCCGCTGCTGCGCCCGCCCCAGGCCCGTCGCAGATCGTCCTCAGCTTCTCTCTCCCCCAATCCTAACCCCCAACTCCTAGAGTCCTTAAGAGCCGTTTTCCGTGACAGATGAGTCAAGTTTTGACTGCAAGGTTGGTGTCCGAGCAGGCGACTGAGGACTCCTGCGACCATCGCGGGTTTGATCGCAACGGGCGCCGGCCTCGCCGGTTTTGGTCTCGTGGGTGGCTCCTACTCTCGCCGATCGTGATCTTTTCTTCCAAGACCTATATGTCTTGTTGGGCTGGGCCCCTGCCCCAGCTAGCCCCTACCCAAAATGCTCGGAGCGCGCGACGCTGCGTCCGCCGTCCACGGCCAGCTCGTGGCCCGTGATGAACCGCGAGTTTGCCAGGAAGACCACGGCGGCCGCGATGTCGCCCGGGCTGCCAACGCGGTCTAGTGGGACGGAGCGCTTCAGCCGTTCGACGGCGGCCGCGTCGTAGCTGGCGGGAGGCATGACCGAGCCCGGCGCGACTGCATTGACCCGAATCTCCGGTGCCAGCTCGAGCGCGAGCGTCTTCATCAGGTGCTTGAGCGCGCCCTTCGACACCACGTACGGGAGGTAGTTCTTCATCGGCACGCTGGCGCTCGAACAGGTGATGAGCACCACGCTGCCACGCGCGGCGCGCAAGGCTGGCGCGGCCTGTTGTACGAGCGCGAACGGGGCCGCTAGGTTCAAGGCCAGGCTGCGATCCCAGGCCGCGTCATCCACCTCGGCCAGCGGGACGCGCTCGAAGCTGGCTGCGCTCGCAACGAGCAGGTCCAGGCCACCGAGCTCGGCGACCGCCCGGTCCACCAGCTCACGCGCCGCGTTGCGGTTCGACAGATCAGCGGAGAGCAGCAGAGCGTCACCGCCGCTGTTCTGGATTTCGGTGGCGGTGTGCTCGGCCCCGGTTCGGCTCTCACGGTAGTGCACCGCCACACGCATGCCCTGCGCGCCGAGCGCCAGCGCGATAGCCTGGCCGACGCGCTGCCCGGCGCCGGTCACCAGCGCGCGCTGGCCTCGCAGCGAACCCGGAGCAGCATCGGTCATGACGCGCAGTCTAGAGCGTAAAGGTCACTTTGGCCGGCCAGGAGCCGGGGGAGGGGAACGACGCACTTTTTAGCGTCGAAACCAGGCAATCCACCGACCCTTCCCCCTCCTTGTCGGGCGGCGTGACGCCCGCCGCCAGAACCGAGCCGTCGGTTGCCACGTAGATGGTAGCCTCATACGAGCCGCCACCACTTTTGCAAGAGGCGAGCTTGCTAGAAATCTTGTCGAGCGCTTTGCTCAGGTGCTCCTGATCGTAGTCGGCAGGCGGCCGCACGTCGCTCGGCGGATCGAAGTCGAACGACTTGCGCGCCAGTCCGTGGTCGCCGTCGACCGGCCTGGGCCAACTCTTCGCGCGTAGGGTGTCGAGCATGCACTTTTCGGTGTCGCGGTCGCCGAGCGTGGACTTTTCGAGATAGATGGCTTCGACCTTGCCTGACGTGTCGATCATGACGAAGAAGCTGACCGAGCCGCCCAGGAACTCCACGCGTGACGAGCCCTGATGCAGACAGCGCTGTAGCCCCGACAAGGTCGACTCGA
The DNA here is from genome assembly GCA_035281385.1 of Polyangiaceae bacterium. Lineage (GTDB taxonomy): Bacteria > Myxococcota_A > Polyangia > Polyangiales > Polyangiaceae > PMG-095. The sequence goes on from DATEDZ010000239.1 coordinate 6,209, forward strand.
AGATCGCATTGACCTTCGTCTCATCGAGTCCTCCGATCTCGTTCGACACCGAGGGGCGTGAGTTGCGCTCTTCCTCCTCGATCTCGGGCGCAGCGTCGGCGGTCTTGGGCGCTTTCGTGCTTTCGCCACAAGCGAGCGAGGCGGTGAGCGGAAGGAGTAGACAGCTGAGCTCGAGGAGGCGCGAAGGCATGTGGATCGTTAAACTTACCCGGCGACCGGGATCCCCGAAAGTCTGAAATCGTTCATAAAACGACCAGGGAGATCACAGGGGTTTTCGTGCCGTTCGAGCGCCTGACCATCGTGGCGCTCAGGCGACCGGCGAGTGCTGCGGCGTCCGAGCGCGCCTCGCGGGGGCGAAAGCCTGTATTTGCGAGGTAGCAGGGTCTACAATCGTCGATCAGATCACGCCTCTTGGTGTTCTCGAAACGGCCCGAGACAGTCGCCTGTGCAGCCAAATATTGGTCAATATTGGTCAATATTCCGAGCTCGATAACGGTGCCCGAGGGCAACAACGACGTCGGCGAGGAGACTCATTTGTCACGGAAAGCGGCTCTCAAGGAGCCTAACGTGGGTGAGGAGCTCTGCTCCGAAGGAAGGTTATCGAGCACCCATCCAAGTCACGGGATGGGCTCGATGTCGGCCAGCGCGCTGCGACTGACCTGACGCGCGACGGCGAGAAAGGCTTGCATCAGCGGCGTGTCCTTGTCGGCCGCGCGAGTCGAGAGCAGGACTTCGCTGTGCAGGCCCGACTTACCGAGGCGCAGAGTGCAGAGGCCTCCGCGTCCGAGCTCATCGGCGACGGCCCAGCGCGGCAAGGCGGCGATGCCGCGCCGGCTGCGCACCAGTTGCACCAGCACGCTGGTCAGCTCGGCAGTGCGCGACACCTGGGGCTCGATACCGGCTGGCCGTAAGAAGCGCGTGTAGAAGTCCAGGCGCGTGAGCTCCACCGGGTAAGTGACGAAGGCCTGCTCGCGCAAGTCGCCGGGCTCGACACTGCTTCGCATCGCGAGCGCGTGCTCGGCGCTGACGAGCAGCACGATTTCGTAGCGGAATAGCCGGCTATGCTCCACGCCCGGATCAGGTGTGGGATCGGTGCTGAGCACGGCGTCGACTTCGCGCGAGAGCAGGGCTGGGATCGGGTCGAAGCGCGGTCCCAGCCGTAGATCGACATCCAGATCGGGCCGCGTGGCGCGCAGCGCGTCGAGCGCCGGCAGGAGCCACTCGACGCAGCTGTGGCATTCGAGTGCCAGAAACAGGCGCTCGGCTGGCTTTTGCCCGGCCAGTACCAGCACGTCGGCTTCAGCCTGGGCGAGGAGCGGCAGTGTCGCCCGAGCGCAGACCAGCAGCCGCTGGCCTGCGGCCGTGGCCTTGATCGGTCGCGCCTTGCGGTCGAAGAGCGCCGTCCCGAAGAGCGACTCCAGCTCGCGCAGCTGGTGGGACACCGCCGAAAGCGTGAGGTGCAGGCGGCGCGCAGCAGCGGTCAGGCTGCCGGTGTCAGCCACGGCGGCGACGGTCTGCAGGTGGCGGCTCTCGAGCATCAGACGTGAAAGCTAGCAGGATCGCGCGCCGACATGGCGCGTGTGGCAGCTGCTATTTTGCTCAAGCGGCTTGAAAAGCTTGCGATTGTGCAAGCGCCTGCGGTCTGACACAAAGCCTGGATGGTCGCGATCGCGAGCGGAGTGCTCGGCTATCCACGCATGGGCAGCAGGCGTGAGCTGAAATGGGCGCTAGAGCGTTACTGGTCGGGTCAAGCCGACGAGGCAGACCTGAAGCGGCAGGCGGCGCAGATTCGTCGCCAGGGCTGGGAGGCGCAGCAGCGCTCCGGCGCGGCTTGGGTGGCGGTGGGCGATTTCGCCCTTTACGACCACGTGCTCTCGTTGGCGCTAGAGCTCGGTATCGTGCCGGAGCGTTTCGGCGGCGCGAGCGCGCCGCGCGACATCGACACCTACTTCTCGATGGCGCGCGGCAGGTCGAGGCCGGGGTCGGCTCGTATCGAAACGCGCCCGCTGGAGATGACGAAGTGGTTCGACACCAATTACCACTACCTGGTGCCCGAGCTCGAAGCGGCCGCACGCTTCGAGTACCGGCGCGCCGAGCTGGTCGAGCAGGTGCGCGAAGCCCAGGCGCTGGGCTTTGCGCCACGCCCGGTGCTGCTGGGTCCGGTGAGCTTGCTGCTGCTGGCGAAGGACGGGGCGGGCCGGGCCAGTCCGCTCGAGCGCCTGCACGATCTGCTGCCGGCGTATCGGGCGCTGCTCGCTGACTTGGCGGCGCAGGGCATCGGCTCGGTTCAGATCGACGAGCCTTGTCTGTCGAACGACTTGCCGGCGACCGCCGCGCCAGCATTCCGGCTGGCCTACGCGGCGCTGTCAGGCGTCGGGCCAAAGCTTCTACTGGCCAGCTACTTCGGACCGCTGCTCGAAAACCTGGCGCTAGCGCTCGAGCTCCCGGTGCAGGGGCTGCACCTCGACGCGCTCGTCGCGCCCGATGAGGCGCGCTGGGCGGCGCAGCGCTTGCGGCCGGAGCAGCAGCTTTCGCTCGGGGTGATCGACGGGCGCAACGTGTGGCGTGCCGACCTGGAGGCTCGCCTCGACTTGCTGGAACCGCTTTATGCCCAGCTCGGGCCCGAGCGACTGCAGCTTGCGACGACCTGTTCACTCCTGCATGTTCCGGTGGACGTTCAGAGCGAGCGGCTGCTCGACCCCGAGATCGGCGGCTGGCTGGCTTTTGCCAACGAGAAGCTGGGCGAGCTTGCCGCTTTGCGCCGCGCGCTGGAAGCGGGTCGCGGGTCGGTGAGCGAAGCGCTCGACGCCAGCCGGGCCATCCTGGAGCAGCGCCGGCGCTCGACTCGGCTACATAGCGCTGCGGTTCGCAGCAAGCTGGCGGCCCTCACGCCGGGCGACTTCGCGCGCACGTTACCTGCGGCGGAGCGCAGGCAGCGGCAACGTTTGGCTCTGCGCCTGCCGGCCCTCCCAACCACCACAATCGGCTCGTTTCCACAGACCCGGGAGCTGCGCGAGCTGCGCGCGCGGCATCGCACGGGGGAGGTCTCCGGCGCGGACTACGAACGGGAGCTGTGTAGCATCGTCGATGAAACACTGGCGCGCCAGGAGCAGCTCGGGCTCGACGTCCTGGTGCACGGTGAAGCGGAGCGCAACGACATGGTCGAGTACTTCGGAGAGCAGCTGGAGGGCATGCTGGTCACGGCCGAAGGTTGGGTGCAAAGTTACGGTTCGCGCTGCGTGAAGCCGCCCATTCTGTTTGGCGACGTGGAGCGCCGAAAGCCCATGACCGTGCGCTGGGCGAGCTACGCGCAGAGCCGCAGCACACGCCCGGTCAAGGGCATGCTGACCGGTCCGGTCACGATGCTCAAGTGGTCGTTCGTGCGCGACGACGAGCCGCTCGAGCATTCTTGCTTGACGTTGGCGCTGGCGCTGCGCGACGAGGTGCAGGATCTGGAGCGCGCCGGACTGCAGGTGATCCAGGTTGACGAGCCCGCCTTCCGGGAAGCCGTGCCGCTGCGCGCGCGCGATCGCGATCGCTACCTCGATTGGAGCGTGAAATGCTTCCGGCTCGCGACGGCGGTGGTGCGCCCGGAAACGCAGATCCACACGCACATGTGCTACAGCGAGTTCGCAGATCTGGTCGAGGCGATCCGCCAGCTCGACGCGGACGTGATCTCGCTGGAGGCTGCGCGGAGCGCGATGGATGTGGCGCGCGCCTTCGCGAGCTCGGGCTACGAAACCGAGCTGGGCTTGGGCATCTGGGATATCCATTCACCGCGCGTGCCACCGCCTGAAGAAATGCACGATTTACTGGACCAAGCGCTGGCCGTGCTCGATCCGGATCGGGTGTGGGTCAACCCCGACTGCGGGCTCAAGACGCGCCGCTGGGAGGAAGTGATGCCGGCGCTCACGAATATGGTCCAGGCGGCCCGTGCCGCTCGCGCTCGACTATCGCGCAGCAGTTCGCGTTAGCGTTCGACCGGAGCGAGCACACGCAGACCAAGCGCGGCTAGCTCGAGCTTCAGCTTGGGCTTGGGCCTGACCGCCACCCCGAGCTCGGCCGCTTGCAGCATCTCGATGTCGAAGACGTTGTCGCCGAAGGTGGCAAGCCAGCGGGCATTACCGAACAAGCTCTGGGCAGCGCTCAGCTTGGCTTCGGCATAGGGCACCGGCGCCGCGAGCTCCGCTGCGACCAGCCCGGACCGGAGCGCCGGTGTCGCCGCGCTGACGTCCGCCGCCTCGAAGCCCCAATACCACCCGGCTGGTTCCACGATGGCGCGCGGCGAGGCGGAAATCAGCACACAGCGAATGTGGTGTTTTCGCGCCCATTCGAGCACCGGCCCGAGCTCCGGCGTCAGGCGGCTCGACAGGTTCCCGTGCTCGAGCACCGAGCGCGCCAAGGCTTCCACGTCGGCCAGCCTGTGCCCCGCGAAGCACCAGCACATCATGGCGCACGTTTCGCGCTCGGGATACTGCCCCGCCAGGTACGCGGCCATCAACCTGCTCGCGATGGCGTTGGAGTCCTGGGCGGCGGCGAGCTCGATGCCGTAGCGCTCGGCTTCAGCGAGCAGCGCGGGGCGCGCTTCAGCGAGCAGGAAGGCGTCGCGCATGGCCGCGTGGAACAGATCTTCGCCGACGTCTCCGCTCCACAGCGTGCCATCGCCATCGAAGGCCATCACCACCGTGCTCGGATCCGCGGCGCCGAGCATGGCCGAGAGCTCCTCCAGCAGCTTGTCGGACGCGAGCGTCAGGGGCGTTCGTTCCACCACTTCTCCGCCATGTTCAGGTCCTGGGTGGTGTCGATCTCCATGTAGCCGCCGTGCGTGTCTTCACGCTGCATCGCGGTGCCTCGTTCCAGCATCTCCGACAGCAGATCGATCAGGTAAGCCTTCTGGAAGCTGCGACCCTCGCGGAACTGCCCGCCGCCGTGGCTGCGCTCGGCCTCGTCGAAAGCGGCCAGAAACTCGCCCGCGCCCGCAGGACTCAGCTTCATCACGCCAATGAACTCACCATCGGCCCGTTCGCTCGGAATGGTGCGGCTGAGCTCGACCACGCGCTTGCCGTCGGCGCGCAGCTTCTCGGCATCCGTTTCCGGGTGCTGGGTACGTCCGAGATAGCGGCGGCGCCAGGCCGTATCGCAGCCGAGCGTGATAGCGACCGGCGAGCTTACGAGCTTTTGCACCACCGTGCTGTCGTAGACGATGTCTCCGTAAGTCGAGATGAAGCCCTGACCCAAGTACTCGCGCGCCATCAGCAGGCTCAGCAGGATGTTGTTGTTCTGCCAATCGTGGTTGGTCACGTAGGTAAAGTAGGGGTAGCGCGCCTTGATCACGTCGGCGCGATAGCCACATACGAACACCACGTCGCGCCGGGACAGCCCCGCCGACTCGAAGGCCTCCAAAATCCACTCGAGCATCGGCTTGCCCATGACCTCGACCAGGGTCTTGGGGATCTCGTCCGTATTGTGCTCGAGGCGGCTGCCTCGACCAGCCGCAATAATCACCGGCCTCACCCCCTAACGTTACCTTACGCGAGCAGGAATCAACAGGGAGGCGGGGAGACGGGCAGTCTTGATCCGTGGAAGTGGCCCCGCGCGAGCGCGGCCCCGGGGAAGGGTTCGGTCGAGGGAGCGGGAGCGGGCTCGGTCGTGGCTTCGGGCAAGGCAAAGGCGGGGCCGCGCTCGCGCAGGGCCTGGGCTCGGACTC
>DATEDZ010000240.1:0-6153 GCA_035281385.1 Polyangiaceae bacterium
GCGGGGTGAACTGCCGCTGCGCTCGGAGCCGCTGCCCGCTCGCTCCACCGAGCAGGCCGAGAAGCTGGGCATCAGCAAGCTCGTCGGGTCGTTCACGACGCGGCATCCGTGCTGTCAGAAGCGAGTCGAGAACATCCATCGCATTGCCGGTTTGCTGGATGGCCTGGTGGTCGAGCCTGGCCAAACCGTTTCGGTCAATGAGGTGGTGGGCCCGCGCACCCTGAAAAATGGCTTCGTTCTCGCACCCGGCATCGAGGACGGGGAGATGGTCGACACGGTCGGCGGCGGCGTCAGCCAGTTTGCCACGACCTTTTTCAACGCGCTGTTTCATGCCGGCTACGACATCGTGGAACGCCAGCCGCATACCTGGTGGTTTCCGCGCTACCCGATGGCCCACGAAGCGACCCTGTCCTGGCCCAAGCCAGACATCATCTTCAAAAACGACAGCGCGGCGGGTCTGCTGATCAAGACCAGCTTTACCAAGACCAGCATCACCGTGAAGCTCTACGGCGATACCGGCGGGCGTAAGGTGAGCTCGAGCGTGTCGGAGCGTCGTGACATCGTCAAGCCTCCAGTCGAGCTCTTGCCCAACCGTGACATCTTACCGGATGAAGAGGAGGTGAAGGAGGGGGGCATGATTGGCTGGAGCGTGATCGCGTCGCGCACCGTCACGTTCGCGGACGGCACCAAGAAAGAGGAGAAGCGCAAGGTTACCTACAAGCCGAAGCCGCGCCGCGTGGAGGTCCACCCCTGCCGCATTCCGGATGGCGAGCCAGGTGCGAGCGGTGAGCGCTGCCCAGAGCCGCCCGACGCGGAACAGCCCAGCCCGGCAGAGGCCGGCGCCGAATCAGCTCATTGAAACCTTGGCGCGGAAAATCCGGCCCGAGCCACTGACCCTCAGTGCGGACCCCGGGGACACGAAGGCCGAGCGAGAGCGGCCGAGGTCGAGCGCGCTGCTGGCGCTCGCGAGCGACGCGCTGCCGCTCGTCACGAGCCAGATCTCCGGCCCGCTGACGTCGACCTCGATCGCCCCGGTATCCAGGTCGAAGTACGACAGCCGGAACTCGCGCGCCGGTGTCTCGTACACGTGCTCCAGACCTTGCAGTGTGGGCTCGAGCGCTGCGACCGAGCGCGGCTCGAAGTCGAGCACGCGCAGCAGCTCCGGCAGGTTGACGTGCTTGGGCGTGAGGCCGCCGCGCAGCACGTTGTCCGAGCTCGCCATGATCTCGACCCCCGTCCCACCCAGATAGGCGTGGAGGTTACCTGCGGGCAGGTAGATGGCTTGCCCGGGCTCGAGTCGTAGCAGATTGAGCAGCAGGGCACTCACCAGCCCGACATCTCCCGGGTACAGCTCGGCCAGGCGCACCGCCCACCGGTACTCCTGGCTGAAGCGCGACGCCTGACCGGTGCGGGCGCGGCAAGCCTCGGCGGTCACTTGCGCCAGCGCTTCCCGCTCGGCGACGCAGGCCTGCATCAGGCTGGAAAATAGCCGTTTTAGGCCCGCGGCATGCGGAGCGCCCTCGAGCGCGGTCAGGTGTGGCGTGAGCGCGGGCACTGCCAGCTCCTCGAACAACGCCAGGGTGTCGGCCACTTTTCTAAACCCGCACAGCGCCCAGAACTCGCCGAGCGCGCACAAGAGCTCGGGCTTGTGATTGCGGTCTTTGTAGTTGCGATGGGGGGCGTCGAGCGGAATGCCCGCGGCCTCGTCGGCGTCGAAGCCTTGCGCGGCTTGCGCTAGCGACGGGTGCGCCTGCAGTGACAGCGGCGTGGCAGCGGCCAGCACCTTGAGCAAAAACGGCAGCTTGCCCGCGTACTGCTGCGATACTGCGTCGCCCAGATAAGCTTGAGGTTGCGCCGTGATCGCCTCGAGCAAGCTCTGACCGCTGCCGGCCAGGCGGGATGGCGCGAGGGGATGTGCGCCCATCCAGAGCTCCGCCTCCGGCGCCGGGCTCGGGCTCGTGTCACCGCGCAGCTCTGCCAGGGCCAGCTTCGAGCCCCAGGCATAAGGCTGAATGACGTTCTGTAGCTCGACGATCACGGCGCCGGCTCCTTGGGGAACAGCAGCACGTAGGCGCGCGGCGACCAGCTGAGCAGGTATGCCTCCGACCCGGCCTTTTCCGGCGAATAGTGCGGGTACCAGGGCAAGGCGCGCCACACGTCGCTGTCCTTGATCTGTTCGGGGATCACCAAGTCCAGCTCGATGTAGCGATCCCCAGTCAGCTTGGCCAGCTCGGGGCCGAACGTGAGCTCTTGCCGGCCCTCGCGCGGCGCCAGATCATTGTGGATGCCGCCGCCGTAGGCCACGATCAGCCGATCCGGCGCGCGGCGCGTGAGTAGCTGACTGATGTCGTGTCGAGCTAGGTCGCGCACCAGGCTCAAGAGCGCCAGCACGTCGTCGGCGCCAGCTTCGGTGATCTTCTTCAGTTGCTCGCAGCTTGGGCTTAACGCGTGCGGTTGAATCGAAAGCTCCTTGGCTCGTTTGCCGAGCTCGAAGTACTCGTTTTGGTTGGTGCTGGCTTGCGGAGCGGTCACCGCTTCGGTCTGTTTGCGCACCTGTTTCTCGACCTTGGCGCAGTTATTGGGTGGGACGGCCAGCTCGATCACCAGATCGCTGGCCCGTGGCGCCAGGCGCGGCAGCATTTCGTCCATGAAGCGCCGGACGGTCGATACTTTCGGGCCGGTGCGCTGCGCGTGCGCTTCGCCGATCGCCAGCATGCGCGGCAACTGGGCCAGCACGTGGTCGAAAGCGGCAACGGCTGTCGGAAACGCCTTGCAGGAAAGCTCGCCGCACTCGCGGAACGGCTTCGCCTGGCTGGGCGTCGGGCTGCTGGAGGCGCTGGCTGTCCCGAGCGCCACGGCCAGCGGCGCCGGCGTGGCGCTTAGGACAGCCGGCGCCGTTGTCTTCTCAATCGGGGCTCCCGCGCATGCCGCCAAGAGCAGCCAGCAGCAACAGCAAGCGGGTTTCACCAGCGTGATATTACACGACACGCGCGCCACAAAGTTTGGGCCAGCCATGATTCGTGATCCGGCTGGGTTCGGGCGCGGCTGATCGGGAGGGGTAGCGGGCTCGGAAAGGAGCGAGCTAGGTTCGCGCCGTGATGAGCCAGGCGCTCGACGGCGCGTAGACGCCGCGCAGCGTAACGTACGGAGCCAGGGCTTCGCGCATCGCGCGCACGATCTCAGGTGTTTTTTCGCGACCGAAGTCGCCCGCGAGACGGATGATCTCGCCGGCGGGGCCGAGCGCGATAGCAAAGTCGATGGCCTCGTCGAGCTCGCGGCCGATACAGATGTCGACGTCGTGGCGCTCGAAGCTGATGTCGCGGTAGCCGCCGGCCAGCAGCTGGTCGCAGCTGCACTCACGCAGGGGGACGCGAAGCGACCAGCGTGAAGAGTAGGGGAATGGGGTGACCGCTCGGCCCCCCCAAGCGGACACGAAAGCGACCGTCCGCTTCTCGTACCGCGACATTGCCTCGCGGGTCGAAGGCACACGACAGATGCTCGAGCAAGCGCTCGATGCGCAGACCTGAGTCGATAGCAGAGCTTACGATCTCGCCCAGGTCATGAGCGAACGAGACGCTCTGAGTAGCCTTCACGTCTGCATCCGGATTGGCGTAGGAGCCCGGTCCTTCGAACAAATGCGGCCCGTCGAAGCTGTAAGGAAAGTCGACTACCAGGGGCTCACGCTGTCCGAGCATCGCGTACGCCGGATGCAAGTCGATGAGCGCCAGCCGGCCACCGGGGCGGAGCGCTCGCGCGGCGGTTTGCATCCAGGCGGTCAGGTCTGCAACCCAACAGATGGCGCCAATCGAGGCATAAACCAGGTCAAAGCGCTGACTGAGCTCAGCGGGCGGCGACAGCACGTCTGCTTCGACCCACTCGACTTCGACGCCAGCGCGAGCCGCGATACTGTGGGCCTTGAGCAGGGCTTCGCTCGAGAAATCCAGGCCTGTGGCACGCGCCCCGCGCTGCGCGAACGTGATGGTGTCGAAGCCGATGTGGCACTGCAGGTGCAGCACATCACGCCCCTTCACGCCGCCGCACAGCTCGAGCGCGCCCTCTTCCAGGTCTGTCATGACCGTGCGACCAGCAAGCAAGGCGTCGACGTCGTAGTAGTGGTCGTCGCCGTTACCGTGCACGCGGGCCATGTCTTGCCAGTGGGCGTGATTCGTCGACTTTGCATCCATGTCCGAAGCTCACATGTCGCACGGCGCCGCAGCCGTCAAGCCGCTGTGGCAGAGGACGAGCCACCTGAACGAGCCAGCGTCCGCAACGTCCACGCCTCCGACCAACTTACCGCCACTCTATGGTCCACCCATCGCGCTCGAAGGCGTACCTCCGGGAAGACCTGCGTCTGCACCAAGTCCATGAGCAGCCAGATGTTGCACATCCTTCGGGAAGGCCTGGAGCGTCACGCCACCAACCTCTACGGTCCTAGAGATACGCGGCACAACATCGAGCAGGTGATTCATCACCCCGATCCCGACGGCGCAGTCTATGAAGGCTTTGGTCAAGGGACGAAGCGGCTCTTGCTCATGTTGTCGATCGAGCGGGTCGCACGCGAATGCGAGATCTGATAACAATTTCAGTCATTTAACGTTGTCCGACTCGTTCAGTTCCCCATCTGCAGCCCTCGCTGAGACCGCCCTGCGAGAGGTCGCAGATTTCAGTAGGGCCATTCTTCAGGCGTGGCAAGCGAGTGGGGATCCTCTTCGCGCGCTGATGTCTGCCAGGCCCATCCGGCCCGTCCCCATTACCTCACGAGCCGCAGACTTCGTGTGCTCGACGACTCAGGTTGGCCCCGAACCGACCCTCGAAGGCGCGAACAAGCTCGCCTTCGCGGCCCTGTCGCTGTTTGGCTCCAGCTACGTGCATCAGCTCCTTCACCGGGTGGCGCGAGCCGCTTACCACCGTGTGGCTCCGGCAGTGGCCCCCTACCTCACGGAGGCAGACCTACTAGATCGCCTCCGGCTGAAGGCTTGGTCGGTTTCGACAGAGCAATTCTCGGAGATCGGCCTCCTCAAGCGACCCGGCGTCGTCGGGTTGCTTTCCACGAGTGCTCGCAACATTGCGTTAATGGTTGATGTGGAGGTGGTGCGGAGCGACGAGTCCACCCACCGGGCCTTCGATTTACCGCTGCCGGACTGCGTAGGTCAGGTGGGTCACCCGCTGTGTCGGCTCCGCGCGGACCGGCAACAGGGCCACGCGCCCCGCGTCCACGCCCTCGAACAGGCGGATTCCGGAGCCGAACAGCACGGGTGAGAGCGCGATCGAGAATTCGTCGATCAGGCGGGCGTTCACGTACTGCAGGATCGTAGCGCCGCCGCCGGCGATGCGGATGTCGCGGGGGCCGGCGGCTTGGCGGGCTTGGGTGAGTGCTGCCTCGATGCCGTCGTTGATGAAGTGGAAGGTGGTACCGCCGGGGCGCACCCAGGGGGCACGCTTCTCGTGCGTTACGACGAAGACGGGCGTGTGGAAGGGCGCTTCCTCCGGCCACATTTGCTCGCCGGCGTCGAACATGCGTTTGCCCATGACGCTGGCGCCGGTGCGCTCGAAGGTCTGGCGCGCGATGTCGTTGTCGCGACCTTCTTCGCCGCCTTCGCCGAGCTTCAGGTTTTCTCGGAAGAACCGCAGCGGGAATGCCCACGCCTGCAGTTCCATCCACTGCTTGCCCATCAATTCGCCGAGAGACCCGGGGGCGATGAACCCGTCGAGCGACATCGACACGCTGAAGAACACTTTGCCGGCCATCAGTACTCAGCTCCCTTCCGAATCTGGGTGACGTAGGCGGTCAGGTTGCTCAGGGTCTGCTGGCCGCCCTCGATCGCGTGGTATTTTTCGACCGCCTGGTCGCGCAGCTCCTTGGTGGGGAACACCGTGCGCATCTCGATGCGGGTCGCCGCGCCGCCTGTCACGGGACTCCGGCCGTGCTCGCCTTCGGCTCCGCGCGGACCGTCGGGCGCGAACGTGAGGATCGACTGGAAGGCGTTCGGGTCGCCGCGGGACTCACCGTGTAGCAGCGCGATCCGCTCCGGCGGGGTGATCTCGGTCCAGGTGATCCACTCCTGGTAGTCGGTCCCGTCCGGTCCGTGCATCACGAAGTCCCACACGCCGCCGACGCGGAGCTCGAACGCCCGCGTGGTGGTGGTGAACCCG
>DATEDZ010000241.1:0-2788 GCA_035281385.1 Polyangiaceae bacterium
GTCACGGACTAGCCGATCCCTCCCGGCGTCGTCGCCCTCCTCGCGCACCCGGCGAATCGCGTCCGCCATCGCACGAAAGCCGCGCCGCACCAGCAACGAATCGCCAGGCAAGTGGCGCTGCACGCTGCGCGAAACGTAGTAGGCAACGTCCGCGCGCCGTTGATCGCCACGATCGAGCTGATCGATCAATGCACGCAGGATGCCGTAGGGTCGCAATGTCTCGACTGGGAGCCGGACGGAGCTTGCCCCGACTGCGACCCGCAGCTGCTTTCGCACCCTGCCCGGGCCGCTCTTGTCGTTCGGGTACAAACGCTTTGCCAGCGCCCGCTCCCAGCGCTCGTACTCTGCCCGCGCGAGCACCAGGGCGCCGGTCTCGATTCGCCCTTCGCTTTGCTCGTACGCCAGTTGCCAGAGAGTAGCGCGGGCATCGAGGATCACCTCGATGGGCTCGCGCAGATTCAATCCCCGCTCCTGGACGCAGCGCCCAAGGCGCGCAGAAGCGCGGTCTGGGCAGGGTCAGCAGGCCCGACCCTGAAGACCTGTCTCCGTGAGGACCTCGGAGGGTTGCTCGTGGCCGCGGGTCTCGTGCTGGCGGCCTTCGAGAGGGTCTTCAGGCGCGCGAGCTCGCTTTGGATAGATCTACGATCTTCGGCATCCGCTTCACGCCGCAGCGCCGCTAGCGCCTTCGGGCCGGCACGATGCTCCTGGCAGAAATGGAGAAACTGGCTCGGTGCGGCCCGCCAGAACTGGTACAAATACGGCGCCGCGTTTTGCCTGTGGTCTGCGGCTTCTCGCAACAGCCTCTCGACGTAATCGAGCCCCAGCGAGACGGAGCAGAGCCGAAGACCAATGAACACTTGTGGACGCAGTTCCGGCACCTGATCCCAAAGACCGCGCCAGTAGCTCTCCCATTCCTCCGCCGCTGGGCCGCTCTTCTCGCCGCTACCCGCTGGTTGCGAGGCTGCGATCGCGGCGACGGCATGCACCCACAACTCGATGAGAAAGGGCTTCGGTCGCTGCTCAGCATGCGCTGGAGGACAGCCCCGCATCGACGACCTGAGCCAACGCTTGATGGCGACCGCTGCTTCGGGTCTACCGATCTGCTCGACTAACGCGAAGATGCTGAGCAACCCTGCGCGCTGAACTTCAGGGCGACCGAAAGTACTGCTCTCGAGCGCCAGGGCGACGGCCAAAGAGAGCCGAACCAGGTAGTCGTGGTTAGAAGCCACCTCCACGAACGTATCTTCGGGCCGTTCGTTGCCTTCGTTGTCGATGGGTGGTCCGCAGTCATCGGGGCTCGAGACTCGGTCGACCAGGAGCTTTGCCAGCGCCTGGACTTCGGCTTGGAGCAAATAGGCGTGCCAAGCCGCTCGTTGGCGGGGCGCGCGGGCCTGCTCGCGCTTGGCTCGATGATCGGGCGCCACCGGTCGCTGGCTGCCCGCGCGCGCTTGCTGGCCCCGCGGAGGGGTCGAGCTCGGAGACGCCATCGAGCTCATGGGTCCGGATCCAGGCGGAGATACGCGCGTCCGGGGGTCTGCTTGAGGGTTCCGCGAGGTATAACCTCCAGCTCCGCGCCATCTTCCAAATCGACGATGAGCTCAGGAAGGCAAGGACGCCCGGTCTTCAGATGCCGGGTGAGCCCGCAGGGAGCTTTGGTCGTTGGATCTTGTCGGGCCAGCCAGTCAGGGAAGCAGTCGTATGCGTCTCGCGTCCGCAGCACGTCGAAGATGGTCGGCCGCCAGTACTTAAATTTAAGTCCGGGACGAAGGTCAATACGAAGCTCGAAGAGCTCGTCACCGTCTTTGACGTGGCCCAAACCGAGACATTCACAGAACGCGAGCAGACCGCGAGGAGCTCGGGCGCCGTCACGGCCGGCGTGAGTGACGAGAAAGCTTTTCGGATGCCGCAGGCGGTACTTGAGGAGCTCTCCACGCGCCGCACGCGACTTCCGCGCGACTGCGACCTCTCGGCGCACAGCAGGGCCTTTGCCCCAGCCAGCAACCGGGCCGCTGCCCTTGGGGCTGGCGGACTCGACCTCGGTCAAATGGCTGTCGACCCAGCTTTGGTTGGCCAACCGCTTCAGGGCGCCGCGAGGCCCGGTGCCATCATTCAATGGGACGAGCCGGCCGAGCTCGCCGTCGTTGGTGGCCAGGTAGTGCACGAGTTCACCTGCGCTTACCCTCACCTGGGACCGGCCAGCCTGCTGTGCAAGCCCGACCGAACGTGTCACAGCATCGAAGGCTGCGTCACTCAATGTCTCGTGCCGCCTGATGTTCGCTGCGAAATGTCGCGGAGCGTCTGGCTCGCCGCGCGCAAATCCCTCCCAGGCGTCTGGCGACGCCGCCGCAGCAAGCCCGCTGATGTCGGTCAGTCCAGGCATTTCCCCAGGCTCGGGCCCGGTGTAGCCGACCCGCCGAACGTGTGTCAAGTGGGCGGAGGCGAACTGCCACGGCTGCGGCCAATTGCACCGAATTTCGGCCTATGGTAGGGAGCGTCAGGTGCTCACCCCCACGAGTTAAGCGTCTGCTTCTGGTCTTCTTAACGGCTTCTCCTCTCCGAGCCAGTCGCCTTCCGCGCACTGATGATGAGCGATGTTAAGCGGACGGCCTCTCGCTACCTGCGCTGATTCAGGTGGGCGCGGACCTTACTCACGGTGACGCCTACGGTCTTTACGGCGTAGCGCAGCTGCGTCTCGGAGCAGCCGAGCTTCTGGCACCAGTAGGTTATTTCCGAGGGGTCGCTGACGTTGATGCGAGAGCGGTCCTTGGGGCTTTCCGGCATGGCGACT
>DATEDZ010000242.1:0-5069 GCA_035281385.1 Polyangiaceae bacterium
CAATCAGCGGTACACCAACGCCGGTCAGTATCACCGCGGAGATCAAGCCGCCGAGGATGTAGCCGTCCTGGTTGCAGCGGTCCGGGGCGACCTGGCTACGGAGGCTGGAGCCGAGGCCGCAGGCCGCGCCCGAGAAGAAGGACGCGTTCGATCTCGCGTTTCCACGGGGACAGGCAATTGCCAGTCGATGGCCCTTTTCGATGGCCACGCTGGTGCCGACGCTTGGGCCGAGGAAGCCCCGGCTCGATTGCCTGTCCCTTCGTGTCTCTGCATTTCCCTATCAGTCGCCCCCGCTTGCCAAGGTGGACGTCGAGGGTTCAAATCCCTTCTCCCGCTCCAGAATACTGGAGAGAAATTAGCCGGTTGGCTCATGAGACGGGCGGCGGGTTGCGCAAGCCCCCTTTCGGGAGCCTCGTAACCCGCGCCCGCGTGCCCTTTGGTGCGCTCGTTCAGCGCATGCAGGCACGCAGCCAGGAGCTGAGCTTCGATAGACGGGTGTACACGCCGTAACGGTCGGGGCGAGCGCAGCCGACGCCGAAGCTCACGACGCCAGTCTGCAACCATTTGCCATTGACTTGCACCAGCAATGGGCCGCCGCTGTCGCCCTGACACGAGTCCTTGCCGCCAACTTTGAGTCCCGCGCACAGCATCGTGTCGGCGATGCCGACGCCGTCAGGCTGGTAGCCGGCCGCACACGTCTCGTTACTGACGACCGGAACCTTGACCTCGCGCAGCTTGGCCGAGGGCGGGCCGCCCTCTTTGGTGTAGCCCCAGCCGACCACGAGCGCCGGCTCGTCTACGAAGCTGGCGTTGCCTTGATAGGTCTCGAGCAGCGGCAGCTCAGGCGGGTCCTTGATCTGCAGCAGCGCGACGTCGAAGTCATGCGTGCGCGCGTCGTATTTGGCGTGATTTTTCACGCTTACGATCGAGACCACCTTGCCGGCAGTGCTGTCCAAATCTTGCCGGCCCAAAATCACCTTGTCGCTCTTGCTTACCTGGCAATGCGCGGCGGTAAGCACCCAGTCTTTCGCAACCAACGACCCGCCGCAGTACTGGCGCTTGCCGTCGCTGCTGATGGCAGCCATCCACTGATGCGCACCCTGCGTCGACTCCACCCCGCCCACGATCCTGGTTTCGAGCTTCTTGATGTCACGCGCGAGGGCCCGGCTCTCGACCGAATCACACACCTCTGGCTCGGTCGGGGGCGTGCCCCCGCTGCCGCCAGTGGTGTTGGCGGTGCTTCCCGAATCGCCGCCGGCGGCCGTGGCGGTCGTTGCGACGGGCGCGCTAGTCTGACTCACTACTGGCTCGGGTGTCGAAGGTTTGTTGCAACCGCAACCCATGAGCACGGCCAGCAAGAGCCCACCCCAAGACCACCCGATCCCAGCATCGATATGGAGCTTCATTAGTCCGTTCCTTCGCGGCCCAGCAGTCGAGCCGCGTCTTCAGTGCAAGCACGCTTTGCCCGCGCTGTGAGTGCGAGCAAAGCGCACGCGCCCCAATTCACCAACATCCTTTCGTGTTGGTGGAACAAATTACTACCGTATTGGTGTTATCAAACTGGCCAAAGCCTAGTAGCAGGCTCGGGCATGGCAAAGCGAGCGCTACTCATAGGCATCAACGCATATCAGAGCG
This sequence comes from Polyangiaceae bacterium, assembly GCA_035281385.1. Classification (GTDB taxonomy): domain Bacteria; phylum Myxococcota_A; class Polyangia; order Polyangiales; family Polyangiaceae; genus PMG-095. The sequence continues at coordinate 1,636 of DATEDZ010000242.1, forward strand.
TGAGCGCCCTGCGAGGCTGCGTCAATGACACCACCAACCTGCGGTTGATCCTGAAAGAGCTCGCTGGCTTCACCAACGACGACATTCGCGTCTTGGTCGACTCCCGCGCGACGAAGGTTGCCATCGAGGATCGGCTGGGTTGGCTCGTGTCTGACGCGAAGGCAGGCGACTTGCTCGTGCTGCACTTCGCCGGGCACGGCTCACAGGTACGTGATCGCGACGAGCAGGACGAGCTGTCGGACCAGCTCGACGAGATTCTGTGCCCCTGGGACATGAACTGGGACGACAGCTTCATAACCGATGACTACCTGACCCAGCACCTGCGTGTGGCGCCGGGCGTAACGCTCGAGGTGATCCTCGACTGCTGTAACTCCGGCGAAGGCACGCAGGAGCTCGGGTTTGCCCGCCCCAGCAGCGGCGGCGCCCCCGACCGGCAGCCCCGGTTTCTGCAGCCCCCCGTCGATATCGTGGCTCGTCACCAGGGCGATTCGTTGCCACGCAAAACGCTGTTTTCGGAGCGCGAGCCGAACAGCATCGCGCTGTGGTCGGCGTGCGCGTCGTTCCAAACCGCGGCCGATGCCAGCTTCGACGGGGTGGCGAACGGCGCCTTCACGTTCTTTTTGTGCAAGCACCTGCGTGAAGCGCCTGGGCTCAGCCGGCAAGAGTTGCTGTCGCGCGTGCGCTCATCACTCGACAGTAACGGCTTCACGCAGCGGCCAGAGCTTGCCGCCCAGCAAAAGGTGTCCGCCGCGCAAGCATTCACGCTGTAAGAGGAGGGGCAACATGAGCAGCGAGACCAAGGCAGGGATTTGGAGCGTTGCGCTGGCAGCAATGCTGAGCGTGGTTGCTTGCGGCGGCAGCGCGAGCGAACCAAAAATGGCAGACGCGGCCTCGACGTTGGTGTCACCCGACGTGGCAATCGATGAGCCGGCGCCACCCGAAGGCGCAAAATTGGCAGGTGAGCGGTCGGCGGCACCGGCCGGCGAAGCAGCGCCGCAATTCAGCGACGAGCAGCGGGTCTTGTTGTGCGGTCCTCAGCAGAGCGTCACGGGCGGCGTGACGTTGGAAGCGGCCGAAAAGGCAGTGCTCGACCAAGACAAGACGGTCGAGCAGCATTTTCAGACGCTGCTGAAGGCACTCCCCAAAAAGTGCGGCAGCGCCGCTGACGCGCTGTATGAACAGTTCGAGTCCGAGATGTCCGTAAGCCGCACTTGGTGCGACCACAAATTGGCGCGTGGCATCGGCGTCAAGGGCGACGAGCTTGCCGCGCAGACCGAGCTGCTCGCGACCGGAATCAGGCAACGCAACGATGAAATGAAGCAGAAGTCAGAAGTCTGCGTCGAGAAACGGGTCGAGCAGATCGCCGAAATAGTGAGGTGGCGCGGCGAGCGCGACATCCTGTGTGGACAGACGCCGAAGGAGCAACGGGTCATCGAGTGCGGCATCCGGTCGAGCAGCGCTACTTGGCAGGAGATAGCGAGCAATCTGTGCCGTAAGGACGCCGACGCCCTGGCTCGCACCGAGGCGCAGAAGAACGTTGCGCGGTGCCTGGGTCCAGCGGAACGGAGCCCAGGGGCGGACAAGCGGAGCCTCGAGCGAGATGCCGGCGGAGCCGGCTCCGGCGCGAGCCTGGAGACGCGACTCCTCACCGGCACCGCCGAGTTCTTCGAAGCGCGCGCCAAAGAGGAAGCGAAGCTCTTCGCCTACGAGGTGGTCAAGAATCACCTGTGCGACTGTGAAAGCGAGGTCAAGCCATACCTGGTGAACACCTGCGCGCTGTTCGAGTCCGACGAGACCTTGGCGGCCACGCCAGGCGCCATCCGCGAAGCGGTGCGCGCAGATCTCGATGGCCTGCCCGCGGTCCTGGTTGGTAAGCTTCGGCAGAAGAATCAGGTGTTGGCCTGTGGTGCCGCGCTCGCCTGGACGTTCGGCAGCGAGGCGATCGAGGGTGCCGACGTGCTCGAGCTACTGGCCAACGCCGGACTCATCGTCAACGCCCCGCTCGTCAAAGACCCCCAAGACGCGCCAGCCTGCACGGTGGCGACGCGAGAGCTGATCGTCGAGATCGCGGCTGAGCTGAAGAAGCAGCTCCAGGACCGGCCACGCCTCGAGCGCGCCGTGAAGGAAGGCAACTTCGCCCGCGCTCTCAGCGGCGACTCGAGGACGCGCGACGTCTACGCCAAAGCGCCCGAATACGCCGAAGTGCTCGAGAAGGTGCTGGCCCGTGTCCGCCAGCTCGACCAGGCCCATCAAGCGTGGAGGAAGGATCCGAGCCGCGAAAACCGGGCGGCAGTGGTGAGGGCGGGCCTGCGCACCATCGAGCCCATTGTCGCTTTTGCCGTGAGCAAACAACAGGGGAGTGGAGACGAGGGACGAGCTGCAGAAGCTGCGACGCTAGCGATCAAGCTCACCGGTCAGCTCGTCAATCGGGAGTATGCGGCAAGCGTCGTGACGGCCGCCCAGCTCGGAACGACGGCAAAGATAGTGAACGGGACGACACGCAATCTGCTCGGGCTCGCTGCCGGGCTAGCCCAGGCCGAATCGAGCGATGAGGTGCGAGCCACGCTCGAAGACGCGGCGCTGCCACTCGGCTCGTGGCGGCGCAAGAACGAGAAACGTGTCGGGCTCACCTTGACGGGACTGGTCGGCGTCCAGGCCGGTTACGAAATCGTCTTGGAAAAGACGCCGGCCGACGGCACCGTCGAACCGGGTAGCGCGTTTGCGCCCACCCTCCTGATTGGACCCGACGTTCACTACGGCACCGGCAAAGGCATTCGAATCGGCGCGCAGCTCAGTATTCTCGACTTGGGCGCGCTGCTGTCGTTTCGACTCAGCGACCCCGAGGTCGACCCGCCGAGCGGCATGGCCACCGAAACGGCCGAGCAAACTCCAGACATCAAGGTCGAGCAGGTGTTTTCGCCGGGCCTCTACCCATACCTCGGTATCGGCCCGTTCACGATCGGGCCGGCGTTCAGCTTCGTGCCATCCCTGCGTCGGGCCGGCACGGCGGCAAGCCAGGACTCTCTCAACGTGATTCGCGTCGGCGGCTTCGCGGCCGTCGACGTCAGCGTCTTGCCTCTCTACTAGGGTCCTTGAGAAGCGTCTTCCGTGACAGATGAGTCAAGTTTTGCTGAGTTGTCGGGTCCGAGCAGGTTTTCAGGTAGGCAATGCGACCCTTGCGACCTGACCTCAAACGTTCGCCGACCTCGCCCGTTTTGGTCTCGTGGGTGGCTCTTGCTCTCGCCGATCGTGATCTTTTCTTCCAAGACTCACATGTCTTGTCGGGCTGGGGTCCCTGCCCCAGCTAGAGTCCTTGAGAAAGGACGAGGTGGAAGAATGGGTCAAGTTTTGTGGACCTCGGAATTCGCGCCGCTGGTGATGGGATTCTGAGTCAGAAACGTGGGTGGCGGGCGGCGCGAATTCCGAGGTCCTAG
>DATEDZ010000243.1:0-21596 GCA_035281385.1 Polyangiaceae bacterium
ACCCCAACCCCGAAAGCCCCCTTGACCGTCTCCACAACCCAACCCGACCTCCGGTTACACCGGACGCCACCGGCTTGCCTTTTACCCACAGCGATAAAACCACGCGCACGCGCGTGGTTTTATCGCTAGATCAAGGGCTAGTTGCCCTGCTTACAGGGCCTCGAGGAACGCGACCAGGTCCGCCTCCTGGTCCGCCGTGAATACGAAGCCGAGCGCGACCTCATAGTGAACCACGACGTCCTTCAGCGTCGCGGCGATACCGTTGTGAAAGTAAGGTGGCCGCGCTGCCAGGCCGCGCAGAGACGGCGTCTTGAAGCGATCCACGTCTGCCCAGCGCCCGCTGCGTAGTGCCCGACCCGGATCGGTCGTCTGCCTCGTCTCGAGCGTCGCCTTGTTACGTAAGGTATAAAGAGGCATTCCAGGCTCACGGAGCTCCGGACGCGAGGCGCCGATGTCGAACAACGTGCCGTTCACATTGCTGCCATTGTTGGCCGCGTTGTGACAGCCGAGACACGAGCCCCCGCCCGCGTTCGGGCTGTTGAAGAGCTCTTGCCCCCGCGCGATCTGCGCACGTTTCCTGTCTGCGGGTTTGGTCGTGCACGAGGCCGGCGCGAGACCGATCCAGGAATCGAAGAGGTCGAAGCGACCGCTCACCTCTGCTTGCGCCGAGAGGTGCTCGGGGCCGCCACGCGCTCCGCAGCGGTCGAGCCTTCCTATGCCGAACAACGAGAGCTGGGCGAAGCGCAAGCCCTCCTCGTACGTGACGATGCTAGAAGCGGTCTCCGCCGCCGGCGGCGCGCCTTGCTGCGCGCCCGTGATGTTGCCGGTCGCTTGATTCACGAGACCTAGGTGCACGTCCCCGCTGCCGTTAGTATTCTGATCGTGCCAACCCACGTTCGAGGCGATGTGGAAGTTGGCTGTCGCGAGCGGACGACGAAATGCCTCGAAGCGAGTCGGGCTCGCGCCCGCGCCGAGTGGATCGTCGAACGCGATGATCTCGTACTCTGCATTGGCCGGAGCCGTGCCACCACGCCGGAATAGCCCCTTGCGCAGCATACTGTAGGCGGCGTAGCGCGCCTGCACCGTGGAGACGTCGGCGCTTGGACTATTGGCGTCGAGCAGGTTGAAGATGGGATCGGTGCCGAGCGTGGACCAGAACTTCAGCTCGACGTCGATCGGCCGCACGCTCCAACCCGCCTGAACCAGGTGACATGATTCACACGAGCGACCGTTCGTTCCTTGTGGAACGTGGAATGGATTGTCGAGATCGACGAAGCCGGCCGTGCTGAAGGTTGCTGCGGTTCCGAAGCGATTCAAGAATGGCACGTTGTTGGGTAAAGGCCCAGCTAGCAGCGGCTCGGCAACCACGCCGGGGTTCTCAGCCTCGGCGTCTCCATCCGCGGCATCCGCGGCGCTGCAGCCCGAAACGCCAATTGTCAGGGCGACGTTCAACACGATAGCGGCAGATCCCGATGCGGATCGCGATGATTTTTGCTTCATTGGCCCTCCTTCGGCATCCGCGATGGTATGCGGATTGCGACGCAACCCTAAACGCCGGATAGGCCGAGTGCAAGCGAGCCGCTCTCCAGTTGCTCAGAACATCGTCATCAGAACATCGTCATCAGGACATCATCATTTCGTGACCCACTGACCTCGCTGCGAATTTTCTCGTTCAACTCTCGGTGGCGAGGATCCAGGCGACCCTCGGGGATAGTGCGAGCGCGTAAGTGCGAGCGCGTACTGTCTAGGCTTGAAAAATTGACTAGAGCCCATCTCATAAACTGAGATGGGTTCTCTAGTTCTTGTCTCGCGGGGAGGCACGCGCCTCCCCGCCCCGCTGAAATGAATTCAGCGGGGCCCCACCCCACGCGGTTCGTCGCGTTCGCTCCTCGCAGTTAAGGTTATGAGATGTGCTCTATGGCCGGGAACCGAGCGGCGAGGGATCGCCTGTTCGAAGTGTGCGCGCATGTCTCCATCACGATGTTCGCGCGTCGCGGGCCGCGTCGTGGACGAAATGAAAGTTTAGGTACTGTTGCAGTACGCGAAGCAGCTCGGCTTCCGAGTATGGTTTGATCAGGAATGCGTCGTAGCCGGCGGCGCGTAGATCATCGTGGTCGTCGTCGAATCCGCTAGCGGTGAGCGCGACGATCAGGGTGCTGCGTCCGCCGGGCGTGGCCTTGATACGACGCGCTGCTTCTCGGCCATCCAACACCGGCATCCGCTCATCCATACAAACGACGTGCGGTGACCACGCATGCCAGGCCTCGACGGCTTCGAGACCGTCGGCTGCTTCGCGCACCTGAAACCCGATCGGCGCGAGCAGTCGCACCAAAAGTTGTCGGGCGGCGCGGTGATCGTCGACCACGAGAATGCGGTATTCCGGCTGGCCCGGAGCCAGTATCACCTGGCAAGGTAGCATCTCGCTCCCCGCCACCTCGACTGGCGGCGTGGACTGGAGCGGCACTTCGAAGCGAATCGTGGTGCCGGCTCCGACATTGCTCTCGAGCTCCAGCCGCCCGCCCATCAGTTCGACGAAGCCCCGGCTGATCGCAAGGCCCAAGCCGCTGCCCTCTTTCGCGCGGGTTCCGGAGCGTCCCTGCTTGAAGGCATCGAACAACCCTGAGAGCTCCTCGCTACTGATGCCAGGTCCGGAGTCGCGAACGACGAAGCGGAAGCGCCGGTCTTTACGGTCGAACGGCGCTTGCTCGAGCATTTCCACGCTGAGCTCCACGAAGCCGTGTTCGGTGAACTTGACGGCGTTGCCCACTAGATTGACCAGCACCTGACGCAGCCGAACTGGATCGGTTCGCACCCAGCGCATCAACTCGGGACCGTGAGTCACCGAGAACGTCAGCCCCTTCTCGCGAGCCATCAATTCGAACATGCCCTGCAGCTCCTCGAGCAGCTTGCGCAAGTCGAAGGCCGACTCCGTCAGGGTAAAACGGCCGGCCTCGATCTTCGACCAGTCGAGCACCTGATTGATCAGCGTTCGCAGGTGCTTCCCACTCTTGAGCACGAGGCCCAAATCCTGCTGCGCGCGGCTCGGCAGCGTGTGCTCACGTGCCATGGCCTGCGCGATGCCCAGGATCACGTTCAGAGGCGAGCGCAGCTCATGGCTCATGTTCGCCAAGAACAGGCTCTTGGCTCGGCTCCCTGCCTCGGCGCGGTCCTTGGCGATCTCCAGCTCACGCGCCATACGACCCTGGGCCTCCAGTGATGTGATCCGTTCCTGCTGCAGGTCTCGCTCGTGCTCCGCTCGTTGCCGCTCTGATTGCTCTCGCGCGAGAGTGCGCTGAGCCTCGGCCAAGCGTGCCGTTCGTTGCGCCACGTCGCGTTGAACACGACCGAGTAGCACGAAGAAAACCGAGAGCAGCGCGCCCCCGATCACCGTGCCCACGCCGATCACCCAGGCGCCGGCCTCGAAGGCGCGCCGGGTCGGTTCGGTGATATCGAGCAGGATGATGATCTGCCCGATGCGTTGACGGCGCACGTCGATCAGCGGCCGCGCGATTGCCCGGTACACGCGCGACGCGTGGTCTATCTCGAAGGTCTCCTGCGGCGCCTTGGAGTGGGGCAGGTGAAGGTAGCCGCCGAGCGTGTCCGAGACTTGTCCGGTACGGCTGACGACCACGACCGACGGAAACTCGTCCCAGCGCAAGTTGCTGCCGTGCCTACGCTGGTTGCGCTCCCATTTGTCACGGTCCAGCAGCTGCTTGTCCAGCGTCACGAGCACGTCACCGTCGATCAGCTCGTGGACGCGCTGCATCATGTCCTCGAGCTCGATGCCGAGCTCGAGGTAGCCGAGCAGCTCTCCCGCATGGATCCAGGGACGTACGAAGCGGAGCGTGCACGTGCCGAATGGTCCCTGCTCGTTGCCCGTCGCCGGCTTTCCGGTGCGCCGAGCCTCTGCGAGCGTGAAACGCTCGATGCGATCGCCGTACTCTTCCGGATGGTGCACCCGCAGCAGATTGGTTCCGTCTGAGGCGTGATAGTAAAAATGGCTGATCCGATTTTCGCGCTGAATTTGCTCGAGAATCGGCTGCGAAAGTCGCAGGAGGGCGGCCCGGTCCTGGCGCCGAAATTCTGCTGCCAGCTCCTGATTTTCGACGAGCAGCGCGGCCATGGACGCCATGACTTGGGTCCCGCGATCCAGCTCGGAGCGGATGATATCATCCGCGAAGCTCGTGGTGCGGGCGATTTCCTCGGCTCGACGGTGGCGAATATCCCGCACGAATAGCGCACAGAACGTCGCAATCATGAGCGACAGGGAGATCAGCAGCGGGATCAGAATCCGTAGGCGCACGCCAGTAGCTGGGGAAGCTCGTTGATCAGGCGCGGCCGGTGTCCGTTCAGTCATTCGCTGCCCCTCGTCTGAGGGTAAGGTCGACCCGGCGACCTTGCGACGGACGCTGGGCGCCTGCAAGGGACCACACTCTCGATCCGTAGAAGTGGCCTCGCGCCAGCGCGGCCCCGGGAGGGATCGGTTTTCGGGAGCGGGCATGGGCTCGGGATGGGGCTTCGGTCGAGGCAAAAGCGGGGGCCGCGGTGGCACGACCAGGAGCAGAACGCCGTAGCCGATCCGGCCCGACCTGTCGTCACTCTTCCGCGTCACCGCTGGCCGAAGGATTCGCGCGCGCGTCGAGGTTCTGTCAAGGCGCCGATTCCCTCGATGGGCCCCCGCACCGCGAAGCTGCGGTTGGGCAGCGGTCTTCTCCACGCAATCTCCACAATCACGGCTGACGACTGGCGCACACTGATTCCATGCGCTTGAGCAGAAAGAAGTTCGTCCTCCGGTGCCTCGCATTCGGGTATGCCTTTCACTTCGTCACGAGGTTCCTGTTGAACCAGCCTCCCGACGCTCTCTGGGCATCGCCGGACCAGGAAACTTGGCAGAGGCACGCTTCGATGATTCTTTCGCCCATCAGGGTCGTACTGGTCGGCCCGATCAACTGGCTGCAGCAGGACCCGGATCCGCCGCCGCCCTTCCGGCTCATCCTGTTTGCGGCTTACTGGTCCGTTCTCGCACTGGGCATACACCATCTTCTGTCGCGAAAAAGGGCGAGCGCCTGATCTGCCCGGAGCTGCCGGGGACGCCAAATCAGTAGCTATCGAACACGCGGAAGAAGACTCAGCTTGCGCCGCCCCAGGCCTGGGCCCTCGTCATCCACGGGCAGTCGTCGTAGCATCGGGGGTCGGCATGAACGAAATATCGAGATTCGTCCTCGGGCTCGGCGTCGCTTGGCTGGTTGCGACCGGAACCGCACCGCCAGCGGCTGCGGCCGATGCGCGGAGCACGGCGCGCGAGGCGTACGACGCAGGAACGGTGGCCTTCGAGAAGGAGGACTACGCGGGAGCGCTCGCGCAGTTCAAGACCGCCAATGATACGCTACCGAGCGTGCAGGCGCTGTACTGGATTGCACGGTCACTCGACAAGCTGGGGCAAACCGACGAAGCCATCAAGGCCTATCAAGAGGTGGCGGACCATCCCGACTCTGCCAAGCTGGGCGATGAGAAGCGCGCAACCGCCCGAGAACGGCTCGCAGCACTGAAGGCGGAGCCGCCGGCGCCCCCTGTGCCGGTCGTCGAGGAGCTGCCGCGCGGGCCAGCGCCGCCCGGCCAATTCGCGCCGCCGCCGCGGGGCGAGCCGAAGATGACCTGGAAGAACCATCTGGTCGAGCTCGGCGTCATCACGGGGCCGCTGCTGTTGAACTCGAAGCACAACTTGATGGCGCCGGGCGCGCAGCACTCCGACTACACGCTGGCGTGGCTACTGGGCGCGCGGGTTGGCTACTACCCGGTTCGGTTCGTTGGTTTCGAGATCGACGGAGCGCACGGCTGGGGGCGTGTCAAAGACCTGCCGCCGAGCCCCATCGAGCTGCGGCCAGCACCACGAGACGAAGGCGCCCAATTCAACATGACCCGCGGCTACGTCGTCGGTCAGTACCCGATCGGTCGCTTCGTGCCGTTCGCGCTCGTCGGGGGCGGAGTGATTCATGCCTCGTCCGATCGGCTCGGGGACGACATCGACTTCGTGCTCGTGGGCGGCGCGGGCGCCAAGATAGCGGTCACCAAGCTGTTCACGCCGCGGCTCGACTGGCACCTGAACATGACTCAAAAGCAGGGCGGCGCGTTTTCGGAGGGCATCGCGCTCCACAACGAAATTCTGCTAGGTGTCGACTTCACGCTGGGCCGCTGAGCGCGCCCACTAAAGCAACTCCAGGCATGACGGGCGGCGCGCGCTGGCAGTTCTTCGTCGATCGCGGCGGCACCTTCACCGACTGCATCGGCAAACACCCGCAGACGGGCGAGCTGTCGGTCGTCAAGGTGCCGTCGAGCGACCAGGCGCCCCTGGTCGGGATTCGACGGCTGCTCGGGTTGGACGACGCCGCTGCGATTCCGCCGTGCGAGCTCCGGCTCGGCACGACGCTGGGCACCAACGCGCTGCTCGAGCGGCGCGGCGCGCGTTCGGCCTTGCTGCTGACGCGCGGCTTCGGCGACCTGCTCGAGCTCGGTGACCAGACGCGCCCCGAGCTGTTTGCGCTCCACATCGACAAGCCCACGCCACTGCCGGAGCGCATCGTCGAGGTCGACGCGCGGCTCGGCGCTGCGGGCGAATGCCTAGAGCGCCCCGAGCTCGAGCCGCTGCGCCGGCAACTGGCCGAGTTGAAATGTGCCGGCATCGAGAGCCTGGGCATCGCGATCTTGAACGACTACCGCGGCGGCCTGCTGGAGAGCGAGCTGGCCGCGCTCGGGCGCGAGCAGGGCTTCGGCCACGTTGCGTCGGGCCACGACGTGGCGCCAGCCATCGGCTACCTGGCGCGCGCCAGCTCGGTGGCGATCGACGCCTACCTGACGCCCCTCCTCAAGTGCTACCTGGAGCGCCTGGCCGAGCAGCTACCGGGCTCGCGGCTCCTGCTCATGCAATCGAACGGCGGCTTGTGCGAACGGGAGCGTTTCCGCGGCGCGGCCTCGGTGCTGTCCGGACCGGCCGGCGGCGCGCAAGCTCTCGCGGCGGTGGCGCGCGCGGCAGGCCTCGGGCACGCAGTCGGATTCGACATGGGCGGCACGTCGACCGACGTGTCGCAGGTCGTCGACGGTGTGGTGACGCGGGTGTTCGAGACGCAGGTGGCCGGGACCCGCATCGCGGCTCCGATGGTGGCAGTGCACACGGTGGCGGCGGGCGGAGGCTCGATCTGCCGGTTCGACGGCCAGCGCCTGCGCGTCGGACCGGAGAGCGTCGGCGCCGAGCCCGGGCCGCTTTGCTACGGCCGCGCCGGTGCGAGCGAGCTGTCGATCAGTGACGTGAATCTGGTGCTCGGGCGGCTGATCGCCGATCGCTTCCCACTGCCGCTTTCGAGCGAGGCGGCCCTGGCCAAGCTCGGCGAAATTGCGGTTCAGCTCGCGGCGCACGGGCACGACTACTCGCCTTGGGAAGCCGCCGAAGGCTTCTTCCGCGTCGCCAACGCCAGCATGGCTCAGGCAATCCGCGCGGTCACGGTAGAGCGCGGGTTCGACCTGCGCGAGCACGCTCTGGTGGTGTTCGGCGGCGCCGGCGGCCAACATGCTTGCTCGCTGGCGCGCGAGCTGGGTGTCCGTGAGCTGCTCTTTCACCCGCAAGCCGGTGTGCTCTCTGCCTGGGGTATCGGCATCTCGGAGCTGACGTGGGACGGTCAAGCCGACACCGGCGGCCTGCCGCTGACCGACTCGTCACTTCGAGCTCTCGCGGCCAACTGCGAGCAACTGGTGGCCGACGGGCGAGCCGCGCTCGAGCGTGACGGAGCGCTGGCTGCGCGCCTGCTGGTGATGCGCTGGCTCGGCGTGCGTTACACCGACACCGAGACCGTGCTGCTAGTGAGCTTGCCGCAGCATGCTGCCGACGCCACTCGGCAATTCGAGGACAAGTTTCGCGCCACCTTCGGCTACGTGCACCCGGGCCGCGCGCTCGAGATCGCCGAGCTGCGCGTCACGATTGTCGAGAAATCGCCGGCAGCCTTCGAGCACGCAGCCGTCGCTCACGCCCACGCTCTGCCCGACCCGCTGCGCCGAGCACGCCTGTATTTTCGCGGCACCTGGCTGCAAGACGTGCCGGTTCACCCGCGTGAGGTACTGCGGCCCGGCACGCGCCTGGCCGGGCCGGCCATCATCGCCGAGGCCACGGGCACCATCGTGCTCGAGCCGGGCTTCGAGCTGGTGGCGGAGCAAGCCGGCCTGCTCCGCGTCAGCGGGCAGGTAGCTGCGGGCGAGACCGACGCCGCGGCAGCCGCGACCGGCGCGACAGTCGACCCGGTCTTGCTCGAGGTCTACGTCAATCGCTTCATGTCCATAGCCGAGCAGATGGGGCGAACGTTGAGGCTTACCGCAACCAGCGTGAACATCCGCGAACGACTGGACTTCTCGTGCGCGGTCTTCGATCGCGCCGGCGAGCTGATCGCCAACGCACCGCACATTCCCGTCCACCTCGGTGCCATGAGCGAGTCGGTCAAGGCGGTCATCGCCATGCACCCGCAGCTGGTGCCGGGCGACATCTTCGTGACCAACGATCCCGCCCAGGGCGGCTCGCACTTGCCCGACATCACGGTGGTGGCGCCGGTGCACGATGCGCAAGGTCAGCTGCGCTTCTTCGCGGCCTCGCGCGGCCACCACGCCGACGTCGGCGGGACGACCCCTGGCTCGATGCCCGCCTTCTCGCAATCGCTCGAAGAAGAAGGCATCGTACTGCGAGCAGTGCGAGCCAATCAGGACGGCAAGTTCGATCAGGCACTGCTGCTGGCGCTGCTCCGCTCCGGGCGCTACCCCGCGCGTCGACCACGAGAAAACCTCGCGGATCTGGAGGCGCAGCTGGCCGCGGTCCACAACGGAGCCAGCTTGCTCTTGGAGCTGTCGCGACAGCGCGGCCCCGAGCAGGTGGAGCGCTACATGCGCTTCGTGCAAGACAACGCCGGCGTCGAGGTGCAGCGCGCTCTGCAGCGTCTGGAGCCCGGCCGGCATCATTTCACCGACCAGCTGGACGACGGCACGCCCCTGATGGTGACCTTGGAGGTCGGTCCGGAGCGCCTGTTGGTCGACTTCACCGGCACGGGCCCAGAACAGCCAGGCAACCTCAACGCGCCGCGAGCGGTCACGTTGGCTTGTGTGCTGTACTTCTTGCGGGTGCTCGTGGGCAAGCCGATCCCGCTCAACAGCGGGTGCCTGCAGCACGTGGAGCTGGTCATTCCGGAGCGCAGCTTGCTTGCTCCCAGCCCGGAACGCGCGGTCGCTGGCGGCAACGTCGAAACCTCGCAGCGCGTAGTCGACGCCCTATTCGCGGCTGCCGGGCTATTGGCGGCCAGTCAGGGCACGATGAACAACCTGTCTTTCGGGGACGCGAGCTACGGCTACTACGAAACGATCGCGGGAGGCGCGGGGGCGGGTCGTACTTTCGCGGGTGCCTCGGCGGTGCATACGCACATGACCAACACGCGCATCACGGACCCCGAGGTGCTCGAGCGTCGCTTTCCAGTCCGGCTCTTGGAGCACGCCGTACGCCGTGGCTCGGGTGGGCTCGGGGCCCAGCGCGGCGGCGACGGCGTCCGGCGCACCTTCGAGTTCCTGCGTGCTACGCACGTCTCGCTGCTCACGCAACGGCGCGAGCGAGCGCCTTTCGGTCTGGCAGGCGGCGCGGCGGCTGTCCCGGGTCAGAACCTGCTCAATGGCCGCGAGCTGCCCGGCTCCGCCTCGTTCGACGTGGCGCCGGGCGACTGCCTGACGATCCTGACGCCCGGCGGCGGTGGCTTCGGCACGCCTTGAGCCTCACGGCGCGCCGCCGATGCTCGCGCCGCCGTAACCTGCACCGCTTTCACCCCATTCGGCACCCCCGGCGGGGCAATAGTCGCTCGGGTTACCCGGCGCTCGCCCCATGCAGAAGTCGAGACACTCTCCGACGGCAGTCGTGGCGGTGACGGGCAATTCTGGGGCGAGGCGGGCGCACGCTTATTAGGGAGGTGCCACAAAATGACCACCTGACCTTGCGGACTGCTCCCGCCCTGACTGCCGGCCTCCGAGCCACGGGCCCGCGGAGTTACCGGCCATGTCGCCGCTCGCTTGACCGGCAGGCCCGGCGCTTTGGGGATTGCTCTTCGAATCACCGCAGCCGACCCATGCGACCGCCTCCAACGCGGTGAGCCACATCGAAAAGCGCGCTCGCACCACCACCATCGTCCTGATTGTCGGCCTACTCGTCGGGCGGGGACGCAAGCGCGGTTTTGGCGACTCTACGAATCGCTGCTGGTCGGGCGATAGGCTATGCTCGTGGAGCCGGGGCGGCCAAGCCGAGGGGCGAGGCCACGTGTTGGAACGTTACGTCTCGGCATACCCGTCCTGCTAAGAGCGCTGTGCTCGCGTGGCCATCGAAGGAGACAGCAATGGCGCGAAGTCCAAATCGATGATCGAAGTGCCCGGCGGACACTGCCCGTCAGACACTGAGCGAATCAGCTCGGAGTGTGCACAAGGACATTGATGGTGGACTCCTTTGGTGCGGACGAGGCATTCCTGAAGCACTCGAAAATGCTGCGGGCGTACGTGCGTTGTCTCGTCAACGACTCCAATGACGTTGCGGAGATCATGCAGGAGGTGGGGCTTCGGATCCTCGAGTTGCGCGATCGTCAGATCGAATGGGACGAGTCTGGCGGCTGGTGCCGCGCGCTGGCTCGCAATGTGGTCGCGCACTTCCATCGATCGCGGCGGCGACGTAACGTTCTGCACGTTAGCTTCGACGAGGAGGCAGCCCCTGCTGACAGCCCGGAGCACACGCCAGAAGACACGGTCGTGGCACGTAACCTCTTGAACGGAGCGCTGGGGGACCTCGACGCGACCTCGCTCAGGTTGCTGGTGCGGCGCTATCTACTCGAGGAAAGCGCCGAAGAAATAGCGCGCGACACCGATCGTTCGCCCGATTCTGTGCGCATGCGCCTGATGCGCCTGCGTGGGGCAGCACGCACCCGCAAGAGCTGACGCGCGTCTCGGACCGCTGCGCGCGGTCGAAAGCGTGGGTACTGCTCAGCGTCGTGACGGTGCCAGCGTAGCCCGTAGCTCAAAGCGAGTTCACGAACTTGACCAGCGAGCGCCGCTCCGCCTGCTGGAGAGCGCTGAAGCCATCTCGCGACGCCGCGCCCTGGCCGTCGTGCGCCAAGATCGCCTCCTCGATAGTGGCGGCGCGACCGTCGTGTAGAAAGTTGGGATTGAAGCGCGCGCCCCACAGCGGGGAGGTGCGCATGAGGCGTGTCGTCGCCACCGAGTCGCCAGTGTTGCCTATGCCGTCGCCCAGCGCGCCCATGTCGTGGGCCAGGAAGTCCGAGAAGGGTTGGAACTTGAACTTGCCTGGCACGCCGTTGAACGGGTGATCCGGCGTGCGAAATGTGGTCGTGACGTGGCAGTCGGCGCAGCCCACCTCCTTGAACAGTCGCTCACCCTGCTCGACCGACCTCCGGTCACTCATGTCGCGCGGGGGCGGGGCCAAGGACTCCATGAAGGTCGTGAACAAGACGAGGTCGTCCTGAATCTCGCTGCGCCCGCCATCACACGGTCCCACGGCATCGTCCGTGAACGTCGGAACATCCGGATGGTCCGGCTGCGGCGGCGCGAGATCGCCGCCGTTGCAGCCGTCGGGTGGCGGCACGTTGTTGGGATGATTCTCGCCCGCAAAGGCGAGCACCGACACGCCATTGACGCAGCTCTGGGTAGTGATGCCCATCTCGTTGTCGTAAGCGTCGCCTGAAAAAACGAGCAAGGACGGAATACCGCCCTTCCAACCGAACCGTCCCACGCGAAGGCCACCGAGGGTCTGCGTAGGATCGCGGGGATCCGGCAGAGCGATGGGCACCCGCTGCACGACGCCGCGGATGGCAGCCGGTTGAGCGGCGGCCAGCGCGTCGAAGAAAGCGTCGGGCATGGCGTCGACCAGGCCCAGGCCGAACAGCGGCGTGGTGCGCCGGCCTACGTCGCGAACGTTGGCGCTCGCCGGAGTGACTTCCACCGGAATCGTGCACTCGACGGCACCATTCAGGTAGGTGCCGTTCGAGAACAGTTGGCGGAGCGTACCGCCCTCGTCTTCCGGAGGCGTGTCGAAGCCAAAGAACACGCCAGCGGTCAGACGGCCAAAGCGTCGCTCGATTGGCACGCCGGAGCCTCCGACCACCGGAAGAGTGTGACAGGCGCCGCAGCCGGTTTCATTGAACGTCGGCCCCAGCCCTTCGTCGATGTCTTCGAGAGCAGCAAAAGCGTCCAGCGCTTCCGCGAAGGCAACCGGATCCGTGCCTGGAAGGGTGTCGCCAATCTGAGGGCGGTCCTTGTCGCTGCTGCTTTCCGCGGCGAGCTCGGCCGCCAGCTCGGCCCTAGACTCGGCTTCCTCAGCCGCGCCGGCGCACGCTACCGCGCTGAACGAGACAGCGAGCAGGGAGCAATGGGACACGAAAAGTCTGATCTGCATTGAGCGCCTCCTGGTCGGGCATGGGCGAAGTCGCCGCGGCGGGCACAGGGGTACCCGTCCGATCGCTTAGCTTTCCCCGGACGTTGTTGGCTCCGCGTGGAGCGTTCGCGAAAGGCTCTTTCCCCCACGCGCTCAAATCATAACGTCCGAAGGAGCGAGCAAAGTCGATCTGACGGTGCTGTGGCGGCCCCGACGGCACGCCGACCCAGAGCCCCGTCACGCACTGGGGCATCATTCATCGTGATCTCACGCCTGCCCAACCTGTTCGTGATTCGTCGCCCCGACAGCGCGCTTTCGGTCAAGGTGCTCGATTTCGGTATCTCGAAGATGCGCGGGGGCGGCTCATCAGTACCGGACGTCTCGATCACGAAGACGTCAGCCATGATGGGCTCGCCGCTCTACACGTCGCCCGAACAGCTGCAATCGGCCAAGGACGTGGATTCTCGTACGGACATCTAGGCGCTGGGAATCATCCTGCATGAGCTCGCCTCGGGCGCTTCTCCATTCGCCGCAGACACGTTGCCGGAGCTCGTGGCCAGGGGCCAAGCGCGAGCGCACGCCAAACCAACTTGGTCTGCCACCGTATCGCGTAACAGCTTGACGCCGAAAATCGCCTCATAGAAGTTGCCTGAGCGGAGCTTCCAAGCCTTGCGCCACTATTTCCTCACGGCGTTTGGTGCGAAACGAAAAGACCCCAGCCGCTAGGTCGCGACTGAGGTCTCTTTTCCTCCAACTCGGTCGGGGCGGGCGGATTCGAACCGCCGACCCCTTGACCCCCAGTCAAGTGCGCTAACCAGGCTGCGCTACGCCCCGAACCGCCTCGTGCAAGCGATACGGCCGACCAAAGGCGAGGCGGAACGTAGCCTTTCGGGCGTGGAATGCAACCCCAATCGCCGGCCGGGCTCGCAATTTCGTGGCATTGGGGGCCCCGACCTCGACTTGGTCGGATGAATGAGGCCAAGCAGCGCGCACTCGCGCTTCCTGAAATCGCACTCGAGCTCTCCGCTCGCCGCGCAAGTGGCAGCGTCGCGCGCCGCGTGGATTAGCAGGTCAGGGCGTCGCCGTGGCTTGATGGCGCAGCGCCTTTTCGGTGTCCTGCGCCGCCTTGGCGAGCTCACCGGCTATAGCTTTGGCTGCCTTGCTCTCGAGCTTCTTCTGTGCGCGCTCGTAGCGTGCGGCCTGCTCCTTCCAGAATGCCGGGTCGTTGGCCGGCGGCGCGAGCCCGCGCACGTAGGCGGCGTCGAGCTCGGCCCGCCCGGCATCGGGGGTGTTGCGGCCGGCCTGGGCGTCGAGCGCGCTGGTGTCGCGCAAGTCGGCCGGCAGCGTCGGGGGTCCGAGCATCATCGCGGCGGCGTTGCGTGGCCCGCGTGCGAGCACCTTGGCCAGGGCAAAAATCAGCTCGCTGCCGCTGTCTTGCAGCGGCGGCAATGCGGCCGCGCGAGCAAACGCCTCCGCCCAGAAGTAGGTTTGACCGAGTTGAAATAGGGCTCGCTGCGAGAGCGCAAGCAGCTCCGGAGCGGGCGGGGCCTGGGAGGAGGCGAGCCAAACCGCGGGCGGTACCCCCTGCTCGAGCCGCGCGCGCAGAAGCTTCGGATCGTCCAGCTTGGGTGAAGCGTCCAGCTTCTGTGCATAGAAGGCAGGCAGCTTGGCAGCTACCTTGAGCGCCGCGCTCGATGTGTCGGGCGCTGCGAGCGGCGGCAGCTGCAGCCTGTCCAGGGCATCGATGCGCCTTCCGGCGTAGAGCTCCGAAAGCAGCGCCCGCGCGTCCTTCATGCGCGCGTCGTTCGTGATACCCAGGCGCGAAAGCTCCCCCAAGCCCACGAGCGCCGCATCGCGACCGCGCGTCACACGCAGCTCGAGCGCTTGCTCCAGCGCGACCAGATACGTTTCGCGCACCTCGGCATCGGACTTCATCTCGGCCGGTAGCTCGATGGCTCGCGCCACACCGACGAAGCGCATGTCGGCCAGCCCCGCCTCGAGCGCCACGATCGCCTTGGCGTAACCATTGAGCCGCGGCCCGAGCCGCGACAAGGTCTCGACCGCGTGCGCCTGATCGGCGAGCCAAGGGCTCAGCACTTCTTTGAAGTGCTTGAGGAACTGCTCCTTACTGAACGGCGGCCGGGGCAGGGGAGCATCACGCATGCTGCGGTAGAGCCGCGCGCCCACGCCGAGCGCCACCAGCGCATCGGCCACGTCGCGGGTGGCACCCGGCACTGCTGCGTCTTCACCCACCACGGCGTCGCCGCAGCCACGCGGGGCGAGGTCGGCGCGCAGCGCGCGGATCAAGCCGACCGTCCGGGGCGGTCTCGAGGCAGCGCAATGAATGGTCGCGTGTGAGCTCACTTTCGCCTAGCGCGGCCGCCAGGCGTTCATTGAAGTCGCCGCTCGGGCAGCTTGCCGGTGCGTTGCCACGATACGCGGCGCACGTTTCCGGTGCTGCCGGCACTCCGCGCGGCAATGCGCCTAGTCCTGAAGCCTGGGCCGTATCGGCCGAGGCCGGCGCCGAGACGGGCGAACCGGCTGCTGCGTCGGGAGCCTTGGCTGGCGTGACCGCGCTTCCGGCGCCGCAACCGATCAACAGCAGGGACAGCAGCAGGGCTTTGGCAGGACGCAGCAATGGTTGCTGTCTACAACACCCGGCTTCTAGACTCGAGTTGGGCGATTTCGCATCGGGAATAGTAGGGCTCTTGCGGGTATCTACGTGGTCGCGTGAGCGAGCAGACCACTAGAAATGTCCGGCGGCTCATGCATGCCCAAGCGCAACAGGCGCCCGTCCCGCCGGTTTTTCTCGTGGCTCGCGGCTTCCTGACGATCGTGATCTTTCCTTCCAAGACCGCAAAGCTCGAGTCTAGAGTCTTTGGGATCAGCGCGGGGAGGCAGGCAGAGTGGCGGCAGCGAGCGGTGCGGGGGCGAGCACGTGCGGCACCGCCGTCTCGACGGGCTCGGCCGCTGCGCTGACGCGGTTGGCGTCGCGCACGTGCGGCGGTGGCGTGTGCAAGTCCCAAACCAACCCCACCCAGGAAAGCGCCTTCAGCACGTAGAAGGTGACGTCGATCTCCCACCAGAAGAAGCCCTGGTTGGTGGAGCGCTGGTAGTAGTGATGGTTGTTGTGCCAGCCCTCACCCAGCGTGATCAGCGCCAGCCACAGGTTGTTGCGGCTGTTGTCGGTGGTCACGTAGCGCGTGCTGCCGAAGACATGCGTGAGTGAGTTGATCGTGAAGGTGCCGTGCCAGAGCAGCATGGTCGAGACGAAGAAGCCCCAGTAGAGAGCCCACCAGCCGCCTGCGAGAAACAATCCAACGGCCAGCGCGACGGCCGGTAGGTAGTAGTAGTCGTTGAAGAAGCGCAGCTCGGGGTACTTCGCCAGATCCTTCACCTTCGAGTAGTCGGTGTCGTGATTTTGGGGCGCCAGAATCCAACCGACGTGGCTCCACCAGAAGCCGTCTTGCAGCACCGAGTGCGTGTCACCCGGCTGGTCGGACATGCGGTGGTGGTGACGATGGTGCGCCGCCCACCACAGCACACCTTTCTGTACGCTGGTCATGGCCAGCAGCGCGAGCACCAGCTGGAACGCGCGGCTCGTCTTGTAGGTCCGGTGCGAGAAGTAGCGGTGGTAGGCGCCGGTCACGCCGAACATGCGCACCGCATAGAGCCCGAGGGCCAGCAGCAGCCCGGTCCACGACCAGCCCAGCCAAAACACCCCAGCCATCGCCACCAGATGCACCAAAAAGAATGGGGTCGACCGGACGAAATCGAGACGGTGCACAGGCTCAAGCTGCATGACAGGCGCTACGCTTGTCATAGCCGAGGGTTAGTCACGGACGCGTCAGCAGATGGCTATCTTCTCGTTGTCGCCGCTACCGCGAACCGCCGTAGCGCGTCGTAAACCGGCCCCGCGGCTCGCATACGGAGGCGAGCGTGTGGCCGACGGCGCTCCAGGTCATGCCGTCGCCCCCCAGGGTCTGGCTGCTACTCAAGATGTACGCCATATCTGCGAGCGTGATGACGCCGATCAGACGCCGCTCCGCGTCCACGACCGGCACGCGCCGGATCTTGTGCTGCTGCATCAACGCCTGAACGGTAGCCGGCGTGTCCTGCGGCCCGCAGCACTTGATGTCGCGCGCCATCGCGCTGCCCACGCTGGCTTCGCGTAGCGGCACGCCCTGCAGGTGACTGGCCATGCAGATGTCGCGATCCGTGATGATCCCGATGACCCGTCGCTCGGTGTCCACCACTGGCACCGCCCCGCAGTCGACTTCCCACATGATCTGAGCCGCCGAGCTGAGGCTCTCTTCGGGAGCGCAGCTGCGGACGTCTCGGGTCATGATGTCTTCCACCTTCATCTTCGGTTTCCTTGTTTGCCATCGGCCCGCGCCGGGACCGAGCGGCGGAGGAGCATATAGCAGGCAGCCTGCTCGTCCCCAGGCAAAACTCCCAAAACTCCGAGGGCGGGAATCGCTACAGCGGCGGTATAATAAACCCGTGGAGTTTCTAGACTACGCGCGCGACGACGACGATCGCCTCGACCTCCTCACCGGAGCCCTGCTGATCGCGCGTGACGCGCACCCGGGGCTCGATCTCGGGGCGCAGCGGGCACGGCTCGATGAGCTGGCCCGGCCGCTCTCCGGGCGCGGGCTATCGGGCCTGCCGCCGAGCGTTCAGGCGCGCGTGCTCTCGGACTATCTGTACGTAGTCTGCGGATTCCATGGCGCCACGAGCAACTACTACGACCCGCGTAACTCGTTCGTGAACGAGGTGCTGGACCGTAAGACGGGTATCCCAATCACGCTGGCCGTCATCTACATCGAGGTCGCCCGGCGCCTGGGCGTGGACGCGCTAGGCGTCGGGTTTCCGGGCCATTTCCTGGTGCGGCTCGACGCCCGAAGCTCCGACCCCAGCGCCACACTGAACGAGCCGGTGATCATCGACCCTTTCAATCAAGGCCGACTGCTCGACAGCCAGGCGCTCGGCAGCCTGCTGCGGCAAAGCAACGTCCGCGCGCCGCTCTCCAGCGACATGCTGGAGCCCGCGCGCACCCGGCACATCGTAGCCCGCATGCTGATGAACCTGCGCGGTATCTACGCCTCGCGTGGTGACGCCTCGCGCCTGCTGCTCACGCTCGACCGCCTGATCGACCTCCTACCCGACTTGAGCTCGGAGCTCATCGAGCGCGCCCAGCTCTACGAACAGCTGGGCGCCCCCGCCGCCGCGCTCGCCGACTACCAGCGCTATCTCGAGCTCGACCCCGACGGCGCCGACTCGATCAGCGCCCGCAAATCCGCCCAACGCCTGACGCGGGCCATCGCCGCTCAACGCAACTGACCACTAACCACCGACCACCAACCACTCCCTAGGGTCCGAAGCCCTTGGGCGTGCATTTCCAATCGCCGACGAAGATCAAATCGCGCTTGCACTCCACGACGACGTTCTTGGCGACGCCTTTCGGGTTCGCCACGCCCGCGACCGTGAACGAGTACTCATGCCCGAAGGAAGAGCGCGCTTGCTGGCCCAGCGACGCCGAGCACCCGTCCACACCGCCGCACGCCGCCTTGGTGGCCAGCGTCACCGCCTCGGTGTTGTCGCCGTTGCTGTTGCGATAGCCCAGACCGGTCAGGGCCAGGCACAGCGTCACGATGAACACTCTGAGCAGCGTCTTGCCTTCCACGACTAGCCTCCGATCTCGAGCTCCCAAAAAGGGGGGGGGCGATCTTTGGCCCACCACAACCCGCAGCCAATGCTCAAAAAGTGCTTGGCCAAAATGCCCCGGTAGTACGAGCCGTTGCGCACGTGCACGTCCATGTCGGTGCGCGCCTTGTCTGCGCGATCCCGCAAGTCAGCGCGCGTCACCACCTCGACATAGACCAGACCGCGCGACATGGCGGCGATGTTCGCCACCGCCGGAGCCACGTCCGGATCCGGCAAGTACTGAAGCACGCCCTGGCACACGATGAGGTCGTGCTTCTTGCGGTCGCGCCAGCGGGCGATGTCGCGGTGCTGAAAGCCATGCTTCTTGCACATCACCGCGCTCACCTCGGTGCCGATGTAGGCGATACCTTTGCGGTGCTTCTCGACCCAGTGTTTCCAGTGACCGACACCGGCACCGATGTCGAGCACGCTCTTCATCTCGACTTTGTTGTATTCGGCGAACGAGAAGACGAACTGAGCCAGGTGATGATGCTCTTCGGCCGACACCACCCGCGTCTGGGGCGACTCATAAAAGCGGTGGTAGTACGCTTCATCGAAGCGCCGGAAGCGATCCATGACCTTCTAGTCTAGGCGAAGGGCTTCGAGGTCCGGTCAGCCAAAGCAGGGATCGATGAGGTCGGCCCAGTGGCCGCCGTTCGCGTCCACACCGTGATGACGCCGTCGCTCGAGCCGCCCGTGGTCAGGTAAAGGTTGCCGGCGCAGTCGACCGCCATGCCGTCGCTCACTTCATCGCTAGCAACAACTCGGCGCGCCCGTCCTTCTCACCACCGCGATCTCGACTTCAAAATCGAATCCAAGAGACGAAAGGGCGAAAGGGGGAGCGCGGCCGCAATGACACGCCCTCGGTCTGCGTCGCCGGGGCGGTCCTGTTTCCGTCCTTTGTTACTTGTGAATATGTGAAAGTATGTAAGTATATAAGTCGTGCACGCGGTGGCGCCCAGCTTCGATGCTCGCTGGCAGCTCTATCGGCTGCTGAGTGACCCGTTTCGGCTGCGCTTGCTCGCGCTCGCCGCGGTGGAGGAGCTCGCGCTCGGTGAGCTGGCGGAGCTGCTCGGTGAGTCGCAGCCCAACGTGTCGCGGCATGCGGCGCCGCTTCGGCAAGCCGGGCTGCTCGCCGAACGCAGACAGGGCACACGCACGCTGGTGCGTCTGCCGGCCGCAGCGACGACTGACGCAGTCGTGCGCGACGCGGTCGCGGCCGGTCGTGAGCTGTGTGAGGCGGACGGCAGCCTTTCGCGCGTGCCGACCATCGTGCGCGGGCGCGACGAAAAAACGCGCGAATTTTTTGCGAAGGCTCGCAGCTCCGAGCAGCTCGGCCTGGCGCCGGAGCTGCCGGCCTACCTGTCCGCGTTCGCGGCGCTCCTACCGTGCCGTGCGCTGGCGGTCGATGCCGGCACGGGTGACGGCGTGCTCTTGGATTTGCTGGCGCCCGTCTTCGAGCGCGTCATCGGTGTGGACCGCAGTGCCGCTCAGCTCGAGCGCGCAGCCTTGCGCGTCAAGCAGCGCGGCTACGGCAACGTGGAGTTGATCGAGGCCGAGCTCAGCGACTCCAGACTAGTAGGCAAGGTGGGTAATGGAGCCGACGTGGTGGTCGCGGCGCGCGTGCTGCATCACGCGCCGCTGCCGCGCGTCGCGCTCAGCGAGCTTGCGGCCTTGCTGCGGCTAGGCGGAAAATTACTGGTCATCGACTACGCTCGTCATTCCGACGAGCAGCTGGCAGGTGCGCAGGCCGACGTGTGGATGGGCTTCGAAGCGGACGAGCTCTTGACCCTGAGCCGCGAGGCGGGTCTAAGTGAGCCGCAGGTTTTCCCCATCCAGCAGAGCCTGACGGCGGCAGCGATGGACGGACACGTGGGCTGGCAGCTCTTGGTAGCGACCAGGCCGTTAGAGAAGTGAAAGGTAACAAGTCATGACGCAAAGTGTTGTTTCGGGCGGCGGCGGCAAGCCGGCCAAGGAAATCCAGACTAAGCTCCCCACGCAAGCTGGCAGCTACTACCGCGTGGCGGACATGTCGCTGGCCGAGTGGGGCCGCAAAGAGATCGCGATCGCCGAGACGGAGATGCCCGGCCTCATGGCGCTGCGCGCCGAGTACGGCGCCAGCCAGCCGCTCAAGGGTGCGCGCATCGCCGGCTGCCTGCACATGACCATTCAGACTGCAGTGCTGATCGAGACGCTCAAGGCCTTGGGCGCCGAGGTGACGTGGACCAGCTGCAACATCTACTCGACGCAGGATCACGCGGCCGCCGCCATCGCCAAGGCCGGCTTCCCGGTGTTCGCCTGGAAGGGCGAGACCAACGAGGAGTACGACTGGTGCCTCGAGCAGCAGATCTACGCCTTCGAGGGCGGCAAGGGCCCGAACATGGTCCTCGACGACGGTGGCGATCTCACCATCTGGATCCACGACAAGCACCCGCTCTTGTTCAGCGGCAACGACCCGATCCGCGGCATCAGCGAAGAGACGACCACGGGCGTGCACCGCCTGTACGAGATGTTCAAGAAGGGCGAGCTCAAGTGCCCGGCCATCAACGTCAACGACAGCGTCACCAAGAGCAAGTTCGACAACCTCTACGGCTGTCGTGAGTCGCTCACCGACGGCATCAAGCGCGCTACCGACGTGATGTTCGCCGGCAAGGTGTGCGTGGTCGCAGGCTACGGCGACGTGGGCAAGGGCTGCGCGCAAGCGATGCGGGGCCTGGGCGCGCGCGTCATCATCACCGAGATCGACCCGATCTGTGCGCTGCAGGCGGCGATGGAGGGCTACGAGGTGCGGCAGATGGACGAGGTCGCCAGCATCGGCGACATCTTCGTCACCGCCACCGGCTGCTGCGACGTCGTCGTCGGCCGTCACATGGAGCAGATGAAGAACGAGGCCATCCTCTGCAACATCGGCCACTTCGACAGCGAGATCGACATGGCCTGGCTCAAGGCCCGCAAGGACATCAAGGAAGAGAACATCAAGCCACAGGTCGATCACTTCGTCTTCCCGAACGGCAAGCGCATCACCATCCTGGCGCAAGGCCGCCTCGTCAACCTCGGCTGCGCCACCGGCCACCCGAGCTTCGTGATGAGCTCGAGCTTCACCAACCAGGTGCTCGCGCAGATCACGATCTGGAGCGAGAAGCTCTCCGCCGGCGTGCACATCCTGCCCAAGAAGCTCGACGAGAAAGTCGCACGCCTCCACCTCGGCAAGTTGGGCGTCAAGCTCGACACGCTGAGCGAGAAGCAGGCGGCGTATCTCAATGTCGCCGTCGAGGGGCCGTACAAGCCGGAGATTTACCGGTACTAGCCCCAATTCGACAATCTGAGGGGTGAGGCGAGGCTGCAGAAAACACTGGAAGTGCACCTTTTGTTCGTGTTTGTCTCGGTGTTGCGAGCAACGAGGACACCGACGAAAGGCAACTTCCAGTGCGAATAGGAAAGCGCGAAT
>DATEDZ010000244.1:0-49870 GCA_035281385.1 Polyangiaceae bacterium
GAGCGGGCGCTCCACCGGGCCCAGCGACTCTCCTAGCCAACGACGAAACCGCTCTGGCCTCGCCAGTTTTTGTCTCGTGGCTCGTTCCCGCTCACGCCGATCGTGATCTGCTCTTGCCAAAGTCTGCGGCAGTAGTGTTAGGGCCCACTGCCGAGCACCGCGGCGTAGGCGCGTTCGGCGTCGCGAGCCATACGTGACGCGTCGAACAGCTGCACCGCGCGCTCACGACCGTAGCGCCCCAGCCGCAAGCGCAACTCCCGGTCCCGCACCAGAGTCGAGATGTTGGCGGCCAGACCAGGGATATCCCAAGGCGGGGAGAGCAGGCCCGAACGACCGTGCTCGACGACCTCGGGCGTACCGCCGTTGTTCAGAGCCACGACCGGCTTCGCCATGACCATGGCCTCCAAAAAGACCAGGCCGAACGGCTCCTCGAAGCTAGGCATGCTGAAGATGTCGCAAGCGGCCATCACCCGCTCGATGTCTGATCTGCCGCCGGTGAAGATAACGTGGTCAGCGACTCCGAGTTGCAAGGCCAGTTCCTTCAGTTCCCGACTGTAGTCGTGGTTGAAGCCCGAAGCATCGCTACCGACGATCATCAGCTTGAGGTTCGGGAGGCCGGCGTGAGCGCGCGCGAAAGCGCG
This sequence comes from Polyangiaceae bacterium, assembly GCA_035281385.1. GTDB lineage: Bacteria > Myxococcota_A > Polyangia > Polyangiales > Polyangiaceae > PMG-095. The sequence continues at coordinate 642 of DATEDZ010000244.1, forward strand.
CAAAAGCTCGCGCTGTCCTTTCCAGGCAAACAGTCGAGAGACCGACGCCAACAGCGGCGCGTCCTGAGTTACGCCGAGCTCCTGACGCAGGCTCGCGCCATCCGCGGCCGGATTCCAGCGGCTAGTGTCGATGGCGTTGAGCACCGTATGGACATCACGCTCCGCCCGACCCATTTCGACGAGGGTACTGGTTACGTAACGCGAGATGCTGAACACGGCGTCTGCGTTGCGAACGGCCCAGTGCGCCGCTCGGCCATAACCCTCCGACCACTTGACGTGCACATGCACGACCGACTTGGCGCCTGTCAGTTTGCCGAGCATCACGCTGTAAACGGCATTGCGCGGCCGATCCGTGCTGTGGATGATTCGGATGCGGTTGGCTTTGACGTAGCGCCGCAGATCGAGCAGGTCCTGTGGCACCGGTAGAAAGGCCGCGACACTGCCCAGCAGCAGCGGCAGGCTCTCCGTATCGAGATGCGGCACGAAGTGTGTCGGCCGCACGCGAAGCTCTGGTATCCCCCGCATGATGCGCATGGGCAGCGGCTCCTCCGCAGTAGAGCCAACCGTGCAAGCAACGTGCACCTCGAATCCATTGCGATCCAGATAGCGCATCAAGTCGGCGTGGACGGCCGCATCGGCCCCGAACTCTTCGGAAGAGTGAATGAAGAGCACGCCAATCTTGTCAGTCATGCGTGGACGCCCGACCCATATACCCCGGATCGTTCGAGAGGCTATCAAGCACGGCATCTGCGAGCGCCAGCGCCGACGTCAGCCCCGGCGATTCGATGCCGTAAAGACTGAGTAACCCCGGCACACCGTGCTCGGCCGTTCCTTGCAATACGAAGTCGTCCGCCGGCGCACCAGCCGGCGAGAGCTTTGGCCGGATCCCCGTGTAGCCTGGCGCTAGCGCACCATCGCTCAGCGCCGGAAAATAGCTGCGAATCGCCGCGTAGAATGCAGCCGACCGCTGCTCATCGAAGGCATAGTCGATGCCGTCGAGCCACGACACGTCCGGGCCGAAGCGCGCTTGCCCGGACATGTCGAGCGTGACGTGGACGCCCAGGCCGCCCGGAACCGGGACCGGATACACCAAGCGCCGGAACGGCGAGCGTCCACTGAGCGTGACGTAATGTCCTTTCGCGAAGTATTGTCCCGGGATGCTCGCCGCCGGCACGCCGCGGATCGAACGCGCGACGTTCTGTGCCGTCAATCCCGCGGCATTGACGAGCGTGCGGCACCGCGCGGTGAAAGGTTCGCGGCCGCCGACCCGGAGCTCGAATCCGCCGCGGCCGCGCACTTCCCCGCTTTGCACGGGGCTGCTCAAGACGACGTGCGCGCCGTGCGCTTCGGCATCGCGCCGCAACGCCGACATGAATTCGTGGCTGTCGATGATGCCCGTCGATGGCGAGAGCAGGCCACGGACCGCCTCGACCGACGGTTCAAGCTCCGCAATCTGGCGGGCCTCGAGCCACTCCAAATCCGTTACGCCGTTGTCACGCGCCTTCTGCAGAATGCCCTGCAGCGTGCCAACGTCTTCGTCACGGGTGGCGACGATGATCTTGCCGACACGCTGGTGCGGGATGCCCTTTTCGGCGCAGTAGCGGTACAGGAGCTCCTTGCCGGCGACGCACAGGCGCGCTTTCAGGGAGCCTTGCGGGTAGTAGATGCCGGCGTGGATGACTTCGGAGTTGCGGGAGCTGCTGTGGTTGCCGAGGCGGGACTCGGCTTCGAGCAGGGTGACTTCGCGGCCGGCGAGCGCGAGGGCGCGCGCCACGGCGAGCCCGATGACGCCCCCGCCGATGACGACGGCGTCCAGGTCGAGGGTTTCGGTCAAGCGGCCCGCTCTAGGCTAGGAAGTTCGCCGCAGCTCCGAGTCGACCAGGTTCTTCGCGAGCAGGCCCTTGATGGTGGGCAGTCGATAGTACCGCGACGAGGTCCACTGCTCTTTGGTCAAGCCGAAGCGCGTGTACGCCTCGTACAGCTCTTCGATACCTTTGCGTAGCGTCCAAGCGGGCTGGAAGCCCGGGAGCTTCTGCTCGATCTTGCTGAAGTCGACGCGATAGTTGCGAAGGTCCGCAGACGCGCCCTGGGCGAACGACAGCTCGCAGTTGGGGACGACCTGCGCTACCAGCTCGGCGACCTCACGGATGCGGTAGTTTTCCTTGGTCTGACCGACGTTGAAGGCCTGGTCGAAAATGGCCTCGCGCGGCGCGCTGAGACCGCACTGAAAAGCCAGGATGATGTCGCGGATGTGCACCAACGGCCGCCAAGGCGTGCCGTCGCTCTGCATCAGCACCTTGCCCGTCGTGACCGCGTGACCCACCAAGTTGTTGACCACGATGTCGGCGCGCAGACGCCGCGACACACCGTAGGCCGTGGCGTTCCGGTAGTAGGTCGGCGAGAAGGCGTCGTCGGCCAGGCTCTTCAGCTCTTGCTCGACGCGAATCTTCGATTCGCCGTAAGGCGTGACCGGATTGAACGCGGCGTTCTCGTCCAGATAGCCGTCGGCTCCGGCGCCGTACAGGCTGCACGACGACGAAAACAGGAAGCGCTTGACCCCGGCCGCCTTGGCCGCGCGCGCGAGCTTGATCGACGCGTGCTGGTTGATGTCGTAGGTCACCTGCGGATTCAAGTCGCCCAGCGGATCGTTGGAAAGCGCGCCCAGGTGCAGCACAGCGTCGAAGCCCTTGAGGTGCTCGGCCGTCACGTCGCGCAGGTCGATGCGCAGGTTGGGCACGTCGTCTGGCGGACTCAAGAAGTCGCAGTCATCGAAGTAGCCGGTGTCGAGCCCGACGACTTCGTGCCCCGCGGCACGCATCACGGGCACCATTTCGACGCCGATGTAACCCAGGTGACCCGTTACGACGATTTTCATGGCGGACCGCTTCCAGCGCTCTACCCGAGAACCGGCGCCCGCGCAATTACAGGACCGTGGCCTCGGGGATGGGCACGATGAAACGCGCGCCCCATTCGCGAGTGTGCGCGAGCTGCTTCATGATCTCGTCCTTGAAGTTCCAAGGCAGGATCAGGATGTAGTCGGGGCGCGCTTCGTCCAGCCGCTCGGGAGCGAAGATCGGGATGTGGGTGCCCGGCAAGAACTTGCCTTGCTTGTAGGGGTTGCGATCGACCGTGAAGTCCAGAAAGTCTTCGCGAATACCGCAGTAGTTGAGCAGCGTGTTGCCCTTGCCGGGCGCGCCGTAGCCGACGACCTTCTTGCCCTGCGCCTTGGCGTCGATCAAAAGCGACAGCAGCTTGCGCTTGGTCGCTCGCACCTGCTGTTCGAAGCGCGTGTAGGTGGCGATATCGCGGTAACCCTTGGCCTCCTCGCGCGCCCGCAGCGCAAGCATGCGTTCGCTCACCGGTCGCGAAGAATCCGCGCTCGGCCGCAAGTACACGCGAAGAGAGCCGCCGTGCGTCCACAGCTCCTCGACGTCGAACAGCGTCAGCCCATGCGCGGCGAAGATGGTCTCGGCGCTGAGCAGCGAGAAGTACGAGAAGTGCTCGTGATAGATGGTGTCGAACTGGTTTTGCTCGAACAGCGTTTGCAGGTGAGGAAACTCGAAGGTGGCGGTGCCGCCTGGCCCGAGCGCGATGGCCACGCCTGCCACGAACGAGTTCACGTCCGGCACCTGCGCCAGCACGTTGTTGCCGATGATCAGGTCAGCCGCGCCACGGCTGGCGCGGAGCTCGCTCGCCGACTCGCGACCGAAGAAGGTGACCTGCGTCTCTACCCCCTTCTTGCGCGCTGCTTCTGCCACGTTGGCGGCCGGCTCGATGCCGAGACACGGGATGCCCTTCTTGACGAAGTACTGCAGCAGGTAGCCGTCGTTGCTCGCGAGCTCCACCACGAAGCTCTTGCCGTCGAGCGAAAGGCGCTTGCTGATCATCTCCACGTAGTCTTCGGCGTGTTTGAGCCAGGCCGTGGAGAACGACGAGAAGTAGGCGTACTCGGTGAAAATCTCGTGGGCCGTGACGTACTCGTTCAGCTGGACGAGCAGGCACTTGCGACACACCGAAACATGCAGCGGAAAGAACGGCTCCATGCTGTCCAGGCGCTCGGGCGGCAGGTAGCTTTCACACAGCGGCGACATGCCCAGGTCGACGACGGAATCGCTCAGCGCTGTCCCGCAATGACGGCATTTGTCCTGCTTCATGCGGGTCACGGTATCGAACCACCCCCGGTTCGGCAAGCGAGCGCCGGGTGGCTGGAATCGCCCTGCGCGTTGGGTTAAAAACGCATGACGATGACGTTCGAAGCCAGGCCAGGCGGCTCGTGATCTTCCGAGAAACGCCGCTGGCCGGCGCCTTCGTGATCGAGCTCGAGCCGCACCGCGACGAGCGGGGTTGGTTCGCGCGCAGCTTTTGCGAGCGCGAGCTCGCGGAGCACGGCCTGCCCACGCGCTTCCCGCAGAGTAACCTGTCGTTCAATCGACACGCCGGCACGCTGCGCGGCATGCACTACAACCGCGCCCCGTTCGCCGAGTCCAAGCTGGTTCGCCCGGCTTCGGGCGCCATTTTCGACGTGATCGTCGACCTGAGGCAGGGCTCGCCCACACGCTTTCGGAGCTTCGGCGTGGAGCTGACGGCCGCGCAGGGCAGCGCGCTTTTCGTGCCCGCCGGGTTCGCCCACGGTTTCGTCACGCTGCTGGACGACACGGCGGTGCACTATCAGATGGGTGAGTTTTTCAACGCCGACGCCGCGCGTGGTTTTCGCTGGAATGATCCCAAGTTTTCGCTGGCCTGGCCCCGTGAGCCCAGCGTGATCGCGGCACGGGACGCCGGCTACCCCGACTTCGTGGAGGGGCAGGATGGCTGACTGGCCCAACACCCCCGCGCCTGGCGCCGAGCTGATGAATCTGGTGCGTGAGCTCTACCCCATCTGCCGCAGCATCACCGGAAATGGCGTGCGTCAGACGCTCGCCATCTTGGGTCGCCATCTGCCCCTTCAGCTCACCGAAGTGCCGAGCGGCACTCCAGTGCTCGACTGGGTCGTACCGCGTGAGTGGAACATCCGCGACGCCTGGATCAAGAACGCCAGCGGCGAGCGCGTCGTGGACTTTCGCGCGCACAACTTGCACGTCGTCAGCTACAGCGTGCCCGTGAATGGCCGCTTCGCCTGGTCGGAGCTGCGGCCCCACCTGTACAGCCTGCCAGCACAGCCCGACGCCATTCCCTACCGAACTTCTTACTACGAGGAAGGGTGGGGTTTTTGTCTTAGCGAGCGGCAGCTGCAGGCGCTGCCCCAGACCGACTACGAGGTCTGCATCGACTCGACGCTCGAGCCAGGAAACCTCACCTACGCCGAGCTGGTGCTGCCGGGCGAATCGGCCGACGAGATCCTGATCTCCAGCCACGTCTGTCACCCCTCGCTGGCCAACGACAACCTGTCGGCGGTCGCGATCTGTACCTTGCTCGCGCGCGAGCTCGCGGCAGTGCAGCCGCGCCGCTACACGCTGCGCTTCCTGTTCGCTCCCGGCACGATCGGCGCTATCACTTGGCTCGAGCGCAATCGTCGAACCGCCCAGCGCATCAAGCACGGTTTGACGCTCACCTGCCTGGGTGACGCACATCCGTTCACCTTCAAGCGCAGCTTTGCCGGCAATCACGCCATCGACCGAGCTGCGGCGGCAGTGCTGCGCGCGTCGGACCATCAGCACCAGCTGATCGACTTCTTTCCGTACGGTTACGACGAGCGGCAGTACAACTCGCCCGGCTTTCGCCTGCCGGTGGCGTCGTTGATGCGCGGCCGCCACGGCCAGTTCCCCGAGTACCACACGTCCCTCGACAACCCGGACTTCGTCTCTGCCGAGCGGCTGGCCGAGTCCTATCAGGTGCTACGCGGCATCTTGCACGTGCTGGAGCACAACGTCAGCTACCGAAACCTGCAGCCGTTCGGCGAGCCACAGCTCGGCAAACGAGGCCTGTACCGGGCGATGGGGGGTAGTAGCATTCCCGGACTCCAGTTCGCCATGCTGTGGGTCCTGAGCATGGCGGACGGTACGCACGACTTGCTCGCCGTCGCCGAGCGCGCCGGGCTCACTTTCCGAGAGGTGCAGGCGGCTGCTAACCTGCTGCTCGAGCACGGCTTGCTGTCCCGAGAGCCAGCGGAGGAAGAAGCAACATGAAAGTAGTCTTGTTCTGCGGCGGGCTGGGCACCAGGTTGCGCGAATACTCGGAAGGCGTGCCCAAGCCGCTGGTGCCGATCGGCTACCGGCCGATCCTTTGGCACGTGATGCGCTACTACGCGCACTACGGCCACAAGGACTTCATCTTGTGTCTGGGCTACAAGGCCGACAAGGTCAAAGAGTACTTTCTCAACTACAACGAGTACATCGACGACGACTTCACGATGTCGCGTGGACAGAAGCAGCTGCACCGCCGACAAACCGACGTGCACGACTGGAACATCACGTTCGTCGACACCGGCCTCAAATCGAACGTCGGCATGCGCTTGATGCTGGCTCGGCAGTACCTGGAAGGCGAGGAGATGTTCCTCGCCAACTATAGCGACGGTTTGACCGACCTGGCGCTGGACAAGATGGTCAGCGACTTCGCCGCCACCGACAAGGTGGCGAGCTTCGTCTGCTCCCAGCCGTCGCAGAGCTTCCACGTCGTGTCGCTCGACGAGCACAGCAACGTGCGCGACATCAAGTACGTGCGGGACGCCAACATCATCGTCAACGCCGGCTACTTCGTGCTGCGCAAGTCGATCTTCGACTACATGAATTTCGGGGAAGAGCTGGTGCTCGAGCCGTTCCAACGCTTGATCGCGGAAAACAAGCTGCTCGGCTTCCGCCACGACGGCTTCTGGGCCATGGATACGTTCAAGGAGCAGCAAGAGCTGACCGACCTCTACAACTCCGGCAACGCGCCCTGGGAGGTGTGGAAGAAGGCGGACGTGGTCGAGGAGATGGTCAAGAGCCAGCGCACGGGGGTCCCCACGTGAAATTCGACGGCTCGACCGCGCTCGGCGCGCGCTTCAACGCCGCGATTCCCGGTGGCGCGCACACCTATGCCAAGGGCGACGATCAGTTTCCCGAAGGCATGGCCCCCTACATCGTGCGCGGCAAGGGCTCGCACGTTTGGGACGTGGACGGTAACGAGCTGATCGAATACGGCAGTGGCTTGCGCGCGGTCTCGCTCGGGCACGCCTTCGAGCCGGTAATCGAGGCCGCCGCCAAGCAAATGCGGTTGGGCGCGAACTTCATCCGGCCCTCGACCCTCGAGCTCGAGCTCGCCGAGGCCATGCTGGAGCTGATCAGTGGCGCCGAGATGGTCAAGTTCGCCAAGAACGGCTCGGACGTCGCCAGCGCGGCGCTGAAGCTCGCGCGCGCCTACACCGGGCGTGACATGGTGGCGATCTGCCAGGACCATCCGTTCTATTCGGTGGACGATTGGTTCATCGGCTCGACCGCGATGGCGGCCGGTATTCCAGCGTGCATTCGCGAGCTGACCGTCAAGTTCGCTTACAACGACCTGGCGAGCCTGAAGGCCCTGTTCGACGCCCACCCCGGCCGCATCGCGGCGGTGTTCCTGGAGCCTGAAAAGGACCAGGAGCCGCGCGACGGTTTCCTGCACCAGGCCCAGCGCCTGGTAAACGAGCATGGCGCGCTGTTCGTGCTCGACGAGATGATCACCGGCTTTCGCTGGCACGCCGGCGGCGGACAAGCCTTTCACAACATCGTCCCCGACCTTTCGACCTTCGGTAAGGCGCTGGGCAACGGCTTTTCGGTGTCCGCGCTGCTCGGCAAGCGCGAGATCATGCGACTCGGCGGGCTCGACCATGATCGGGAGCGGGTGTTCCTGGCGTCGACCACGCATGGCGCCGAGACGCACGCCATGGCAGCGGCCAAGGCGGTGATCGAAACCTACCAGAGGGAGCCGGTGATCGAGACGCTGTGGCAGCGCGGCGAGCGGCTCGCCAAAGGCTTTCGCAAATCGGTTGCCGAGTTTCGGCTCGAGCAGCAAGTTGGGTTGTTCGGGCGGCCGTGTTGCCTGGTGTTCGGTACGCGCGACCAGAACGGCCAGCCGTCGCAGCCGTTTCGAACGCTATTCTTGCAAGAGAGCCTGAAGCGCGGCCTGCTCGCCTCGTCACTAGTTGTGTCGTACGCGCACAGCGAACAGGATATCGACCGCACCAACGAGGTGCTCTACGAAGTGATGGCCGTGTATCGCAAGGCGCTCGACGAGGGGATCGAGAAATACCTGGTCGGTCGCCCCGTGAAACCCGTGATGCGCTCGCGTAACTGAGCCGTCGTGACCGAGTGAGGAACGACGTTGGACGACCAAAACCGGGGCCCGGAAGAGCCGTTCGTGACGATCGCCCTGCCGACGTACAACCGCGCGGCGACCTTCTTGCCTGAGGCGCTCGCTGCGGCGTGCGGTCAGACCTATCGGCATCTCGAGATCTTGGTCTCCGACAATGCTTCCGGCGACGCCACCGAGGCATTGGTCAAATCTCAGATGGATCCGAGGATCCGCTACCACCGGCATCCGCAAAACATCGGGGCCTTGGCCAACATCAACTCGTGCATCGAAAATGCGCGCGGCGAGTACATCCTGATTCTGATGGACGATGACTTGATCGACCCCGACTTCACCGCCTGCTGCGTCGAGGCTTTACGGCAGAATCCCTCGGCTGGGCTCATCCGCACCGGCACGAGAGTCGTCAACGCCGAAGGGTCGTTGCTCTACGAGTCGCTGAATCTGGTTTCAGGTCTCGATTTTACGCAGTTCGTCTTGGCCTGGCTCGAGGGCAAGACCGCACCGTTCCTGTGCAGCACGATGTTCCGGACCGTACCCCTGCGGGAGATAGGCATGACTTCTCGCCACGGGCTGTGGGACGACGTGATTACGGAGCTGCGTCTCGCGGCACGTTTCGGTAGAGTAGATGTTCCGGATGCCAAGGCCACGTTCTGCATGCACAGCGCATCGATGACGGCAGAGGCACAGATCGAAAAGTGGTGCGAGGATTCAGAAGAGTTGGTGGACGTCGTATGCGCGCTGGCCCCTTCCGACGCTGAGCTCTTGCGCGGTCGCCTAGTGCCCTTCATGGCCATGTTCAACTACCGAAATGCCGTGCGACTGCAGGGTCCCTGGCTCGGTAGGTTGCGGGCGTTTCGAACGGTGCATCGCCACTTCGGCGCACCGAAGCGTCCCACGGAGCTCGTGCGCGAGCTAGCTTGGCAGACGCGCTGGTTCGAGACCTTGCGTAGAGTCAGGCGGGCTTACCGAGCCGCTCGGGTCGGATAGCGCACACTCGAGGAGCGTCACGCCGGGCTGTCGCAGCGCGTGGCTGCTCAGGATTCTTCCAGCTCTTCTTCTTCGTGCTCCTCGGCCTCGCGCGCCGCTTTCTCGTCGTGATCCGGCGCGCGTAGCTTGTAGCCGGAACCGCGCAGGGTCTCGAGCGGTAGCGCGTCACCCAGCTTGGCGCGCAGGCGTCGCACGTGAATGTCGACGGTGCGGGGTCCGCCTTCGTAACGGTTACCCCAAACGCGCGCCAGCAAATGCTCGCGCGACAGCACTTTGCCACGCCGCTCACACAGATAGGCTAGTAGCGCGAACTCCTTGGCGGTGAGCGCGATCGGGCGGCCGTCGACGAACACCTCGTGACCGGCCTTGTCGACCACGATGCCAGCGACCTTGTGGCGTTCCTCGGTCGCGAACTCGCTGCGGCGCCACTCCAGGGCGCGGATGCGCCCGTACAGCTCCTCCGGCACGTACGGATGCAGGACGAAATCGTCGAAACCTGTCGAAGGATCGATGCGCGCGATTTGCCCGACTGTTACGGCAATGATCGCCCCGACGTTGTCGAAGTAGGGCTCCTTGCGCACCGCGCGCAGGGCCGCTACCGCCAGATCCGGGCGGTCCAACGCCTCGAAAACCAAGGCTCTTGGCCGGACTTCCAGCTCGTCGTCGTCCTCCTGGATGAGCTCGACCGGGTCGTCCCATAGGTCGAGAGTTCGGACCGTCGCGCCGAGCTGGCGCAACGTGGATGAAGCTCCCTCCTCACGTTCGAGCATCGGTCCATGACCGATGACCGCGACGAAGCTTTTGGCTCGAAAATGCTCAGATTTCAGTGCCGCCAACGGTTATCCGTGAGATTTTGATGGTGGGGCAGCCGACGCCGACGGGGACGCTTTGACCGTCCTTACCGCATGTCCAGTTACCGTCGGAGAGGGCCACATCGTTACCTAGCTCACTTACCTCGCGGAGTGTTTCGGGACCGTTGCCAATAAGATTCACACCTTTCAACGGTGCGGTCAGCTTGCCGTCCTCTATCAGATAGCTTTCGGTCAGGGAGAACACGAAGTCCCCGTTCGAGATGTCCACCTGGCCTCCGCCGAAAGTCTTGGCGTAGATGCCACGCTTCACACCCTTGAGCATTTGCTCCGGATCATGGGGACCGGCCAAAAGGACGGTGTTGGTCATGCGGGGCATGGGCGAGGCAGCAAAGCTTTCACGCCGGCCATTACCCGTGGGGGTGACGCCGAAATGCCTCGAAGAGAGACGGTCCTGCATGTAGCCCCGGAGCACACCGTTCTCGATCAGCACCGAGCGCTCGGGCGTGAGCCCCTCATCGTCGACGTTGATCGAGCCGCGACTCTGCAGCAGCGTGGCGTCGTCAACCACCGTGCATAGCTCGCTGGCCACGACCTGGCCGACGCGGTCGCTGTAGTTGCTGGTTTTCTTGCGATTGAAATCGGCCTCCAAGCCGTGACCGACGGCCTCGTGCAATAGGATGCCGCTGTCGCCAGGGGCCAGCACGACCTCCATTTGGCCGGCCGGAGCAGGCCGGGCGTCGAGTAGCACCAGCGCCTGCTGCGCCGCGATGCGCGCGTGCTCCTCCGGCGACTTGCCGGCGAAATAGCTGAGCGTCATGCGCCCACCGCCGCCGCTGCGCCCTGACTCGCGCTTGCCGGAATGCTCGGCCACCGCACTGATGCCGAAGCGCAGCATCGGCTGAAAGTCGCGCACGAAACGACCGTCGCTCGTCGCGATCAAGATCTCGCGCACTTCCTCCGAAAAAGACGCCGAGGCCTTGATGATCTTCGAATCGAAGGCCAGCACGGCGCTGCTGGCGCGCTCGAGCAGAGCGCGCTTTTCCGCGCCCGGTACGTCCAGCGTGGTCTGCTCGAGCCGGTAACGCTCGGGCACGTCGCGCCGCTCGAGCCGCACCGGCTCGATGGTCTTGCCGCCGTCCGCAATGCGCGCCGCTGTTTCGGCTGCGCGCTTCATGGCGTCGAACTCCATCTCTTCCACGTAGGCGTAGCCGGTGGCGTCGCCCTTCTGCACCCGCACGCCGAGCCCCAGGCTCACGCCCCGCGAGGCACTGCGCAGGATCCCCTCTTCGAAGCTCAGCCCGCCGCCCGCGCGGTACTCGAAGAACAGGTCCGCATAGTCACCGCCCTTCGAAAGGGCCACCTCCAGCAAGCGCTCACACAGGCGCTCGTCGATGGCCACGGGTCCACCCACAGCGAAAGGGGCGCGGTAAGCGCCAGCTATGGCCGAGCTCGAAGAGGATGACACGTGAGAATCATTGTACCCCCGGGTCAATCAATCAAGGCCCCCGGCCATGATCCCAGCGGCGTGGTACTGTCCTCGTGGCCGGCGGAACTGGAAGCCGCCGACACCTCGCCTCGCTGACAGCGACAAAACGCACAATCGGCCCCGTGGTGGACCGAGAAGGAGCATGGGAAGAGTCATGACCAAGCTGAAGCTCGAAAATGTGGTCGATCGCGGGATGGCCGAAAATGGAGTCATCCCTTGGGACAAGGTCCGAGGTGTCGAGGTCGAGGCGCTGGTGGACACGGGCGCCACGACGCTGGTCCTCCCAGCGGATCTGGTGGCAGCCTTGGGGGTGCCGCTGCGCGATCGCAAGACCGCGCGCATGGCTGACGGTAGCCTTTCCGAGGTGGCGCGCGTCACCGGTCTGCGCATCGAGATCCTCGGGCGCGACATGACCGGCGACGCGCTGGTCGTGCCGACCGGCGCGACGCCGCTCATCGGGCAGGTCCAGCTCGAGATGCTCGATCTCGTCGTAGATCCACGGTCGCAGGAGTTGAGGCCCAATCCCCGATCGCCGGACGCACCGATGTACGACATGTTGAGTGTCGCATAGCGAGAGCCGAGCTCACGCCCGGCGATACTCGAAGCCGGCCTTGGTGAGCTCGCTCTCGACGAGGGCGATGTGTTCGGGCCCGTTGGTCTCGATCACGACCTCGATCTGAGTTTGGCCGAGCTCGAGGCTCAACGACGCGCGGTCGTGCTCGATGCTGACGATGTTGGCGCGTGCGGCCGCGATCGCGCCGGTAATGCCCCACAGCGTGCCCGACACGTCGCGCGCGCTGATGGCCAGACGACACAAACGGCCGCTCTTGACCAAGCCGCGCTGAATGACGCGCGAGACCAGGTTGACGTCGATGTTGCCGCCCGAAATGACGACGACGACCCTCCTGCCAGCGAGGCCCAGATCACGATGCAAAAGGGCCGCCAGACCCACGGCGCCCGCGCCTTCGGCAACGGTACGTTCGCGCTCGAGTAGGAGCAGGATCGCTTCTGCAATCTCTTCTTCGTCCACCAGCACGATCTCGTCGACCCGCGCGCGCACGACTTGGCGCGTCAGCTGTCCCACCCGCCGCACCGCGATACCGTCGGCGATGGTCTTGCCGCCGGGCAACGCGGTGGGCGGTAGGGACGTCGGAATTTCGGATTCCAAGGCACGGCGCATACCGGGAAAGGTGCGCGATTCGACGCCGACGATCCGCACGTCGGGCTTGCGTTCGCGTAGCACTGTCGCGATGCCCGCAATCAAACCACCACCACCCACCGGCACCACCACGGCATCCAGCTCGGGCAGTTGCTCGACCAGCTCGAGGCCGATCGTGCCCTGCCCCGCCATCACGACTTCGTCGTCGAAGGGGTGGACGTAGACGGCGGCGCTTTCCTTGGCAATTTCGGCGGCGCGTTCAGCGGCTTCGTCGTAGCCGGAGCCATGCAGGATGACGCGAGCGCCGTGCTGCTCGGTGGCCTGCACCTTCACCAGCGGTGTGGCCTCCGGCATGACGATGGTGGCGGTCACCCCCAAGCGTGAAGCGTGCAGCGCCACTGCCTGGGCGTGATTTCCAGCGCTGGCGGTGATGACGCCGCGCGCCCGTTCGGCTTCCGAGAGCACGAGCAGTCGATTGGCAGCGCCCCGCTCCTTGAAAGATCCCGTAAACTGGAGGTTTTCGAGTTTCAGGTGGACGCTCGACCCCGACAGCCGCGAAAGCGCCGCGCTCTCGCTCAGCGGCGTCCGCCTCACCCTGCCAGCGATGCGAGCCTGTGCACTTTCGACGTCTGAAAAGCTGAGCACTTTGAAGGAAAATGTAGCAGGTCGGGTGGCAACGCGGTTACGGCGCCCAACCGGTTGAGCACCCGTTTGGGCCGACGCGGGGTCGGGCCCCGCCGACAACGAGACCGAGCCCCAACCCAAACTAAGGCAAGACCAGCGCTGCGTACTGTCTTCCTCACCTTGACCAACCCCGCGAAAGTTCGTAGGATTTGTCGCTTCAGATGGTTTCGGCTCGGCCGCCGAGCTCACTATCCGACGCAAGAGCCTTGTCCATCGACCGCGAGAAGACTCTCCAGGCTGCCCAGAAGTACATCGAGAAGAAGAAGTACGACCGGGCGATCGTGGAGTACCAGAGGATCGTTCAGGAGGATCCGAACGACGCTCGCACGCTTTTGAAGATTGGCGATCTGCAGGCGCGCCTATCGGCCTACCCCGAGGCCATTGCGACCTACGATCGCGTGGGCCAGTTCTATGCCTCGCAGGGCTTCGCCCTTAAAGCGATCGCGGTTTATAAGCAGATTCGCGAGCTGATCAAGAAGCACGCGCCGGAGCTGACCGATCGCTATGGCCATATCGTACCCAAGCTGGCGGACATTTACACCCAGCTAGGATTGACCAGTGACGCGCTGGCCGCCTGGGACGAGGTGGCCACGCGCCTGCAGCGGGCGGCGCGGGACCGCGATGCGATCGAGGTTTTCCGCAAGATGGTGGAGCTCGACGCCGGCAATCCCCTGCCGCATTTGCGGCTGGCGGAGGCGTGTTGTCGCGTCCAGTCCCTGGACGAGGCCATCGAATCGTTCTGGACCGCGGCGGAGCTGCTGCTGAATCTCGAGCGCGGCGACGACGCGCTCAAGGTGGTCGAGCGCATCCTGCATTTCAGGCTGGACTCGCGCTTCGCGCGGGTCGCGGCCGAGCTGTACCTGGGCCGCGCGACGCGGGAGGACGGCATGGCCGCGCTCGCCAAGCTGCAGATCTGCTTCCAGGCAGACCCGAAGGACCTGGACACGCTGGGCCTGCTCGCCCAAGCCTTTCTGCTGATCGGTCAGGAAGCCAAGGCTATCGAGGTCTACAAGGAAATGGCCCGCCTGGCGCGCGAGCAGAACAAGACCGATCTCTACGCTCAGCTACTCGGACACCTGCGCCAGGTCGCGCCAAGCGACGACCAGGTGGCGGATTTCGAGAGCATGATGCCGTCGGCGCGTTCGGCCTCGCGCGGCAGTGATCCCTCGGGCGTCGCGCTTTCCGACTCCGAGGTCGAGCTACTCGAAGACTCCCAGAACTTCGACGTCGCGGCGCAACCGACTACCACCTTGCCCGAGCCGCGGATGCGCATGGCCAGCGCGCCCGACGTGGTCGTGGTCGACGAGCTACAGGAAGTGGCGGAAGAGCTACAGGACGCGAGCTCCTTCGACGCTCGCGGCCACGCGCGCAAGGCCATCGTGGACGCGGAATCGTTCCGCAAGCTGCGCCTCTATCCCAAGGCCATCGAGGCCCTGCACATCGCGCTCGAAATCGACCCGCGTTCGCTCGAAATCCGCGAAAAGCTGCGCGAGCTGCTGGCGGAAGCCGGGGAGAACGACGCGGCGCTGCAGGAGACCGTCAACGTGGCCCAGCTCCACCTGGAAGCCGGCAACTTCGGACAAGCCGAAGCCTTGCTTGCTCAGGTGCTGGAAGTCGATCCCGAAAATCACGACGCGCTGTTGCTCTGGGAGGAGTTGGCCGCCGGCTCCCGCCCCTACACCGAGGAAGTGGACGACGGTCGCATGCGCGTGCGCAGCGCCCACGACATGCTGCCGGGCCCCCCGCCCGACGGTTTCGATCCCAACGAGCCGCTGCCTTCTTACGATCTCGAGGAGATCGGTGCTGAACAAGCCATGCACAGCGAGCCGGGCCGCAGCCTGGGCAAGCGCTCGCTCTCGGCGATCGATGATCCGTTCGGAGCTGGTGGCGGCCCGGATGGACCGCTGCCAAGCTTCCCGCTCGGCTCGGAGCCCGATGACGAGCTCGGCATTGGCGACGTGACGAACGAGGTCACCGAGCTCACGCCGTACGACGATACCGAGGAGATCTCGAACGTCGAGGACTTCGTTCCACCCGTCATCGCCGCTGCTGAGGCCGTGAGCTACGAGGGTCTCGAGGACGTGCTCGACGAGGCCGAGTTCTTCGCCGCGCGCGGTCTGTACGACGACGCCAAGGCTATTCTGGTCGAACAGCTGGGGCGCACGCCGAACCACAAGCTGGTTCTGGAGAAGCTGGCCGAGATCGACGTACAGCTGTCGAGCTCGGGCGAGAGTCAGACCAAGGAGCGTTCGCAGCTCAGCGACCACGGCAGCAGCGACGGCTACGACGTCGCGCAATCGCTGGAGGCGCTCGACGCACTCGAGCCCCCGCCCGAAAGCTTCTCGGCGGAGTCGCGCCAGCTGCTGTCGTCGACTCAGGATATCGACGTCGACCAGGTGTTCGAGAAGTTCAAGGCCGGTGTCAAAGCACAGGTGGCCGAGAACGACAGCGCCACGCACTACGACCTCGGCGTGGCCTACAAGGAGATGGGGCTATTGCCGGATGCCATCGGTGAATTCGAGATGGCGGGACGCGATCAGGCGCGTGAATGCATGTGCTACGCGATGATCGGCATGATCTACCTCGAGCAAAACCAGCTGGATCGGGCCGCCGAAGCCTACGTGCGCGCGCTATCCGCAGCGCAGAAGACGGTCGAGCAGGAGATGAGCCTGTATTACGACCTCGGCAACGTTTACGAGATGAAGGGCAAGAATCAGGACGCGCTGTATTATTTCCAGAAGATCGCGCGGCGCGATCCAGGCTACCGTGATGTAGCCGACCGCATTCAGCAGCTTTCGCCGTCGCCGGTGCCCATCGCCCCCGCCAACCAGCGCGCCGCCAACGACGACGAATTCGACCGTGTTTTCGATGATCTCTTCGAGTCCAAGTAGCCCTTGCTAAGGGGGCGCGCTATGGCTCCCTCACGCGTCGGGTCAATGGCAATCGCCCGCGCGCCTGAAAATACACGCTGAGCGTCACCCTTCGCGATCCACGACGGAGGCGAGCAGCTCGCCCGACGCGCACAACGTGCCTTCGACGGTAGCTTCACCCCGCAGCTTCCAAACGTTGCTGCGGTGGTGAAGCACCTCGACGAACAAGTCGAGCTGGTCGCCGGGCGTCACCGTGTGGCGAAACTTGGTCTTGTCGATGCCCAGGAAGTACATCAGGCTGGTGTGCGTATCGAAGGGCTCCGACGCATAGGCCAGGATGCCGCCGATCTGCGCCAGGCACTCGACGATCAGAACGCCGGGCAGAATCGGCCGACCGGGGAAATGCCCCTGACTCCACGGCTCGTTGTAGCTGACCATCTTGTGGCCGCGGATCGACTTCCCCGGAATGACTTCGGTGATGCGATCTACCATCACGAACGGATAGCGGTGTGGCAGGATCTCCAGGATTTTGGAGATGTTGATCTTGAAGGACTTTGGCTTCATTTCCGCGTACCCAACCCTCACGCGGCCTTTGCCAACAGCACCGCAACGGGCACCCGGCCTCGCCGAGTGGTTCTCACCCGCCTCTCATGCGCGAATCGTGATCTAATCACACCAAGATCCATCCCCTCATCGCGGCTCTCGGTCCGTTGGCCCGAGAGCGGAGCATGGCGTTCGCGGGTCAACTGCCCCCTCGCTTCAGGGCTTGGGCGGAGCGACCACCGGCGGGGTCATGGGCGCGGGCGCCTTGGGCGCGGCGGGCGGGGCTGCCTTGGGATCAGCAGGCGCGTCACCACCGGCGCCGGAATTGTACATCTGGATCACGCGATCAGTCAGATCCAGATCGCTGCGCACATACGGCACGGCTTTCTTGTCGACGACCACGTCGAAACCTTCCTGGGTCGCGAGGCGTCGGATGATGTTCATGGTCTTCTGGAACACCGGTGACGTGAGCTCACTCTGCTTCTTTTGGATGTCCTGGTTGTATTCCACGAACTTCTGCTGCAGCTGCATCATGTCGCGCTGCCACTTGTCCGCGCGCTTGGCCAGGGCGCCCTTGCTCAGGACGTCGCGCTGCTTCTCGATGTCCTCGCGCTCCTTGACCAGCTCTTCCTGCTTCTTGTCGAGCTCACGCTGCTTGCTGTCGAACAGCTTCTTCAGCGTGGCCTGAGCGCGCAAGCCGTCCTCGGTCTCCATCACGGCGCGTTCGGTATCCACGACGGCGATCTTGGCCTGAGCGTGCGCGGCGCGCGGCAGCACGACGCCGACCAAGCTTAACAGCAAGATGCCGAGAACACTGAACAGGCGGCTCTTCATGGTGCCCGGGACTTAGCTGCCGGCCCGAGGGCGGTCAAGCGTTCAGCGTAGGAGTTTTGGGGGAGGGGCCCCAAAACCTGAGGGTGGGGCCCCAGGAATTCATTTCCTGGGGCGGGAGCTGCGCTCCCGCTGGACAGGATACAGAGAACCCATCCCTAGCGGGGATGGGCTCTGTTGGCCAGCACCGCGCCCAGGATCACGACACCCACCACCGTGCCCTGCCAGTCCGGATTGACGTCGAGCAAGGTCATGACGTTGTGGAGCACCGCCATCGTCACGACTCCCGCGATGGTGCCGAGGATGTGGCCGCGACCGCCGCTGAGGCTGCCGCCGCCGATCACCACCGCCGCAATGGCGTCGAGCTCCATCATCACGCCGCTCGTGGGGTCCGCCGCGGCCAGCCTCGAGATCGCCATGACTCCGGCAAAGCCGGACAGCGCCCCGCACAGCGCGTACACCATGACTTTGACACGTTGGATCGGAACGCCCGAGATACGCGCCGCTTCCTCGTTGCCACCGAGCGCATAGATGTGGCGCCCCAGCGGGTAGTGCATGAGCAGCAAGTAACCGAAGCCGTAGACCAACGCGGTGAGCAAAAACGGAATCGGAATGCGCAAGCCAATCGGAGTGAGCTCGAGATTGTCGCTGAGCAGGCTCAGACCCTCGGGCAAGTTGTAAATCGACTTGTTGTCGGTAACGACGCGGGTCAGGCTGCGCGCCACCGCCATCATGGCCAGTGTGACTACGAAGGGAGGCATGCGGCCGAACGCGATGAGCAGGCCATTCAGGCTACCCAGAGCCGCGCCCAGCAGCGCGCCACACAGCCCAGCCAGTCCCGCAGGCAAGCCAGCCTTCAGGGCCAGCGCGGTCACAATGCCGACGAAGGCCAGGATCGAGCCGACCGAAAGGTCGATGCCGCCGGTCAAGATCACCAGCGTCATGCCGGCCGCGATGATGGCGTTGATCGACATCTGTCGCGTGATGTTGAGCAGGTTGTCCGCGCTCCAGAAGCTCGGCTGCCTGATGCTGATCGCGACTACCAAGAGCACCAAGAACAGCGCCGCAGTCCATGTCGATTTGCTGGCTGCGAGCTTCACGCTGATGCGGCCTCCCGCACCGGCTCGGAGAAAGCGGTGGCAAGCTCCAGAAAGCGCTCGGGCGTGGCATCGGCACGCGACATTTCACCGCTAACGCGCCCTTCACACATCACCAGAATGCGATCCGCCAGGCCCAGCACTTCGAGCAGCTCCGAAGAGATCACGAGCACGCCTGCACCTTGCCCGATAAGCTCACTGACCAGCTGGTAGATTTCTTGCTTGGCGCCGACGTCGATGCCACGCGTCGGCTCGTCGAAGATGAAGAGCTTGGCGCCACTGTCGAGCCACCTCGCGAGCACGACCTTTTGCTGGTTGCCACCGCTCAGCGTCGACGCCAGCTGCGCCGTCGAAAAGGCCTTGATACGCAGTCTCTCGCAGAGCTTTCGCACCGCCTCGGCCTCGGCGGTACCCGAGATCTGTCCGAAGCGACCGCGGCGCTTGTGGAGCGCAGCCAGTGCGATGTTCTTGGCGACGCTGAGCCCGAGTAGCAGGCCCTGTGCCTTGCGGTCTTCCGGTACCAGCGAAAGACCGGCCCGCACCGCCGCCTGCACCGAACCCAGCGCGAGCGCCTGACCCGCCACGCGCAGCGTGCCACGGGCCGTTGCATCCAGACCGAAGATGGCGCGCGCCACTTCGGTGCGGCCCGAGCCCATCAGGCCGGCCAGCGCCAGCACCTCGCCCGCTCTGACCTGGAACGAAATGTCACGTAGCCCGGTCTGACTGGTCAAACCCGCCACTTCGAGCAATGGCTGGCCGATGCTCGTAACGCGACTCGGGAACACCTCTTGCACGTCACGCCCGACCATCATGCGGATCAGCTGGGCGCGATCGACCTCCGAAAGCGGGCGCTGCCCGACCAGCTGTCCATCGCGAAACACGGTCGCGCGGTCCCCGAACGCGAACACCTCTTCGAAGCGATGCGTGACGTAGAGGATCGCGACGCCTTCCGACTTGAGCCTCGCCAAAACCTCGCCCAGCTTGTCCACCTCGTGCCTGGCCAGCGCGCTGGTCGGCTCGTCGAGGATCAGCACGCGACAGTCCTCGAGCAGCGCCGCGGCGATTTCGACCAGCTGCTGCTGAGCGACCGACAGGCGCTCGACCGGGCAGTCCACATCGAACGCGACATCGAGCTTTTCCAGCACGGCACGCGCGCGCCGCTGCATGGTCTGGTGATCGAGCCGCCCGAAACACCCAACCAGCTCACGCCCCAAGAACATGTTCTGCGTTGCGCTCAAGTTACTCACCAGGTTCAGCTCCTGGTGGATCACCGAGATACCCAGATCGCGCGCGTGCCGCGGACCGTGGATCTTCACCTCGGTGCCCGCGAGCGAGATGCGAGCGCCCGCATCGGGCTCTACCGCGCCAGCCAGCACCTTCACGAGCGTGGACTTGCCGGCGCCGTTCTCGCCGAGCAGCATGTGCACCTCGCTGGCGCGCAGGTCCAGTGCAACGCCCCGCAGCGCAGCGACGCCCGGATAGGTCTTGGACAGCTCGCGCACCTCGAGCGCGGCCGGCGCAGCGCTGGCCTCGTTCACTCCGCCCAACCGGGATAGCTCGCCAGATTGTCCTTGGTCACGAGCGAGCCTTCGATCGAGTAGAAGGCGTCGAGCTTCTCACCTTTCAGTGCTCGGATCGCCTGCTCGACGGCCGCCGTGGCCATTCGTTGTGGATACTGGGCGGCGCTGGCCGCGAACGGCCCGCCCTGCTCGATGGCATCGACAGCCTCGGGCGAGCCGTCGATGGCAGCCACGAACAGCTCGCCTTCGCGCTTGGCGTGCTTGACCGCCTGAATCGCCCCGAGCGCGGTCGGATCATTGACGGCCCAGATGCAGTCGAGCTTGCGATTGGCGGTCAGGATGTTCTCGGTCACGTTGACCGAGGTCAGGCGCTCGCCGCGCGTGGCCTGCTCGGCCATGATCTCGATCCCGGGGTACTTGCCGAGCACGCTCTTCAGACCTTGCTGGCGGTTGAGCCCGCTGGTCACGGTCGGATGGGTGAGCAGCGCGATCTTACCCTTGCCCTTCAGGCGCTCGGCGATGTACTCGCCGGTCAAGACTCCCAGCTTGAAGTTGTCGGAGGCCACGAAGGTGGCGAGCTTGCCGCCGTCGGCGGTGACGTCGATGGTGATGACCGGCACGCCTTTCTGATTGGCCTTCTCTACCGATTTCACGACCGCCGCGGAATCGACGGGATTGAGCAGGATGGCGCTCACGCCCTGCGCCAAAAAGTCTTCGATGGCCGCCGCTTGTTTGTTGGCGTCGAGCTGCGAGTCATGCTCCCGGAACTGGAAGCCCTTGGCCTCCGCAGTCTTGCGCGCCACCGCCTTGATCACGGAGAAGAACGGGTTGTTGTAGGTCATCAGCGTGAGCGCGATGGTGCCCGGCTTGCCGCTCGCGGCGCCGGCCGCAGCGGAGCCGGTACCCGGTTCACTCGCACCCGCGGCCTTGTCACTGGCCTTGTTGACCTTACAACCGCTTTGAGCCAGCAGCGGCAGCCAGCTCCCGAAAGCCAATAGCCCAAAAGACCTTCGCTTCACGCAGCGCTCCTTGTAGAGCGGGCTCGAAAACAGCCCGGCCCCTTTTGTACCGGAGCGTGGTTGCGCAGGACACGGAAAAGCGCAGCTAGGTGACTGCCCGCTCGATCCCCCAAGAACCTTGGCGCCTTGGCGCCCTTGGCGTTTTCTCGCTCAGACCAGCACGAAGTCTTCGCTCTCGGCGGCTTCGGCAGACGCGGCCGTGGCCGTCTCTTGATCGCGATGCACGGCCAGCTCGTAGAGCTCGACGAAAACTTTGGGATGAGCGCGCGCCAACCCCAAGAAGCGATCACGCTGCAGAAACAGCGTGACGGTTGGGTGGTGGGCGACCACGTCGGTGATGGCCGGGCGGCGCAAGACCAACGCGACCTCACCCACCACCTCACCGGGACCGAGGCGCGCCACGAGCGTGTTGTCCTTGCCATCGTTGTGCACGATGTTCACTTCACCGAGCGCCACGATGTGTAGACCATCCGGCGGCGAGCCCTGCTGGACGATGCGCTCACCCTGGTTGAACTGCTTGATCGTGAAGCGCTCGATCAAGGCCGGGCGCTCTGCTGGGCTGGCCGCCTTCAAGATGAAGTTGGTGCGCACCAGGTTGTCGAGCATGCGGCGCCGGCAGAACTCCGCGAACACGCGCCCCACCTCGGGCGCCTTGGCGGCCACGCGATCCAGTGCCGCCTTGCTGCCGACCAGCACCACGCTCGGGCGGCAAGCGGTCACGGTCGCGGTACGGGGTGCCGAGGATAGCAGCGCCATTTCACCGAACAGCGCGCCGTTACCCAAACGCGCCAGAGCCAGCGGCGCGCCGTCGGGCTTCATCGATCTCTTGGAGACGTCGAGCTCTCCGCGGGCGACGATGAAGGCCTCATTGCCGACGCTGCCTTCCTCGACCAGCGCCTGATTGCCCTTCACGAAACGCACCTCGAACACCGACACGGTCGCCTTGAAGCTGTCCGGATCGAGCGCCGAGAACAGCACCTGTGGTGTGAACTGCGCCGGCACGGCGCTGAGACTGGCCTCGTCCTGTGCGGCTTTGGCGGTTTTCAGGCTCTTGGCGGCGCGCTCGAGTAGCGCGTCCCCAGTCAGCTCATCGCCGAGCGGCGCCGACTCCTTAGGCGCCGCGGCCATCTGCGGAGGTGCGCCGCGCCTGTCGGAAAGCCGGCTCGACCCCTTCGCGAACGCGGCAGCCATCGCCTCGAGCTCGGTGTCGTCGGCCAGCTCGGCATCCCGCAGCAGCCCATGCGACGCGATGGCCAGCGGCAAATTGCCCTCGAACACCGAGCGCTCCAGCGCGGCGCGCAGGCCTAGCTCCAGCTCCACCTTGCGGCCCAAGTCGCCGAGCAGCCATGCGCCCACGAAAGTATTGAACGCGGAAAGCGGCTCGTCCTCGAGCAGCGCAGCCACGATACGCAGCGCACCTTCGCGATCCTCGGCCAACGCCAACGACAGCGCGCGATCGATCGCGCGCTGCTCTGCGGCACTCGTGAGCGGGGGCACCTGGGCCATTGCCGAGCCAGCATACCCCGGCTCCAGCCAAGACTACCGCCGATTTCCATCAGGCTAGATCACCCAGATTTCATAGGGAGATCGGGAGATCGATCTCGGTCAGTCCGGGCGGGATTTCGTGCCTTGAAGCTTGGCCAATGCGGCGCTGATGGCTTCAGCGGCGGCGCTCACGCGCGGCACCACGAAGGGGAAATCCATGCGCGTCGGACCGATGATGCCGAGCGCGCCCGCACGCTCGCCATCCTCCTCCCCAAATGGCGCAGCCACGACGCTCACCGGACAGCCGACGGCCTGGGCTGCTTCCTCGCCCAGAAAAACCCGCACGTTGTCGGAAGCCAGGGCCGAGTCGAGCAAGGACAACAAGCGCTCGCGATCTTCCAGCACCTTGAGCAGCTCACGCGCGCTCTCCACGTCACCGAATTCTGGCCGCTCTAGCAAGCGCGCCTGGCCTTCGATCTCGATGCTGAGACCGCGCGCCGCGCCCTCCGCGGCCGCGCGCACCAGTGAAAGCCCCTTCTGATGCAGCGCGCCCAGCTCGTCACGCTGCTCACGCACACCCGTCATGAAATGTTCGCGCACGGCGAGCAGCGTGCGCCCCGAGACTGCCTCCTCGAGCATGTTGTGGATGCGCTCGAGCTCCGCATCGCTGACCGGCGCCTCCAAGCTCAGAAAGCGGTTCTCTACGGTGCCGTCGGAGAACACGATGACGGCCAGCAGCTCACCGGGCCGCGTGGCGATGAAGCGCAGCTTGAGCAGCGTGCGGGTTTCGCTGCTGACGCGCACCAACAGCGCGGGCGCGCCCGAAAGCCGCGACAGTCGTCGGCCCGCCTCGCGCAGCAGATCGGTGCCCGGCGGTAGAGCCTCGAACCAACCGTCGATGTCGGCGCGCTCCTCGCTCGAGAGTTGCCTTTCCTCCATGAGGGCGTCGACGAACAGCCGGTAGGCCGCTTCCGTCGGCACACGCCCGGCCGAGGTGTGCGGCTGGCTCAGGTAGCCCCCCTCCTCCAAGTCCGCGAGCACGTTGCGGATCGTCGCTGCCGACAGCTCGAAGCCGTACTTTTTGGTGATGGTACGGCTCGCGACCGGCTCCCCCGTGGCGATGTACTCGGTCACGGCGGCATAAAGCACGGAGCGGGCGCGCTTCGGTAAGCTGCTCACAGCCTCAAATTTGGCTCGACTCGCCCCAAAACGTCAAAGGTTACAGGAAAACCTCGACCTTTCAGCGCGTAGCGCGGCAAAGACCGCGACGAGCGTGCAGCTTGGCGAAATCCTTGACAGTTTTACGCCGGCCGCAGATGATTTCGGCGCGACAAAAAATCCGGACTAGTTTCATGCCCGTGATCGCTCTTTTGGAGGATGCGTGACCACCACCCTGCTGGCCGTCGACGACAGCAAAACGATGCGAAAGGTGATCGAGATCACCTTTGCTGGGGAAGGCTTCAAAACCGTTGTCGCCGCCGATGCCGCTGACGCGGTCGCGAAGGCGCAAGCGGAACGGCCCCAGGTCGCTCTGATTGATGCGGCTCTCGACGGCACCAACGGCTACGATCTGTGTCGTCAGATCAAGGGCGCGTCGCCCTCCACCGTGGTGGTGCTGCTCGCGAACAAGGCCCAGCCCTACGACAAGGCACGCGGGTCCGCGTCGGGCGCCGACGACTACACAGACAAGCCGTTCGACACCCAGCAGATCATCGACAAGGTCATCGCGCTGGCCAAGCGGGGCGCTCAAACACCCGCGGTCGCATCGGCAGCCGTGGACGTCGCGGCGCCGGCTCCCGCGCCTGTGGCACAACCTTTGGCGGCCAAGCCCGAAGCGGGCAGGCAACGCGTGCAGACGCTGGCCTACGGCAGCACGCCCGTGCCGCCGCAGGTGGCGACGGCGCCCACCGGCAACGTCAAACCACTCGCTGGTTCCTCGTCGTTCGGCTCCCGCGCTCCCACGCAACCGGGCACGTCCGCATATTCGCCTCCCGCCCCCGCCGTTGCGCCTGCGCCCGCCCCCGCCTCGGCGGCTGCGGCCGGCGGCAACGGTGCCCACGCGGACTTTGCCAGCAAGCTCGGCGGGCTGGGCCTGACCCCAGCGCAGGTGGAGGGCGTACTGTCATTGTCACGTGAAGTGGTCGAGAAGGTCGTATGGGAAGTGGTGCCCACGCTGGCCGAGGCCATGATCAAAGAAGAGATCGCGAGATTGACGCGCGAGTAGCGCGTCGATTTTTGGTTTTCACCTCGGCGGCCCAAAGCGTCTTGCTGACCTGGCCCGACCGCCAGATCCACAGGGGGCAGTCGCTCCCCTCCCGGCTTCCTCAGCTTCAACTCCACGTACGGTGGCGCTCACAACTGACAACTGACAATTACTCGCTACTACTGAATCGCCTTCTGCAATAAGTCCTGGCGGACCAGCGGTATCAGCATGGGCTCGAACATGACTTCGGGCGTGATACCGCTCTGGAATTGGTAGGAGATGCGCAGCGACACGCGTGTGGCGCGGAGCGTGCCGCGGGCCAGCGTGTCGGCCGCGCGCGCTCCGATACGTTCGGCGAGCAACGCTTTGGGTAGCTGCTTGCCTTGCCGCAAGAACTTGGAGCTGCTGAAGGCGCCGATCACCGCGGCCTTGGCTCGCGCACTCGAGTCCAGGGGGATCACGCTGAGCGCCTTGGCCAAAGCCTTGCGCTCGGGATCCTTCTTGCCGTCCCACTCCAGGACCAATTTCTCGGCCTGGATCAGCGCCAGCAGCTCCGCGGCTGGTCCTGGCAGCGAATCGATTTCAGAAGCCTTGGTCAGCACACCCAAGGCCTCTGACGTCTTGCCAAGGCGTTCGAGCGCGCCGGCGGCATCGAGCACCGCACGCAGCGCCAGCTCGGGCGGCAGCGGCTGACCGATGAGCTGGCTCGAAACCTGGGCGAGCGCGCGGTGGCTGCGCTCGCTGGGCGCCGCCAGGGCATCGAGCTCCGCGAGCAGCAGCAACGCAGTCGCCCCTTCGCTGCTGCCCTTGGCAGCTTCAGCGACTTGCTCGGCCAGCGCGCTCTTGGCAGTCTCGAGCAGCGCCGCGTCCGCCCCATCCGCAGCCTCCCAAGCCAGTAGACCTGCGCGTGCTGCCAGCAGGGAGCCCGGCGCCGATTGGGGCAGGAGCTGCGTGATCGACTGATCCACCGCCAGCAGGGAGCTCACGGCTAGGCGCGGTGCCGCCGTCTCTACCCCCAAAGCGGCAAACCATAGCTCCTGCTTCTGGTTGGCCTCGAGCCGCGGGCGCTCGCCTTCTGGAGCCTTGAGCCCCAGACCCACGCCGGCCGCGAGCGCAGCGCAGAAAACCGCCAGCGGCTTCTCGCTCGGCACCTCCGCCAGCACCTTCGAGAGCGCCTGGTAACGACTTCCGAAGCTGCGTTCCAGGCTCACCTTGTCGAGCGGCGCCGACAGCTCGGTCACCCACGGCACGACGTGCGCCATGCCGATGTAGGCCTCGGTGGAAGCCGCGTCGCGCCCCCCGCGAGATTGCCAAGCTACTTCCAGATCGGCGAGCGCGTTCGAAAGTCCCGGTCGAGCGCGGAGCGCGTCCGCGCACAGCTTGGGTGTACCGACGTTGGGCTGCAGCCCGGGGCAGGCCGCGCCGTCGGCAGCCGTGACCGCGAGCGCCGCGGCCACGCGCAGATCCGCCTTGGTCTTGCTTTCCACGGGGGCCAGTGCGGCGCGAGCGTCCGCGTAGCGCCCCAGCTTGAGCAGACTCCAGGCCTTGACGATCGGATCGCCATCGCGACGCGCGTCGAGCGCCCGCTTGAGCTCGAGCAGCCGCGCACGCTCAGGCCTGCCCTCCGGCAGCGCGTCGTACATCTGATTCACGCAAGCCTGATCCTCGTCCCGCGCGCAGGCAGCTCCGAGCGCGCCCAGCACCTCGACCGGCGCGCTGGCAGCAGCCCATGCCTCGAGCGCCAGACGCACGATGTCGGGGCGCTCGGCCCCCACGGCAGCGACGTCGATGGCGGCCAGCAGCGGCCCCAGCTGAGCCGGCGGCGCGCTCGACACGTCGAGCACGCGATCACGCAGGAAGTGCAGCGCCGCGCGCTGCGCCAGCTCATGCGCCAGCTTGACCAGACGCAGGCGATCCTGATCGCTGACTTGACCGGTCAGCTCGAACGCCACCGGCACCTCCTGAGCCGCAGCCGGCGTGCTAGCCAAAGCCAAGAGCGCCGTGCCGGAGCTGCCTCCCGCTTTTAGATGCAACAGCGGCATGCTCGACCCCAGCTCACCGCTTAGGAGCTGCTCACGCTGCTCGGGCGTCAGGGCCGCCAGACGCGACTCCAGCACCTGGACGATCGACGGCGGCAAGACCTCGAGCACCGGCCCCGGGCGCTCGATGGCGCGCAGCGCAGCCAGCAAGCGCTCTTTGGCGGGCCTGACGACGGGTTTGGGCGCGACCGGTTTGGCGAACGCCGAGGGCTTGGGCGCCGGGGTCGCGCCGGCACACGCCCCGAGCAGTGCCGTGAGGAGCGCGAGCAGCGCTGCGCGAGGGATCGCGAGGACGCGCATCAGATTTCCATCATGGCGGGGCGCGCGGGGTCGCCGGTGATTTCGAACGACCCCGACGGCATCAGAAAGCTTTTGCGCATCCACGGCTCGGCGCGCGCGGGCACACTGACCAGGGCGGCACAAAACACGGCTAGGACGACGCCGATAGCTCGCAAGCTCATCGGCGCCATCCTAGTATCTTTCAGCCGGGCGTCAGCATGATCGGATAACTGACGGTCACGATGCCGTTTTCCGGCGACGGGAAGGACAGGCCGTAGAAGGCGCTAGCTACGCACGAGCGCACCGTGGGGTCGGGCAAGTCACCGCCCGCCGACACGTTGCTGACCGCGCCGTCGCGTCCGATCACGAAGCGCGCGGTGACACGCCCTTCGAGATTCGGGTTGGTGCGTAGCCCGATCTCGTAGCAGGCCCGGAAGCGCCCGAAGTTCTGGCGCACGATGCGCTGGATCACGTCCGAGGGCAGACGGCCGGACACGATCGTCTCGCCACCTCGCCCAATCTTGGGAGCCTTGGCCACGTGGCCTCGGCCGGTCAGCGCACCCCCACGACCCCAGGCGTTGCAGTCGAGGCCCATGCACGTACCGATCGTGCCCACTCCGATGCTGCCTGCGCTGGTGCCACCGCCACCCCGCTCCAGTCCGCTCACGCCCAGGCCGCCCGAGCCCGCGACGTCACCGATTTGGTCGCCCCACATGTTGCCCCAGGTGTCGGCCGAGTCGGGACCCTGTGCCGCGCCTTCGGCGAATGGAGAGCTCGGCGCCATCGAAGCGTTCATGGTGTTCAGCATGCCGATCAGGCCGAAGTCCTTGGCCTCGGCGATCAGCTCGGCGCGGCCTGGCTTGCGTTCCGCCTGGTCGCCCTTGATGGCGAGGCGGCCGTCCACGGCCTTTGCGTTGGGCTTGCCGGACTTGCCTTCGGGACCGTTGTGGCGCTCCGCAGGTGCGCCCTTCTGGCCACCAGTATCGTTGGTAGCCGGTTTCTGCTCCTCCTCGCGGTTACGCTCCGCGCTGGCGTCGAGGTAGGCCTGCATCAGGATCAACCGATCGCGATTCAGCTCGTCCGCATGGGCGTCGTCCATGCCTGGCGTGAAGTACGCTAGTGACGCCACCAGCAGGCCCTGCAGGATCGCGGCGGCGCTCATCGTGGTCAGCGACGAACGCTCGGCGCCGCCCAGGATCATGCGTGGCACGCGTTCTGGCTTCTCCATACCGGCCAACCGAAAGCTGACGCCCGAGCTTTCCACGATCACGACGCGGTCCTGGCAGAGCTCGATGCCGCAGGCACCGAGCTCGATATCGGAGCAATCGACGGTGACGCTCGAGGCGTCGACCAGTTGTCCTTTCTCGAGCACGCGCGGCGTCGCGGCGGTGTCGAAGATCGCGAAAGGCCGGCCATGACGTACGGCCACGACCTCGCGTCGCTCGCTGCCAAGGCGCTCCGCCGAAAGGGCGAAGTCGATGTCGCCCGCGCGGCTAGTGCCGGCGCCGCCAGTGCCGCCCACTTCACCGACCGCGAACGCCCGGGGCGGAGTCAACTGCCGCACCGCGAGCACGCTGGTGCCCCACAGCACGGTCACCTCGATCGATTCGGCCTGCGGCGCGCCTTGGCTTGCGGATCGAAGCTGAACCGGTGCCGGTTCGGGCTGGAGGAAGGGGTTGTGGGTTGAAAATACACGTTGGTCGAAAGCGACCGGCGAGTGCGGCGAGGTCATAACGATACTCCTTGGATTTGGGCAAAGCGGGGCCAGCCCCGCTTTGCGGACAAGCGGGGCCGGGGCCCCGCGCCTACGAGACAGCGAGACGTCGCTGACGCTGCGCTCCTCGAGAAGAGCGATGGCGCCGATTGGAAGGCCGTCTGCTACCTGCGGGGTTTAGCCCAGTGCTTCGATAACAACCGTCCCGAACGTCTCGCAAAGTCCAGACACACCTCCAGAGCGTATGTTCCGAGGCCCTTCACTTTTCGCATACACCGTCACCGAGGCGGCAACCGGGTGGAGCAGAGGTGGGGCAGAGCCCCACCGACCCAAGACAGCCCGGCCCCTAAAGAAAACGTCCTTGGCGCCCGTTCGTCTACATGGGCACGGTCGCCCTACTTCCCGGTAGCAATTTCGCCCTACTTCCCGGTAGCAATAGTGGGCGCGAAGGACGTGCCCGGCGTGATACGGTTAAGGGAGCGTTCGTGAACGACAGTCGCAAGCTGGAAGGCTATGAGGAAGAGACAGACGATAGGACAGCTATCGTCAATCTCAAGGAGCTCAAGGCTCCGCGGAAGCAGTCCAAAGATAGGCATTTGCTGGTGCGCGTGCGCGGCGCGGAGCTCGGGCGAGTCACTTTGCTCTCTCCCGAGCGCGCGCGCGTTGGTCGCAGTCAGGATTCCGAGCTTTGGCTGGCGGACGACGGTGTGAGCCGCCGCCACGCCGCGCTCTATCGCGAGGGCAACACGTACATTGTCGAGGACGAGGGCAGCGCCAACGGCACCTTCGTGGCCGGGCTCAAGATCACCCGCCACGAGCTGAAGGATGGTGATGTGATCCAATTCGGGCCCACCGCGGTCTTTCGCTATACGCTGAGCGACGAGGCCCAGGAGGCGCTGCTCAGGCAGCTTTACGACGCCAGCGTCACCGACGCGCTGACCGGCGCGCACAACCGCGAGCACTTCGACACGCAGCTGCGCGCGGAGCTGTCATACGCCCGGCGCCACCACACCGAGGTCTCGCTGGTGATTTTCGACGCGGATCACTTCAAAAAGGTCAACGATACCTACGGTCATCAGGTCGGCGACACGGTGCTGATGCAGATCGCCAACGTGGTGCGCGCCGCGGTACGCAATGAGGACGTGTTTGCTCGCTACGGCGGTGAGGAGTTCGCGCTCGTCTTGCGCGGTATCGACATCGATGGCGCGGGCGCCGTCGCGGATCGCTTGCGCGAGCGCATCGCCGCGCTGAGCATCGCGACGGATCGCGGCTCTATCAAGGTAACGGTCAGCGCCGGCTGCTCGTCGCTCTCCACGTCGGACGACAAGACGCCGGAAGGCCTGATCGCGGTGGCCGACCGGCGCCTGTACGGGGCCAAACACGCCGGCCGCAACCGCGTCATGACGACCGGCTGAGCTGCACGGCGGTGCGCGTGCGAGACCGGCGTGCTTGACTCCCCGGTGACCTAGGGAGAAGAGGCGCTGTGGAAGAGCCGCTGGTCCCGCCGGGAAATCCGCTGCGGCCGCGCTCACTCTGGTACTTGCTTCCCGCGCTGCTGGGCCTCATCGTGCTGATGGCGAGCGACGCGCATTGGGCGCTGAGCGTGCCGGTCGGCTTGATTCTGGTGTGCGTGGCGGCCGCCGGAGTGCTCGACTTCACCGGCTGCTTCGACGACGCGCGCGAGCCGGAGCTGGGGCGCGTTTCGGCTTCGAGCCTGGGGCGGCGCTCGATCGAGCTGCTCGCGGCGATCGTCATGTGGGTGCTGGCGCTGCGAGTCGCGGTGGCTGGCCGCTTGCCGGCGCACGCCTGGTTGGCGCCGGCCCTGGTCACGCTGACCTCCCTCGGGGGCGTCGTCGCGGCCGCGCGCTTCACGTCACAGCTCATGCCGGCGAGACCCGCCCGACCGCTGCGCGATCGGCTGGGCTTCTGGCTGGTGTGTTTGGGCGTCGTGCTGTACGTGCCGTGGCTCGGCAACTATTCCCTCCTCGACCCCTGGGAGACGCACTACGGCGAGGTCGCCCGCGAGATGCTGGCGCGCGACGATTGGATTTCATTCTGGTGGGGGCACGAAGGTTGGTTCTGGTCCAAGCCGGCGCTCGATTTTTGGATTCAGGGGCTGTTCTTTGCGCTGCTCGGGGTGGGGTACGGCCCCGACGAGATGCTGGCGGGCGCCGCGCAGGGCCATTTGCCCGAGCCCGAGTGGGCGGCGCGCGTGCCGGTGGTGCTGCTGAGCTTGCTGGCGGTGTACCTGCTGTACCGCTTCGTGGCACGAGCGGCAGGATCGCGCGCGGGCCTACTCAGCGGTGTGGCGCTGCTCTGCATGCCGTACTGGGCGCTGCTCTCGCACCAGAGCATGACCGACATGCCCTACGTGGCGCCGCTGACCGCAGCACTGTCGGCATTCGGGCTGGGCCTGCTCACCGATCCGGAGACGCGGGCGCCGGCGCTCGAGCTGTCGGTGCGCGGCCGTAAGCTGAGCCTCTCGGGATTTCACCTGCTGCTCGGCGCCGTGCTGGTCAGCGTCTTACCCCAGCTCTGCTACCTGATTTCGCGCAACGTCACGCTGCAGATCGCGCTGCCCCCCTACGGGTTTCGCTGGCACCTGGACGAGCTTTTCTCCGGCTCCGGCATGCGCAACTGCGGGATGCCGGGCAACGAGGACTGTCGCAGCGTAGAGCCGGTCAACACTCTGTTCCAGCCGCTGCTCGGCGCCGTCGTCTTCGGCGCAGCCCTCGGCTACCTGGTCCATCTCAACCGCGGGGAGCGACGCTTGAAGCGGCTCTGGTACCTGGCAGCCTGGTTCTTCACCGCACTCGCCACACTGGCCAAGGGCGCTCCAGGCCTGGTGCTGCCGCTGGCGGTGACGGGCGCGGTGCTGCTCGCGCGGCGCGATTGGCTGGAGCTGACCCGCGTCGAGATCGCCGGACTCTGCCTGCTCTTCGCGGCGGTTTGTTTGCCCTGGTACGTGCAAGCCTACATGCGGCACGGTGAGCCCTTTACCGATCGCCTGCTGACCCACGACATGTACAAGCGCGCGTTCGTGCACGTGCACGACACCAACAGCGGCAGCGACGTGTCGTTCGGCTACTACGTATGGCAGCTCGGCTACGGCTCGTTCCCATGGACCGGCCTGGCCCTGCTCGGGCTAGGGCTCGGGCTGAAACACGCCGAGGGCAACGCCGCTTCCCGGCGTGAGCTGGCGCGGGTCACGCTGCTCTGGCTCGCGGTCGCGTTCGGCCTGTTCACGTTGTCCCTGACCAAGTTTCACCACTACGCGCTGCCTTGCACACCACCGCTAGCCATCGCGGCTGGGCTCGCACTGGACCGCGCGCTCGATCAGACGACGCTGCGTGGCAGGCTACGCCATGGGCTCACCAGTAGCTCCAGCGACCCGGCGCTGGGCGTGCTGGGGCTGGCAGCGGCGCTGCTCACGTTGCTCGTGGCGCGCGACCTGTTCACGACGGTGGGCGGGGACGTGCCAGCATCAGCGCGCCTCTTTCATCTGTTCAGCTACAACTACAACAACTCGAAAAGGCCCTGGCCCGTCGAGCTGAATTTCGAGGCGGTGGCCTGCGCGTTCGGAGTCGTTGCTGCCGCTTGTGCGGCGCTCTTGGCCACGCGCTGGCGCGCGTATGCGGCAGCCTCGAGCGTGCTGGTCGGCGCCTGCTTCACGGCTTTTGCGCTGTGGATCTACCTGCCGCAGCTGGCTCCGCACTTCGGCCAGCGCGAGCTGCTGCTGGCGTACTACGCGGCGCGGCGCGGGCCGAACGAACCGGTCATCGCCTACCAGATGAACTGGAAGGGCGAAAACTTCTACACCAGCAATCACATCCCGACCTTCGTTCAGTCCGGGGGAAGGTTCACGCGTTGGCTCAAGCGGCTGCGAGCAGCGGGCACGAAAGTCGTGTTCTTCATCACCGAGCACGGCCGGCTGGGAGCCTTGAAGAGTGAGCTCGGCAGCGGCGCGCGCGTCTCAGCCGTGACCGACAAGCGGCTCAACAACAAGTTCACGCTGGTGCGGGTCGAGCTTTCGCGAGAAGCGCCGGACGATGCAACGAAAGCCCCGTGAGCAGAGTCACGGGTTGCCTTCGTAGTCGACCATGCGCACACCGCGCCGGGCCTTGTCGGCCTCCGTTGCCGCACGCACGCGCTCGTAGAGTTTGACCACGTCGGTCTTGATGGCCATCACGTCGAGCGCCGGCGTGGTCTTGTCGAAAGTCTTGAGCAGCAGGTTGCCGGTGCCCATGATGCGTTGCCCAAAGGGGCGGTCCACCGTGTAGTCAGCCACGCGGTACAGGTCGATCTGCTCGAGCTTCTTCGACAGCACGCCGGTTTCGACCACGATGCGACGGGTGGTAATGCGGTAGCTTTTGCCGAGAGTCTGAAACCAGCGCACGATCAGCCACAGCCCCAGCGTCAAGATCGCCAGCAGCAGCGTACCGAAACCGGGCACCAGGGCCGCACGGCCCTCGAACAACACCTCTTCGCCGTCATGTGACGTCAGCGTCGGGCTTGCCATGGCATGATCGAGTAGCATGGCTTGATTCTCCGCGGGCCGGTTTGATGGTGGCTGAGTCGAATCTGTTCCGTCGACTTCATCATCCGAGCAGGCATGCCGATCCGACTTGCGTCGTTCGCGGGTTTCAGCGCAGCCGGTGCCGGTCTCGCTGGTTTGTTCTCGTGGGTGACTCCTGCTGTGGCGGATCGTGATCTGTCCTTTCAAGACTTCCACCTCCTCGCGGGCCGGGCTCCGCCCGGCTCGCGGCCTCAGATGAGCTGCTTGACGAAAGGCTCTTCGGTTGCTGAGCTTCGGGGATGCCCAGCCGGCCAGAAGTGCGGATCGCCCTGTTCGGCATGAAGGGCGCCGGCAAGACCACGCTGCTGGCCAGCTACTTCGGCAATCAACAGCGGAACGCTTTCGAAGAGCGAAACGGCTACCGCCTGGAGGCAGCGGACGCAGCGCAGGGCAGCCTGCTGCTCTCGCGTTACTACCGACTGGAGGGCGGTGACTTTCCGATCGGCACCGACGGCTTCGACACGCTGCGCTTCGGTCTGAAGGTGCACGACCTACCGGAGCCGAGCCTGGACGTCGTCTGGTACGACTACCCGGGCGGCTGGTGGGAGACGGCCCCCAGCGACGAGGCCGAGCGCGCCGCGCGGCGCAAGGCGCTGCAGTTGCTGCTCGACAGCCACGCAGCGATTCTACTGATCGACTCCGAGCGCTACGCCAAGGAGGGCATGACCTACGCGCGCAGTCTGCTGGACCAGTTTCGGGCGGAGATTCGTCGTATCACCAACGAGCTATCGGCGCTGGGTCAAGCGCCAGACTTCCCTGAGCAGTGGCTGATCGCTTTCTCCAAAGCTGATCTGCTCGACCAGCACGCCACCGCGCTCACGCTGGGACAAGAACTGCGTGAAGGTGCCGCGGATCAGCTGTCGGGCATTCAAAAGGCGGTGGGCGGCGCGGCCAGCTTCGGCGAGGAATTCCTGCTGCTGTCGGCCGTGCGCGGGGACGGGCGCCGCGTGCTCGATGCGCACCAGAGCCTGGGACTTACGGCGATCGCGCCGCTGGTGCTGCTGGGTGCGCTTTCGCGCGTCGCCGAGAAAGCGGGCAGCGGCCGGGTTTGGGGCACGCTGGCCACGGCGCTCGACGTGCTACGCGGTCTCACCGAGGCCATCGACAAGCTCGATGATTTTCTGCCGCCGAAGTACCGCGTGCTGACGGTGCTGATCAAAGCGCTGCGCACCAAAGAGGGCCTGTCGGTCGGCGTGGACAAGCTGCGCATGCGCCAGCGGGCGGCCGCCAATCGTGGCAAAGCACTCGACGCAGCCGCGTACGCGCTGCGCGCGCAGCTGGCCAGCCCGGACACCGAGCGCGCCTACTTCAAGACCCGGCTAACCGATGGCTGAGCAGCTGCGCGTGCGCCTGAGTGACGTCCTTTACCGCACGCGTGGTCGCGATTGGGATTACGGTTTTCTGCTGCAGC
Source organism: Polyangiaceae bacterium (assembly GCA_035281385.1). Taxonomy (GTDB): domain Bacteria; phylum Myxococcota_A; class Polyangia; order Polyangiales; family Polyangiaceae; genus PMG-095. The sequence goes on from DATEDZ010000244.1 coordinate 35,622, forward strand.
CGGAGCCACTTCTGGGCGAGGGTTGGTACGCGATCCATCGCCGGATTTTCGCGAGCTTGGAGCCGGCGCAAACCCCGCTTCTCGTCCGAGGAGCGCTCGGCATCGGCACCGGCCACGCGTTCTTCGCGACCGCGTTCGTGGACCCGCAGCGTCGCGACTATCAGGATCGTCCTGTCGCGCACTATCTGACCTGGCTGGGCGCAGCCGCGGAGGCCGCCCCCGGCGTCAGCTTCGGCCCAGGTCTCGTGGAAGCGCTGCGACCCGCGCTCGACAGCGTGTTCGAGCTCTCGGCCGAGTCGCTACGGCGAGGCGAGACCAGGCCGCTCGACGCGCTGGTGCGGCAGCGATTTCACAGCGCACTGACGCTTTCGGAGCTGACGGTGCCGGCCGCGCAAGGCGCGCCCATCCGCTGGCTCGGCACGATCGCGCCGTAGTGCCGGAACGGGTCGTTCAGCTCTCGGGCTCGGGGGCTGTCTTCATTGCGGCGGTGAAGTCGCGATCCATGACCGTCTTGCGACCGGCCGTCCCCGCATGGGTGATCGCCCGATCACACAGCTCGCGCAGGTGCTTCGACAGCACCTCGATCACGCCGTCGGACGTGCTCATGCCGGAGCGCGCCTTGACGTAGCTCTTGAGCTTGGAAACCACGATCAGCACTTCTTTCGGCACACCCTCGTCGGAAAGACCCACGATGCGCCGTCCCTTTTCGCCTTCTTCGGACATGGCTTTTGCCTCTCGTTCCTCGACTTGTCGCCGCTCTTCGGCCTCTTCGGCCAGCTCTGATTGGTAGGCCTCTCGTGTCGGTGCCTTGGCCGTCTCGGCCCACGCGTCGCGATGGCGCATCATCGGCACGTGCGCGTCCCAGCATGGGACCGAGCAGAAGTACAGGCCGGTGCGCTTCCGGTTGCAGGTTGAAACGCTGCAGCGAAAGTAATCGGCCGCAAATGCAATCGGGCGCTTGCATTCGCTGCACAGCTTGTAGTGCTGGGACGTCTCCGCGCTCGCGCTCAAGGCGGGCGAGCCTTTCACGAAAGCCGGCTCGGCGCCAAGCACGCATTTGTTGCCCAACCGCTAGCCTCGAGTTAAGGGGTCGAGGGGTCGAGGGCGAGCAGCGAAGTGGCGCTCGAGCGCGTCGAGCAAGCCTTCCACCGTGTAGATCTGCGCTTGGACCGTGGCCGCTAGACCCAAAGCTTCGAGCGTCTTGGTCGTTACCGGACCGATGCTGGCCAGCGTGGTGCGACCGAGCAGCTCTTTGCCGCGCGAGCCCAGAGCCTCCAGCGTAGAAGTAACGGTCGAGCTGGAGGTAAACAGCATCGCGTCGACGCTGCCGTTTTCGATGCGCTGGGCCAGCTCTGCGCCCGAATCGGTCAGGGGTCGCGTCTGGTAGGCCGCCACCACGTCCACCTCGCAGCCTCGCGCTCGGAGCGCTTCCGGGAGGGCTTCACGCGCCACGAGCGCTCGGAGCAGCAGCGCCCTACGCGGCGCGCCCTGCGCCAGGACGGCCGCCGCCAGTTCCTCTCCGACGAACTCCTGCGCGACCACGTCGGCGCGCACGCCGAGCCGCTCCAGCGCCTGCGCAGTCTTGGGGCCAATCGCGCCCACCTTGGCCGAGCCGAAGACGCGCGCATCCCGCCCGCTGCGTTCGAGCTCCGCGCGCAGACGCTCGACGCCGTTGCTGCTGGTGAGCAGCACCCAGTCGTAGCTCGACAGCTCGGCGACGGCGCGCGCCAGCCGCGCCGGATCGGGCGGGTCCGTGATCTCGATCATCGGCAGCGCCAGCGGCGCGGCGCCGCGCTCGCGTACCGCGGCGGCCGTTTCGCGTGCCTGCTCGACCGCGCGCGGGATCACCAAGCGCTTGCCCGACAGTGGACGCGAGTCGTACCAGCTCAGCTTCTCGCGCAGCCGAACCACCTCGCCCACTATGATGATGGCCGGATTCTTGAGGCCGGCCTGCTTGGCAGCCTCGGCAATTTCATTCAGGGGCGCGGTGATCACACGCTGCTCCGGCCGCGCGCCCCAGTGGATCACCGCTGCCGGCGTGCTGGGAGCACGCCCGCCATCGATGATGGCCTGCGTGATCTCGACGATGCGGCGCATGCCCATCAGTACACAGATCGTGTCAGTCGCAGTCGCCAGCTTCTTCCACGACTCCGGCGACCACTCCTTGCCCGCGCGATCACTACCGGTGATGAACGTGACGCTGGAAGAGAGCTCGCGGTGCGTGAGCGAGATGCCGGCGTACGCGCTCGTAGCCACGGGCGAAGAGACGCCCGGCACGATCTCGAAGCTGATGCCGGCCGCTGAAAGCGCCAGCGCCTCCTCGGCACCCCGCGCGAACATCAGCGGATCGCCACCCTTGAGCCGCACCACGCGCTTGCCCGTGCGCGCGAGCTCGATCATCTGTGCGATGATGGCGGTCTGCGCCGCGCTATCCTCTCCGTAGCGCTTGCCCACGTTGCGGCGCTCCGCCGCCGGGCACGCTTCGAGCAGCGCCGGGTGCGCGAGCGCGTCGTAAAGTACGACGTCGGCGCGAGACAGCAGCGAAAGCCCCCGCACCGTGATCAGCCCCGGGTCGCCTGGGCCCGCACCGACGAGCCAAACTTTTCCCTGATCCTGGGCCATACCCTTCCTTACGACGAATTGCTGCCAAAAGGCGGCGTGGCGTCGCGCCCCCAATCGGGTCCGTCACTTGCGTCAGAAAAATAGCCACAACTAGCGGTAATATTTGTCATTTCAGAAGTGCCATTGACCGCGGTCACCAGCAGCCGATGATTGTCCTACTCTGTGCGCGCGTGTGGTCTCTCTGGCGACAGGGTAGGACGTTTCATCATGCAGGTTGAAGCTGGTAACAATGCGGCACCGAGTGATCGTTGGTTCGTCACCAACGGCGTTGTCGCGGTCGGTCCCGTGACGTTCGAGCTCGTCCAGCGCGGCCTTGCCTACGGTCGCATCTCGACGACGTCGTTCGTCAGGCACGAGTCGTGGCAAGTGTGGCGTAGGCTCGAGGAGCTGGAGTCGCTGAGCGCGCTGCATCGGCGTAAAGCCATCGAGGATCTCGCCAACGCCAGCGCGGGTGTCGAAGAGCGCGCGCGCAGCGTGCTGAGCGAACCGCCTCCGCCCCCGAGCGGCGAAGAGCTGTCGTCGCGGCCAGTGAATCTCGAGCCGGCGCAGCGCAAGAGCTTCCGCCCGGTGTCGGTGGATCCGGTGGGCGTGCTCTCGAACGCCGCCGAGCTGCAGGAGGCATTGCTACTCACCGTATCGACGGCCGTGGCCGCGGCTTCCGCGGAGGTCGGGCTCGTGCACCGCGTGCGTGATGACCTCAACGCCGCGGTGACCGTCGGCGGCCATGGGCCCGGCACCGAATTTCTGCTGGGTGAGCGGCTGGCGCGCGAGGATCCGACGTTGCTCGCGGCGCGCAGTGGCCGCACCGTGGCGTCGGAGCCGATCCCGGGCGACGTGGGCCGCTACATCATCGGGCGGATCGCGCGGTGCGTGGCGGAGCCGACAAGCGTCGCGATGGTGCCCTTGCTACTATACGGTGAGCTGGTCGCGATCTTCGAAATCGGACGCCGCGGTCGCCCGCTGCGCGCCCACGAAGTGGCGCGAGTCGAGGACGTGGTGGAAGCTCTCGCCGAGCGCACGGTCGTGATGGGCTGGCTGGGCTAGCCTCGAGCTTACGGCGAATCAGAGCTGCTCCGAGGAAATCCCCCCGGCTCCGGCACGCAATCCGCGAGGTTATTCCGCTGGAACCGGGGGCGCGGCATGCAGCGGGCTGCTGGAGGCGTGCTCGCTGCGCGAGAACTGCAGCTCGTGGAGGCGCGCGTAAAGGCCCCCGCGCGCGATGAGCTCTTCGTGATTACCCTGCTCGACCAGGCGGCCACGCTGCAAAACCAGGATGCGATCCGCAGCTCGCACGGTGCTCAGCCGATGGGCGATCACGATCGCGGTGCGGCCCTTGATCAGCTCGACCAGGGCGCGGGACAGACGGGCTTCGGTGTCGCTGTCGATGCTGGCCGTAGCTTCATCGAGGATGAGGATCGGCGCGTCGCGGTAAAGCGCGCGAGCGAAGGCGATCAGCTGGCGTTCCCCGGTCGAGAAGTTTTTGCCCTGCTCGAGCACGGGCGTGTCGAGGCCCTGCTCACGTCGCGCGAACACTTCATACGCGCCCAGCCGCCGCAGCACGGCCTCGACCCGCTCCGGATCCGGCGTCTCACCCGCCGCCACGTTGCTCATGACCGTGCCGGGAAACAGGTAGACGTCCTGCGGCACGACCGCGAATAGCCGCCGCAACGATTCGCGATCGTAGCGCCGCACGTCCTGGCCCCGAATCCGCACCGCGCCCGCAGAGATCTCATAGAGCCGGAGCAGCAGCGCCGTGATGGTGGTCTTGCCGGAGCCAGTCGGACCGACCAGCGCTACCCTCTCGCCGCGCGGCACTGCGAAAGACACGTCGCGCAGCACCGGCACGCCAGGCTTGTACTCGAAGTCCACGTGCTCGAGCTCGACATCGAAGATCGCATCGCCCGCCTCACCCTCGTCCTGCGGCGGACAATCGGCGTCCGGAGCCTCGAGCAACCCGAACACGCGCTCGGCACCAGCCATGGCGCTCTGCAGCAGTGTGTAGCGCTGTGCCAGCGCGCTGATCGGATCGAAGAATTCCTTGATGTAGACCGTGAAAGCCACGAGCGTGCCGAAGCTGACAGGTTGGTCTCCGAAGGCCACGATCATGGAGGCCACACAGATCGCCCCCACCGTATCGATCGCAGCATCCTGGATGGCGTCCCACTTGATGGCGGCATTGTTGGCATCTCGATAGGCCGAATTGACCTCGTCGAATTCCCGTGCTGCTGCCTGCTGACGACCGAAAGCCTGGATCACGGTCATGCCGGTGACCTGCTCACTGGTGGTGGCGTTCATGCGCGCCGTGTTGCTGCGAATCGAGCGGAACGCCTCGCGCATGCGACGCCGTACGAAGAACACCAAAAAGGCCACTGGCGGAACACCGACGAAGGCGACACCCGCCAAGCGCGGATTCAAGCTGAGCATCAGCACCACGATGCCGATCAGCTTGATCAAATCTCCGATCGACAGCAGAGCGCCAGACGCGAACAACTCGAGCATGGCGTCCACGTCATTGGTCACGCGTGAAACCAGCTTGCCCACGAGTTGCCGGTCGAAGAAGCCCAGCCGTTGTCGATGCAAAAAGCGAAACACGGTCCGGCGCAAATCCGACATGGCCCGCGCTCCTGCCAACTGCATGGCATACATTTGCGCGAAACCGAGCACCTGCTCGACCAGCAGCACTGCGGCGAGCAACAAGCCGCCACGCATGAGCAGCTCGGCGTTGCCGGCCATGACGCCGTGATCCAGCGTGTCGCGCATGATCAGCGGGCGCACCAGTGTGCCGGCGGACGTCACGATGATGACCAGTAGGGAAAGCCAGAGCAGCGCCTGATACGGCTTCAAGTAGGGCCACATCTTGGCGACCAACTTGGCGTCGTAGGCTTTACCGTAGCGCTCGTCCTCGTGGAACGCCTTGACGGTTTGAGCAGCGCGCGTGTTTCGCCCCTGCTTGGACGGCATTGACTGCGGGGCAATGCTCATGGGCTGGCTCCCTGCATCCCTGGTGGGGCGGGGTCGTCATCGATTGGTTCGCCCTCGAGTGCCTGAAGCTCGCGTTCGATGCGCTGCTCCTCGGCGAAGACCGCATATTGACCGCCGGCTCTGCGTAGCTCTTCGTGGGTCCCACTCTCCACGATGCGGCCCTGATCCAGCACCAGAATGTGATCGCAGTGCGCGGCCGCAGCCACGCGGTGGGTGATGAGGATCAGCGAACGCGCACGACGCTGCCGATCGATGGCATCCAGAATCCCGCGTTCGGTGCGCGCGTCGACCGCGCTCAGCGGATCGTCCAAGATCAGGATCTGCGGTTCGGCCACGAATGCCGCGGCCAGCGCCACCCGTTGCTTCTGGCCGCCAGATAGCTGAACGCCACGCTCGCCGACGACCGTGTCGAAACCGTCCGGCAGCTCGCCAACTTCCTCGGCAATCCGCGCCTCCGCGGCGGCGCGATGCGCCCGCTCACTGGCCTCGGCGGAGTCTGGATCGTCGAGACTAAAAGCGATGTTGCGACCGACAGTGGTACTGAACAGAAAGGCATTCTGTTGCGCGTAGCCGATGACTTGACGGACCGTAGTGAGCGGCAAGTCGCACACGTCGTGATCGCCCAAGAACACACAGCCTATAGGCGTTGGAAGCAGGCGCGCCAAGAGCAGCGCGAGCGTGGACTTGCCGCCGCCGGTGCGACCGACAATCGCCAATGACTTGCCTGCCGGAAGCTCGAACGAGACATTCTCGAGCACCGGACGCTGATCATAGGAAAAGCTCAGGTTCTTCACCTGCAGGCCCCGTGGCAGCTCGCGAGGCTGAATCCGCCCGTCGCTGATATCGGGCTCGGACTTGTGGATCTCGACCAATCGCGAATACGACGCGCGGCCACGCTGCAAGATGCCGACGATGAAACCCAATGACATGAACGGCCAAGTCAGCCTGCCCAGCGCCCGCAGGAACGCCAAGAAAGCCGACGGCTCGAGCTGCTTCGTCATCACCAGATGGCCGCCGTACCAGAACACCACGAGCACGCCCGCCGAAAGCATGATTTGCAAAATCGGCATCATCGAGCCGCGCAAGCGCGCTAGTCCCAGGCTCTTGTCGAGATACTTCTGATTGGTCTCCTCGAATGCCTCCGCTTCACGTTCTTCGAGCGCGAATGATCGCACCACACGAACGCCCGCCACGCTTGCCTGGACGCGACCGCTCATTTCACCCAGCGCGGCTTGCGCGTCGCGCGTGCGTGTAAAGAATTGACCCGAGAACCCGCGCGTCACCAGCAGCAGCAACGGCAGGGGCACGAGCGCAGCCAACGTCAATTTGCCCGACATCGGGATCAGCACACACAAGGCACTGATCAGCGCCAGCACGGTGTTGATCACGTTCAAGACACCGAACCCGAGCAGTAGCCTGAGCTGGGTCAAGTCGTTGGTGACCCGGCTCATGATTTCGCCGGTGTTCATGCGGCGGTAGAACGAGGGCCCGAGCGTGAGCAACTTGGCTGAAAGGATCCGCCGTAGCTCGTATTCGGCATTGCGACCAGCATTGAAGACGGCAATCCGCGACAGCACCCTCACCACGAACGCCACCAGCGCCACGACAATCATCCAAATGCCGAGCTCGACCGCGGCCTGAGCATAGCGAGCCAGCGCCAGATCCACCGCGAGCTTGAGGCGTGTATCCAACCAGTACTGGGCGTACTGATAGGTGGCGAGCAAGAAGAACCCGAGCAAGTAGCGCCTGCGGTGACGCCAGAACTGCGCTTTGAGGTCGAACGGCAGACGAGCGGCCTCGGCGTCCACAGCCACGAGGCCAGAAGCGGGAGGCTCGGAACCCAGGAGCTCGGAGCCGGACGGCAAGGAAGCGACTTTGCTCATCGAAACGCCTCGCCCATGTGGAGTTGAGCCGGCCCCGGGTCAAGACCCGCTACGCCGGACAATGACGTGGAGCTACAAAAGGAGCGATTCACTGCGCGCTGGCCCACCGGGCGGGGAAAGCTTTCGCCGAGCTCACCTCGGCGAAGCGGGGCGGCGCGTGCCTCATGATTCGTCACATCGTGCCGTTCGCCTCGGTAGCCACCCGACTTTCCGAAGCCGAGCCGCTGGCTTCGCCTGGGCGTGGCCACGCTCGTGCATGCGGCAGCAATACCCGATGTGCCTCCTGATGCTCGCAAGAATGTCGCAGCCGGCGCGTCGACGCGAAAACTCAGGTCACTTCTGAGGCAACGCCGGCGGCACGCTTGATGCAGCGCGCCCTTCGATGCTGCCTGGACGTCGCGCGCGCGATCTCGCCATCGTGCTGAAGCGCGTGGTGGCGGTACTGCTCGCTCTCGAGCTGCTGTATCTCGCGACCGGCAACCTGGTGGTACGGTCGGGGCTGATCAAGCAAGCAGTCGCGTCGGCCGAGGGGTTTCACCTGGACTACGGCCGTGCCTACACGCTCTGGCCGGGTCGCGTAGAAGTCTCCGATCTGGCGGTGCGAGTCGAGGACTACAACGTACAGTTCGAAGTCGCGTTCGACCGAGCGCAGGTCGACATCAGCTTGAGCGACCTCTTGCTGAAACGCTTTCGCGTCACGCGGCTCGAAGCCGAGGGCACGCGCTTTCGCATGCGCCACAAGCTGCTGGTGGTGGGCGACGACGCCGAGCGGGTGGCCGCTTACCCACCGATCCGCGGCTTCGCCGATCCGCCCTACTACGTGGGCATCCGGCCCGCCGGTGTTTCCGACGAAGAAGCAGCCGAGCTCTGGGAGGTACGCATCGAAAACGTCGCGGCAGACGTCAGCGAGCTGTGGGTCATGGAGTATCGCTTCCGCGGCGAAGCCTCGGTGGCAGGCTCGTTCGTGGTGCGGCCGACACGCTGGGTGCAGGTCTTGCCAGCGACGCTGCGGCTCGAGCGCGCACGGCTCACGCTCGGCGAGCACGTGGTGGCGGAGCAGGTGAGCGGGCGCATCGACTGCCAAGTTCCGGATTACTCGATCCAGGCCACCGAGGGCCGGCAGGTCTTCCGAGAGATCTCGACGCAAATGGACGTCAAGCTATCGCGCGGCAAGCTCGACTTCTTGCGAGCATACCTGGCGCGGTTCGGCCCCCTCCGCTACTCGGGGGACGCATCATGGCAACTCGCGCTGCAGATCGAGAAAGGCAAGGTCATGCCTGGCAGCAACATCAGCCTGCTGGCGACGCCGCTCAGGCTCATTCACCCGGCGGCAGAGCTGGCGGGTGACGTGACCGTGAGCTTGGGCCGGTCCGAGGGCCCTACCTCCGATCGCCTGTCGCTCGCCGTGAGCGCCCCACGCTTCGTCACCGAGACGCGGCGCCAGGGCGCGCCGGGCCCCATCTTGGAGGGAGTAGCCGCCGGGCTGCTGCTCGATGCGGTCGACCTCAGCTCGGACATGGCGGTCGGCGACGGCCAACTTGCGGCGAAAAATGCCCGCGCGCCCTCGCTGACCTGGTTCCAAACCCAGGGCACGAAGCTCACCGGTCAGGCCAGCGCGCAGCTCTCGGTGGCGCACGACAGCCAGGGCGCGCTGCTGGGTCGTGCCAGCTTCAGCTCACCCGACCTCGGGCTGCGCCACGACGCTCTGGTGATTCAAACCGCGGTCTCGGGGAGTCTCACGTTGGCGCGCGGCGCCGGGGAACGCGAGCTTCAGGCGCGCGAGCTCCAGCTGGAGCTCAACCAAACCACCCTCGAGAGTGGCGGCGAGCGTAGCAAGCCCTTCGGCCTAGCGCTCGAGGCTGCGGGCCTTCGAATCACGCCGGGCGCCTCACCCAGCGCGCGAGGTCTGCTTCACGTGCGTGCATCTTCCGCCGCAGCGCTCTTGCCGCTCGTGGTGGGCGACCTGACGCGGAAGGTGAGCGACGCGGCGCTCGACCTGGAGGGCCTCGAGGCCCGCGCCCAGCTCGACATCGCGGGCAACCGAGCCGCCTTGAGCCGAATAGACGGGCGAAGCGGCCGCCTGCGCGTGCGCGGGCACCTCGAAAAGCGCGGTCAGTACGCGACTGGAGCCCTGCTGCTCTCGTCGGGCTTCATCAACATGGGTGTCATCCTGAAAGGTGGTAACACCGAGCTGTTGCCTCTGGTCGGCGATGACTGGTTGTCGCAGCTGTCGCATGGAGGGTCCACGTAGTTTGGTGACCCGGGCAGAACCGCCCAGCGTCAGAACGACATCGAGCCCGCGTTCGGTCCGTTGCGGCTGGCCGCGGAGCGTGCGATGTCACGAAAATGCTCGGACGATGTCGCGTTGGTCCCGGGTTGCTGGCGGCCGCTTGGGGCGCGCTGCTGGCGCTCGGAGCTTGCGGTAGCCGGTCCACTCTGGATCCGGGCCAGGCTCCGCCATCGCGCTCCGGGTCGCCGAGCATCCCCGAGGATCCGCCTGTCGTGATGGAGGAGCCGCCCGCTCGGGAGCAGCCGCCCATGGCCGCCGGCGGCAGCGCGCCCGTGCAACCGATGCAGCCACTGGGTCCACCGTGCGAATCAGTCAACCTGACCATCGATGAGCTGCGCCCGAACGTGACGCTGCTCGTCGATCAATCGGCCAGCATGGCCGAAGGTTATCCGCTCGAAGAAAGCGTGGACACGCGCTGGTCAGTCGTGCGCCAGGCGCTGCTCGATCCGCTGAGCGGCGTCGTGCCAAGCCTGCAGCAGAGTCAACGCTTCGGGCTCGTCTTCTACACGAGCCACAACGGTTTCTCTTCCGGCACGTGCCCAATCTTGAACGAGGTGCGTTCGGCAACCAACAACTACGAAGCCATCGTCGCGCTCTACGATTCGATGTGGCCCGACGACGATACCCCGACCGGTCCCGCCATTTTGGAGGTGGTGCGAAGGATCGAGAGCGCCACCCGACGCGGGCCCGAAGTGATCCTGCTCGTCACCGACGGTGATCCCGACACCTGCGAGCAGCCGGATCCTCAGGATGGCCAACCGCAAGCCATTTCGGGTGCCACCGCAGCCTACGTCGCGGGTATCGACTTCTACGTGCTCGGCATCTCGACCGACATTTCGGGCGACAAGCTGCAGCAGCTGGCCAACGCCGGCCAGGGCAAGCCGCTCGACGCGGTCTACGGTGTCTCGCTCGACGCGGCACAGCCCTTCCAGGCCGCGGGCAGCGTGGAAGGCCTGACGAAACAGCTGCGCGATATCCTGGCGCGCGTCCCACTGTGCGAGGTGGAGCTCGAGCGCAACGTGAGCCTCGACGAGCTCGCCTCGAGCCAGGTCGTGCTCGACGGCAAGCCGCTCAGCTTTGGGCATCCCGACGGCTTCCGACTGAAGGACCGTCGTCATCTCGAGATCGCAGGCGAGGCTTGTGAAAGGCTGCGAGCGACCGGCAAGCGCCTCTCCGTCCGCATTTCGTGTCCCTAACGCCGCTAGGTCGCGGGCGGCGGACTACATCTCGTCTCGAAACAGGATACCGATGTAAGGCGGCTCGCCGCTGGGGCTCGGCTCGCCCGGCTCGAGCTTGAGGAAGTACTCGCTGGTGTAGATGGTCCCGCCGATCGTGCTGCCCATGCTGGTGCAGCCGCCGTTCGCGTTGGGCGTGCAGGTGCAGCTGCCGCCGGGCTGCAGGCACTCACGCTGCGTGCCAGCTTGCGCCGAGAACGTGAAGGCATTGGCCTCGACGCGTTGCGCCTGCACACAGCTGGCCGGCGCGACCGTGCCGGGCTTGAGGCATTGCGCGGGCAGCGTCTGGTCCACACCGAAGCGTCCGTCCCAGGGTATCTGGATTTGTTGGCCAGGCTCGAGCGTGACCGAAGCAGGTGTGGCGCAAACCGTCGGGCAAGTCGTGGGGCCGGTCGTCATCATGGCCTGACACGAGGTGTGACAGCTATCCAGGCTGGGCAGCTCCGTGCGCGCGCCATCCTCCACCTTGAACAAGCGCTGTGGCTCGCAGCTCGTGTTTGGTTGACCCAGGTAGAGCGTCTGGGTCATCTCGTTTTTGATGGTGACCCGCAGCTTCCAGGTGCCGTGATCGACGTAGCTCGAACAGTCAACAGGCTGGCTGCTGGTGCCGCCCGCGCCACCGTTCAGCTCGCCGCCGCTGACCTGGCCCGCACTGCCGGGGCTACCAGCGGCCCCCGCGCTCGAAGCGAGCACGGGCGCATCCATGGTCGAGCCATCGACGCAGCACGTTAAGCAAAGGGCCCACCCGATCAGGGCAAGGCGTCCGGTGAAGGACCGCATCACCCTATTGTTAGAAGACGACGCGCCTCGAGGCCAGGAAAAGTCCTGACTTTCGCGCAGTGCAAAAATGCACTCGGTTTGTTTGGGTGCTGGCGCCCCAGGGCCAGCGCCGTCGCTTCACACCTTGACTGTCAAAGTAGCGTGACGACGTTACGCCGCGGCATTTTGGTTAGAGCCCAAACGAATAGCCCAAGCTGGCGGCAGCACCGAGCGCGCTGTCGCCCAACATCTGCAGCAGGCGGATCTCGAGCGCGACGGCGTGACTCGGATGGAGCGCGTGCGCGACTCCGCCATGAATGCTCACGAATGCCGCACCCGTCTTGCGCCATGCGTCGACCGGAAGGTATTGACCAGCCCGATAGTGCGCCTCGCTCGGGTACACGTAGACCGCGGCACTGCCGTTGACTTCACCGAACCCTGCCGCCAGCCCCGCGTAAGGTCGTAGCCCCTTGCGCTCGAACGGCGCTTTGCCGAACCAGTAGCTGCCGCGCAGCTCAAGGTGCAGGGGGTTGAAACCAGGATGAGTGCCGATGGTGGTGTTGGGTCTGCCTCCGAAAGCGAAACCGATGCGACCGCCCGCGCTGATCCTGCCCAAGAAGACCCGCTCGTAACCGAACAAAACGCGGCGCGTGGCAAGCCCGAAGCCGGTGTTGATCTCGTTACCGGCTTGCGGGTACACCATGCGGTAGCTCGTCGCCCCGCGAAAGCACTCGTATTGCTCGGCTCCGGAGCAGACGCCGCGCTGCGCCTCGTACATCAGGAATTCCTGCTGTAGCGCGAGTGCGAACCAGTTGCGAGGGGCGGCTGCTGCAGCTCTTGCGCGCTTGGCCTCTTCCGCCGCGGCGGCCGCCGCGGCCGCCGCGGCCGCCTCCCTCTCCTCGTCCATGGGGTCTTCCTTCACGCCGCCCAGGGACAGGAAGGCCGCGTCGACCTCGGGCGTGGAGTAGTTGGGATCGACCTGTACGGCAGGGTCAATCTCGAGCGCTTCCTTGAGTTGCCGCTTGCCCTTGTCCGGCTTCTTCAGCCCCGCGATGTAGACGACAGCCAGGTCGGCGCGCAGCTGAGCCTGAAGCGTGTTCGAGCATTTCTTCTTTCCACAGGTGCCGATCGCTTTCTTCAGCTTTTGCTCGGCCTGTTTGAAGCGCGTCGCCAGGTAGTCATCCTCCATGGCCAGCTTGGCCTGCTCCCTGACCGCCGCGTCCTTGAGCTCGGCGGCAGCCGTACCCGTGACCAGCAGAAGCGCGAACGCGAACCAGCACGCGGCACCCAGGCTGGAAAAAGAGCTACGAAGCGAGATGACCATCCAGACGCGCGGCGAGCGCGGGCCGGAACATACACCGCACACCCCGTGTGGAGCGTCGCAATTGCAGCACCATCGTGCCAGCTCCCTCAAGCGTTCCTGGATGCGTGCAAAATTCCGGAGCGCCAGCAAGTCACTCCCATTTCGACGGAATTTTCGCTAATCTTCTCCGCGGAGCTGCTCATGCTTGGAAGATTGCAAGGGTTCGGGGTGGCGTTATTCAGTGCGATGCTGGCCGGCGCGGCGTGTTCCGACTCGGAATCGAACGGCAACGGCGGTGGCGGCAAGACCAGCCAGGCCGGTGAAGGCGGCGAAGCGACGAGCGGCGGTAAGAGCGGCCAGGGCGGCAGCTCGGGCAAGGGCGGCAGCGGCGGGAAGGTCAGCGTGGTCGGCGGCGCCGGTGGTGAGGGCGGCAGCGCAGAGTCGACATGCCCTGGCTGCGCGAGCGGTTTCTGCCTCGAAGACGGAACGTGCGTGGATTGTTTGGCTAGCGACGACCAGTGTCCGATCGGCGAGTACTGCACCGAAGCCAATGCCTGCGTCGCGGGCTGCAAGGACGACACGTTGGGCACGGGCGGCGTCACCGATGCAGCCCCCGATTGTGCCAGCGGCATTTGCGGAGCGGATCACAACTGCAAAAGCTGCATCAGCGACGATGAGTGCACCGGTGACGACGTCTGCAACAATGGCGAATGCAGCGCGGCCTGCACCGCAGGACAAGAAGGACAGCAGGCCGCTTGCGGCACGGGGCTCACCTGTTGTTCCCTGCACTGCGTCGAGGTCGAGACCGACGCCAATCACTGCGGCAGCTGCGGCGCGGGCTGCAGCGCCGGCCAATTCTGCGGAAAAACCAGCTGCGATGACGGCGGGGGTGGAGCAGGCGGCGCCGATGGCGCGGGCGGCGCAGGCGCAGGACCCTGCGTGAGCTGCTACGACACGACGCTCGCCAACCTGTGCGGCATCGGCAAGGTAATCGTGATCTTGGACACGACCGTCAATGCCAACGATGGCAACCGCGTGGCCGGCCAGGCCATCGGGGCGGCACTCGGCGCACAGTGCAGTCCCGCGCCCGAAGTGACGGAGGCGGAGCAGGACTCGGTCGACGCGCTGAACTTCACCACTGGGCGGCCCGTCTCCGGCGGCGGCGAGCTGCTGGT
>DATEDZ010000245.1:0-18312 GCA_035281385.1 Polyangiaceae bacterium
CCGCGGCCGATTTGGGGGGGACCGGCGGCCCGCAGCGCGTAGCGCGAGGACCGACGAGGCGGGGGCAGCCCCTTCCCACAACCTCATCAAACGTCGTGACTTTACATGCCTCGTTGGTCTGAGGGCGCAGCCCTCGTTAGAAGCTGAGCTAGCGGGACTCCGCGGTGCTGGGCTTTCCGCAATTGCGAGTAGCGCCAGTAGGTGTAGACCACCGGAATTAGCTCGAGGGTGAGGAAGGCGCTGGAGATGAGGCCGCCGACCATGGGTGCGGCGATGCGCTTCATCACGTCCGCGCCGCTACCGGTCGCCCAGAGTAGGGGCAAGAGGCCGATGAGCATCGTCGCGACGGTCATCAGCTTGGGCCGCACGCGCTTTACCGTCCCCTCCGAGTGGGCTTCGATGATGTCGTCGAGGGACTGGATCTCTCCGCGGTTCAGCCGGCGTTCGAACGCTTGGTCGATGTAGAGGATCATGACCACACCGGTTTGGGTTGCGAGGCCGACGAGCGCGATCACGCCCACCCAGACCGCCGTGGAAAGTCGGTAATCGAGGAGATAGAGCAGCCAGAAGCTCCCGACCAGGGCGAACGGGATCGAAAGCATCACGATCGCGACCTCGGTCAGGTTGCGAAACTGCGCGTAGAGAAGCAGCAGCACAACGCCGAGCGCCAGGGGGACGAGCAGCTTCATCCGCTCCCGCATCAGTGACAGTTGTTCGTACTGTCCGGTCCAGCTCAGGTATTGTCCGGGCTCCAGGTGGACTTTTCCGGCGGCTCGCGCCCGTTCGACCGCGGCCTGGGCATCTTCGACGAAGCTCGCCAGATCGCGGCGTTCGTCCATGTCCACGTAAACATAGCCAGCAAGCGCCCCTGCTTCACTGCGCAGCATGGGAGGCCCCTCGCTCACCTTCACCTCAGCCAGGTCACCGAGCAGCAGATAGGCTCCGTCCGGGGCACGAACCGGCAGGAGCGCGATGGCTTCCGGCGTCGCGCGAAAGTCCTCCTTGAAGCGGACGCTGATGGAGAGCCGGCGCCGCCCGTCGAGCGTCGTCGCCACGGGCTCGCCGCCCACCGCGGTTTCGACATCATCCAGCAGCTTCTGCACCGGAAGCGCATAGCGAGCCAGCGCCTCGCGGCGCGGCACGATGTCGACGTAGCTGCCGCCGAGCGACCGTTCGTAAATCACGCCGCGTGCGCCCGGGACGTCGCGCAGCACCGCCTCGAGCTCAGCTCCCGTTCGCTCGATGGCCGCAAGATCTGCGCCCGATACCTTCACGCCCACCGGTGTGCGCACGCCGGTGGTGAGCATGTCGATGCGTGTCTTGATCGGCATCGTGAAAGCGTTGGTCCAGCCAGGGAATTGCAGGGAAGCATTGAGCTTCTGAACCAGCTCTGCCCAGGTTTCGAGCCGCTGCTCCGGCCAAACCAAGCCGAGCGCACGCCGCAGTGGATCGGGCCACGACGAGAAGAAGCGCGCGACCTTCTGCTTGGGCCAGGCCTCGGGCGCATGGAGCTCGACGACCGTCTCGACCATGGACAAGGGTGCTGGATCGGTCGGTGTCTCGGCGCGCCCGATCTTGCCGAAGACACGCCTGACCTCCGGGAACTTGCGCAGCGCCGCGTCCTGCAGCTCGAGCTGGCGCTTGGCCTCCTCGATCGAAATGGAGGGCATGGTGGTGGGCATGTACAGCAGGTCACCTTCATTGAGCGGCGGCATGAATTCGCTGCCGAGTCTGAAGAACAGTGGAATCGCCGACAGGACGGCGAATAGGCCGATCGACAGCGTGGTGAGAGGTCGTCGCAAGGCGATGCGCACGAACGGCTCGTAGAGGCGGATGATCAGGCGCGAGACGGGGTGATTGGTCTCGGAACGGATCCTTCCCCGAAGCAGCAAGTCACGCAGCGCTGGCGCCAGCGTGATGCTGAGCAGCGCCGCCGACAGCATCACGAACGTCTTGGTGAAGGCGAGCGGGCGAAACAGCCGCCCTGCCTGACCGCTGAGCCCGAAGACGGGGATGAAGGAGGCGGCGATGATCAACAGTGAGAAGAAGATCGCCGGCGTGACCTCCTTGGCGGCCTCGGCCAGCAGCTTGGCCCGCTCGAGCGCCGAAAGGCCCGGCGGCACGTGCTCGAGCTTCTTGTGGCAGGCTTCGATCATCACGATCTCGGCGTCCACGGTGGCGCCAATCGCGATGGCGATACCGCCGAGGCTCATGATCGTGGCCGGCACCCCGAATAGCCACATCGGGATGAAGGCCGTTGCTACGGCCAGCGGCAGGCTGATGATCGGCAGCGCGGCGCTCCGCAAGTGGAGCAGGAACACCAGGATCACCAGGCTTACCACGATCATTTCTTCGATCAGCGCGCTTTTCAGAGTGCGCATGGCTCGCTCGATCAGGCTCGAGCGGTCGTAGGTTGGAACGACCTCGACCCCTTTTGGAAGACTGCCTTTCAGGCTGGCCAGCCTTTGCTCGACGCGCTCGATGACGCTCAAAGCGTTCTCGCCGTAGCGGGAGATCACGATCGCTCCCACCGCCTCGCCCTGTCCGTCGAGATCGGCCAGACCGCGTCGCACGTCACCACCCAGCCGCACGCTGCCCACGTCCCGGACTCGAACCGGCGTACCGGTGGGACCGGCGCGAATCGCCGCGTCGCCCAGCTCTTCCAAGCTGCGGAGCTGTGCTCGCCCCCGCACCGCATACTCGCGGCCGCTCAGCTCGAGGCTTCGTGCGCCGACTTCTCCGGTCGACTGCCGGACTGCGTCGGCGACGTCCGATACCGTCACGTCCAGGGCGCGCAAGCGCTCCGGATCCAGGAGCACCTGGTACTGGCGCTCGTAACCGCCGACGCTCGCCACCTGGGCCACGCCTGGCACACTCTCGAGCGCAGGACGGAGCGTGTAGTCCTGAAGCGCGCGCTGCTCCGAAAGATCTAGCCGCCCGCTCTTGTCGACGAGCGCGTAGCTGTAGACCCAGCCGATTCCCGTCGCATCAGGTCCGAGGGTGGGAGTTACCCCCGACGGTAGCCGGCCCTGGATGCCGCTTAGGTACTCGAGCACCCGCGAACGCGCCCAGTACGGATCGGTGCCGTCTTCGAACAGCGCATACACGAAGGACATCCCAAACATCGAGAAGCCGCGCACCGCCGTGACGCGCGGCGCGGAAAGCAGCGCTGACGAGATCGGAAACGTGACCTGATCCTCGATCAAGGTGGGTGAGCGACCGCGCCACTCGGTGAAGACGATGACCTGCGGATCGGAGAGATCTGGAATGGCGTCGAGCGGCACCTTCCGGATCGCCTCGCGGGCGGCCAAAATCACGCCGAGGTAGGCGAGGATCACCAGCCAGCGATGGCGGGCGGACCAGTCGATGATGCGCGCGATCATGCTGTTTCCGTCATTCGGCTGGCGCCACGGCGGCGCGGAGCCGGCTTTCCGAGTCAATCAGGAACGCGGCTCCAGAAACGACGCTCTCCTGAGCGGAGACCCCGCGGCGAATCTCGATTTCGTCGTCCGGCAAGACGGCACCGATCTCGACCGGGGCCGCTCGAAAGTGACCCTCACCCTCGTCGATGAAGACATAGGCGGCTCGACCCGTATCCACGACCGCGTCGCGCGGCACCGCCACGCTGGGCTCGGCAGCCAGCGCCAGCTGCACGCTGCCAAATTGACCGGGCAAGATCCGCCCTTCCGGGTTGTCGAGCGAGAACCGGACCCGAACCGCCCGAGCGGAGCGGTCGAGCTCCGGATAGATCAGATCGACCTTCGCGCTCACCCCCGAAAGCTGGTGGTCGCTCGAGCTGAATTGAGCCTCCTGACCCAGCTTCACTTCGGGCGCGCGGGACTCTGGCACACTTGCCACGACGTAGACACGCGACGGATCGATGATCTCGTACAGCGCCGCATCGGGGTTGACGAACGAGCCGAGCACCACGTTCACGCGCGCGACATAACCGGAGATGGGCGCGCTGACCGGAACGGTTCGATTTGCAGTGCCCGAAGCTACGAGCTTGTCGCTCGTTGCACCCGAAACTCCGAGCAGCTCGAGGCGCTTCTTGGCGCGTTCGATGCCGGGGTCGTTGGGGCCGCCGATCTTCGAGAGCGCGATCAGCTCGGCTTGTGCCTGGAAGATCTCCGGGCTGTACAGTGAGAAGAGCTCCTGCCCCGCCTTGACGCGCGCGCCCACTTCGCGCACCGCGATGCGCTCGACGAAACCAGAACTTCGCACGTGGACCTCGGCACGACCCCGTTCTTGCGCCTCGACGACCGCCGGGACCGAGAGCTTGCCCTGGCCTGGTAGCGCCCGCGCCTGGCGTGTCCTCACGTTGATGGCCTGAACTCGATCGAGGCGCAGCTGGAGCTCTGGAGAAACGCCCGGCGGTAGGGCCACGGGCGCACCCGCGCTCGGGGACGTTGCGGGCGCCGCAGCTGTGGGTTTCTTGGGCCGGCTCTTCTTCCGCGCTTCCGGAATGGGCTCGAGCGTCATGTGACAGATCGGGCACTCCCCGGGGTCGTGGGACTTCACCTCCGGGTGCATCGGACAATAGAAGCGCGGCGCTGCGGTCGCTTGCGGATCGGCTCGCGCGAACGACCACCACGAAAACGCGCACAGCGTGGCCGCAAGCACGACCAGCAGCCAACGCAGCCGCGCCATCCAGCGTATCAGGTGACCGTCGGGGGCAGACGGATTGGATTCATTGCTCATGGTTTCTTCTCCGGATGGGCGGGACGCGAGGTTTTTCGCCCCAGCGCGAAATCGAGATCGGCGTTGTGATGGGCCAGCTCGGTTTCGAGCTCGACAATCTGCATTTCTGTTTCGACTTGCTGAGCTTCGGCGCGCAAGACGTCTTCGAGACGCCCTTGCCCGCTTCGGTAAGCACCCTCAGCCAGCTTTCGGGCGCGGAGCGTTGCAGGCAGCACGCGCTCTCGAAGCACGGCCAGCTCGCTCTGAACCGCGGCACCAGCGCCACGCGCAGCGATGACTTCGAGGGCGATGTCTCGCTTCCTGGCCGCAAGCTCCTGGCCTAGCGCGCGCGACCGACTCTCAGCCACCTGCTGCGAGCTGGCGCGACCGCCCCAGAGCCAGGGCAGCTTCATCCCGAGCGAAATGCCAAAGCCGTGCTCCGTCATCTCGCCCGAGGGCGCGAAGTACGAGACTCCGATACGCGGATCGGGCCAGCGACTGCGGGCATGCTCGGCGTGAGCTTCTGCAAGCTCCGCGTCGCGCGCCGAGCGCAGGCTCGCTAGCTCCGGACGTTCGCGTACAGGCTCGAGGGTCCCTGCGCCACGCAGCGCCTGGAGCAAGGCCTGGCTCGTCTGAACCCGCGCCTCATCCGCGGCGACCAGCGCGGCGGCGCGCGCGGTCTCGACCTCGAGCGCGCTGACGTCTGCAAGTGAGCCACCCGCAGCGTAGCGAGCCCGCGCCAGCTCGAGCGTTTTTTGCGAAAGCTGGTGGTGAGCCACGTGCACCTGATGGCTCCGCTGCGCAAAAGCGTGATCGACCTGTGCGTGAGCCAGCCTGAGCGCAAGAGCTCGAGCCCTGACTTCACCTTCGGCCTTGGCCGCCTGGGCGCGGAAGCCCGCGGCCCGGCGCATCGAGGAGCGCTCGCCGGGTGCCGAAAGCTCCTGCTCGATCCCGACCCGAATCATCTCGGCGTCGTCAACGGCGTACGGCCGCTTCATGGGCACGCGCCAGATCTCGAGCATGACCTCGGGTGGTGCCAGCTCCGCCTGAGCGTCGCCTTGCTGGCGAGCCGCTCGCGCGGTCTGCGCGGCCGCGCGAGCCTCCGGCGTCGTTTGCGCCGCGGCGTGACCAATCGAAAGGCCCCACACCAGTGGTAGGCCCAACAGGCAGATGGATTTCAGTCTCATGATCCGACGTCTCCGAAGACGGTGAGGCGCGCCGGCGCTGCCCGGCGCATGTCAGAGATAAAGGGTAGGAAACGGCGCCGCCCGCGTTGGGCAGCGCGCGCACGACTCCCTCAGATCAAGAGCGAACAGTTCGTAAGGTAGATAAGCGAGTCGGGTGGACCGCGAGCTGTGTGGGGCAGGGGCCGCATCACATCGCTTGCCGCGGCAGCGGG
This sequence comes from Polyangiaceae bacterium, assembly GCA_035281385.1. Lineage (GTDB taxonomy): Bacteria > Myxococcota_A > Polyangia > Polyangiales > Polyangiaceae > PMG-095. The sequence continues at coordinate 6,080 of DATEDZ010000245.1, forward strand.
TTCAATGGCCGGTAGCAGGGTGCTCGGCGCTGCAGCCAGCACCTGCACCTCAGCGGCGCCGTGCGAGGCGGCCGTTGTCGCGCGCTGCTGCTCCTTCGCTTCACAGCAATCCGGCCGCTCGAGTCGAGTCGGTGCCGGTTGATCCTTCTCGGTGCGCGTCTTATGCGCCTTGGCCTTGTGACAACAACAGGGTCCGGCGCTGACCTCGCCACTCATGCTGCACGCATAGAGCACGCGCCCGAACGCGCTGCCGGGCGCGAAGAACACCAGCGCGATCAGCACGGCAACGAAGCGACGGAGAACCGGGAACACGGTCGGAGGCGGCGGACGATACAGCCGGCACCCCAACCCTAACACACGGCAGCGCGGCGACAACGTCGGGGCCTGGGGCTGCTTCCACGGGCTTAGACCTTACGAGCGCGAGCTCGACCGATCAAGATCGCACGTTAGGAGTGATTGGCGAGCCGCATGTCAACGTGCTGAATCTCAACCTGGCGCTCGACGCCATGAAGTAGCTAGGATACCGAGTGTGGTACTTTGCCCGATGTGCCGAGCTACGCGGTGGCGGCAAGCGCGCCGGCCATCGCCACTGCCGTTTCGCTATTGATCTTCGGTCGCGATCAGCTACCCGACGTGGTGATGATCTACCTGCTCGGCATCATGCTGGTGTCGAGCAGAGAGGGCTTCGGCGCCTCGCTCTTCGCGGCCTTTCTGAGCGTCGCCGCCTTCGACTTCTTTTTCGTCCCACCCTACCTCACGTTTGCGGTGGGGGACCTGCGGCATGCAACGACCTTCATCGTCATGTTCGTGGTGGCGGTGGTGATCAGCGGTCTGACTCAACGCATTCGCAACGAGGCCAGCGCCGCGCGCGAGCGGGAGCAACGCACCGCGAGCCTATACGCGCTCAGCCGCGATCTGGCCGCCGCCCAGGGCTTGGAGCGAGTGATCCAGGCGGCCGCCGTGCAGCTAGGCACGGTCTTTCGCTGCGGCGTGAGCGTGTTCGTGCCAGACGGCGCGGGCAAGCTGAGTCGCAGCTACGCCTCCGCCAGCATCGGCAAGCCGTCGGAAAGGGATTTGAGCATCGCGCAGTGGGTTTGGGCCAATCAGCGTGAGGCTGGCCTCGGAACCACCACCCTGCCGGGCGGGAAGGGGCTCTATCTGCCATTGCTTGGTTCGTCCGGTGGCGTCGGCGTGCTCGGGCTCGTGCCCGAGGACCCGGAGCGATTCGGCCAACTGGAGCAGCGCCGGCACGTGGACGCGTTCGCCTCGCAGATGGCGCTCGCCATGGAACGCGCCAAGCTGGCGATCGAGACCGAACAGGCTCGGCACGAAATCGAGGCCGAGCAGCTCCGTAGCTCGCTGCTTAGCTCGGTATCCCACGACCTGCGTACGCCGCTGGCTGTCATCACGGGGGCCACGGGCACGCTGCTCGAGGCCAAAGGCTCGATCGAAGACGCAGCTCGCCAAGATCTGCTCAAGACGGTTCTTGAGGAAGCCGAACGACTCAATCGCTTGATCCGCAATCTACTCGACATGACACGCCTCGAATCCGGCGCGGTTACCATCAAGAAGGAATGGCTGTCGCTCGAGGAAGTGGTGGGCAGCGCGCTGAACCACCTGGACACGCGCTTCGGAACCCGCGAAGTGAAGGTCGAGCTGCCGAATGACTTGCCACTGGTGCCTGGCGATGCGGTGCTGCTCGAGCAGCTCTTGATCAACCTGCTCGAGAACGCGGCCAAATACAGCGGTGGTGAAATCGAAGTCCGCGCCGTGACAGCCGGTAACGAAGTGGCGGTCGAGGTGAGCGACCGCGGACCCGGTATCCCATCCGGTCAAGAGCAGCGCATATTCGATAAATTCCAGCGCCGCGTTCGCGAAGGCAGCCACGAAGGCGTCGGGCTCGGTCTCACGATCTGCCGCGCCATCGCTATTGCGCACGGCGGCAAGATCTGGGCACACAATCGTGATGGAGGAGGAGCGTGCTTCCGTTTCACCCTTCCGCTCGACGCCGTTCCCCCGAGCGTCCCACCCTCCGAAACGCCGGAGTCCGCTCCCCAGGAGCATGTGAGGTGAGCGAGCCCAATCCCACGCTGCTGGTCGTCGAAGACGAAGCTCAGATGCGCCGTTTCTTGCGGGCCTCGCTGGTCAGTAGCGGGTACCAGGTGTTCGAGGCCGAGACGGGCGAAGACGGCTTGGCGCAGGCCGCAGCGCGCAATCCCGATCTGGTGTTGCTCGACCTCGGGTTGCCCGACACCGACGGCCTGGCGGTTACCGAGCGGCTGCGACAGTGGGGCAAGATGCCGATCATCGTGCTGTCGGCCCGCGGCAAGGAGGAGGACAAAATCAAGGCGCTCGATCTCGGCGCGGACGACTATCTGACCAAGCCCTTCGGCATCGGTGAGCTGCTGGCGCGCATTCGCGTCGCGCTGCGGCACTCGGCCCGCACCGAATCGGGGGCGTCGCAGTTCGCGATGGGAGACGTGAAGGTGGATCTCGTGCGCCGCCAAGTCCAGAAGATTGATAGCGAGGTGCACCTCACCCCCATCGAGTACAAGCTTCTCACGACGCTCATCAAGTACGAGGGCCGGGTCATCACGCATCGGCAGCTGCTCAAAGAAGTTTGGGGACCGAACTCGAGCGAACAGACCCAGTACCTGCGGGTCTACATGGGACAGCTGCGTCATAAGCTCGAAGACAATCCCAGCCGGCCCCGCTTTCTCACCACCGAGCCGGGTGTTGGTTATCGACTGCGCACCGAGATTTGAGTCAGCTCAAGCTCGCGCCGCAACGCGGCCCACAATTTATGGAATCTTGATGCTTCGAGCCTCACACTAAGTGTGTGACGCTATCGAGCGCTCCGGAATCCTCCTCCTTCGAGTCGGCTCTCGACGAACAGGACGCAGACCGCCGCGCTCGGCGCAAGGCAACCGTCGTCACGGTTATTGGCCTGCTGCTGGCGTTCGCGGGCGCACTTCTGCTTTGGCTCGAAACCCGCGCGGAAGAGGTGAGCGCGATTCGCGAGATCCCAGCTGCGCAACGCAGCGAGCTCTACCAGAGCACACGCCGCGCACTCCTGGCTGTCTGTGATCCACCTCGGCGCCCCGCAGGCCTGGAGGACTACTGCGACGCCCAGGCGCGCTTTATCCAGCAGTTCGACGAGTGCGACGAGGCCTGCCGAGATGTCGCACGTCATGCAGCCCGGCAACCCCGGCACTAGGCGCAGGTCGGCTCGGCGGCCGCCCACCTCGCCTGTCTTTACGAAATTTTGATAACGCCGGTAGTACCTACGGAAAAGCGTTGGGCGTCCGGCTCACTTCGATGTCTAATACGCAAACCCTGCCGCTCGAGAGCGATCGAGCGTACCAGCTCAAGCTGGCCCTGGCTGCGCTCGGAGTGGTGTACGGCGACATCGGCACGAGCCCACTGTACGCGATGCGCGAGTGCTTCAACAAACAGCACGGCATCGCGCTCACACCCAGCAACGTCATGGGCGTCCTGTCTCTCATTTTCTGGGCGCTCACCCTGATCGTGTCGCTGAAGTACGTGGCCTACGTGCTGCGCGCCGACAACAAGGGCGAAGGCGGCATCCTGGCGCTGATGTCGCTAGCCAGCGCGCCGCTCCGAGGCAAGCGCGTCTACCCAGTGCTGATCGCACTGGGCGTATTCGGTGCGGCGCTACTCTATGGCGACGGCGTGATCACGCCCGCCATCTCGGTGCTGTCGGCGGTGGAAGGTCTCGAGATCGCGGCGCCTGGGCTCGAGCGAGCTGTCATCCCGCTGACCATCTTGATTCTGGTTGGCTTGTTCGCGATGCAAAGCCGTGGCAGCGCGGGGCTCGGCGCGATCTTCGGGCCCATCACCTTGCTCTGGTTTGCGTCGCTGTTCGGGCTCGGCTTCTACCGCATGCTCGCGCACCCGAGCGTTCTATGGTCCATCAATCCCGTGTACGCGGCGCGCTTTCTGGCCGAAAACGGCACGGTCGGCGTCCTGGTGCTGGGAGCCGTCGTGCTGGTGGTGACGGGTGGCGAGGCCCTCTACGCCGACTTGGGTCACTTCGGGCGCAAGCCGATCCGGCTCGCCTGGTACGGCGTGGTCATGCCGGCGTTGCTCATGAACTACCTGGGCCAGGGGGCCCTCTTGATCGAGGATCCGAGCGCGGTCGAGAACCCATTCTTCCGCATGGTGCCGACACTCGCACTCTATCCGATGGTGGCGCTCTCGACCGCCGCCACCGTGATCGCTTCGCAGGCACTGATTTCCGGCGTCTACTCCCTGACGTCGCAAGGCACGATGCTGGGCCTCTTGCCGCGCGTGAAGATCCAGCACACCTCCGCGCACGAGCGCGGTCAGATCTACGTGCCGTTCGTGAACTGGCTTTTGATGCTAGCGACGATTGGCCTGGTGCTCGGCTTCAAGAGCTCGAGCAACCTGGCGGCCGCCTACGGCATCGCGGTCACACTGACGATGGTCATCACCAGTATGTTGGCCTACTTCTGGGTGCGCCACGTGTGGGGTTGGGGCACGTTGAAGGCAACGGCCGTGACGCTGCTGTTCTTGACGCCCGAGCTGGTGTTCATGGGCGCCAACGCTATCAAGATCGAGCACGGCGGCTGGTTTCCGCTAGTGGTCGGTGCCGGCATCTTCGTGACGATGCTGAGCTGGAAGCGCGGCCGCGAGATCCTCGCCCAGCGCTTCCGTGAGCAACTGCTACCCCTCGTCGACTTCTTCGAGCTCATGCGGGTAGAGGTACCGGCGCGCGTCCCCGGTACGGCAGTCTTCATGACCAGCACGCACGACGGCACGCCACCAGCGATGTTGCACAATTTTCTGCACAACCGCGTGGTGCACCAGCACATCGTGCTGCTTACCGTAGTGACCGGCGATGAGGCGCGCGTCGCTGAGGCAGATCGCTTCAGCGTAGAGCAGATGGATCATGGTTTCTCGCGCATCGTCGGGCGCTATGGCTTCATGGAGCAGCCAGATGCCCCCAAGTTGCTCCAGCAGGCCGGCGTCATCGGCAGTGTCGAGCACGTCACCTTCTTCTTGGGTCGTGAAAACCTGATCGCCACCAAGCACCCCGGCATGGCACGCTGGCGCGTCGGCTTGTTCGCGTTTTTGTCCAGAAACGCCCAACCCGCCACGAAGTTTTTCAACATTCCGCCCGACCGCGTGATGGAGATCGGAGCGCAGATCGAGCTCTAACGGCTCGAGCCGCTAGTGAATACCCGCCACTGCGCTTCGCGCGGTCGCTGATGCTACCTGACCGTTGGCGTTTCCGACCGACGCCAGACCTGCTCCCCGTCGAGGATTTCATCGGTGGGTAGCAGCCCAGCTCGCGATGCGACCCTCTGGAACGCGTCGTGGCGAGGATGGATGTTCGCAGAGATGGTGCGAATGCCGCGTCGCTCGAGCCAGTCCACGAGGGCAACTTTGGGATGCGAGCTACCGGCTCGGCGATGGCGTTGTCGACGAGCGTGACGTAGGGCTCGCCGTCGAGGAGCTCGGCGAACTTGGTCGGAGCAAGGCCGCCCCCGCGATTACCGCGCGCCAGCAAGATGCGGAGCTTGACGTCCTCGGGTGGTGTCAGTCCAAGACGCCGGGGCCTGAGCAGCATCAGCGCCGGGTACGCCAGCGCCGACACGGCGAACGCGACGACAGCGACCGCGCTCACACACAAGAGTAGGAGGGATGTGCTCACCGCCTGCCTCCACGTCGCTGTGCAATCAACGCCTCCAGTCGGTCCAGCGCCGATGCGTCAACGTCGGCGACCAGATCGATGAACGCCGTGAGGACGCCTTTGTCGGCAAGCGCTCTCACACCGCCTGCGGCTTCGAGCACCCGCCGCGCTGCGAATTCCTCGCGCGGAACAGCCGCCATGTACCGGTACGCATGAGACACCTTGCGCCGGGAAAACCAGTCCCTTGCGATGAAGCCGCTCGAGCGCTGAGCCGACTGTATTCAGCCAGCCACCCCGGTGGGCGAGAGGTATCCACTGCAGGTCGGTGGTGCCCTGGGGCAGCATCTCGACGCGTTCGCCCTCCGCTACCGCCTCGCGGAGTGTGTCGGGCACAACATGACTTCCGCCAACACGGCGGCCCCCGCGCACCATGAGAAAGAGATGGCGCCTGCCTGGGCGCTGCGTCGTACCCACTCCACCACGGGTCGATTCTCGGCGGCCTGGATGTTGGGTACGTCGGGAGCCACGACGATGCGCGGAGCGGCTCCTCCGAGCAGTTGATCGAGCTCTGCGAAGGAATAGTGCGGTCGTATCCGCAGCCCGCCGGTGAGCGCCGTGGACGCCCGTGTGGGTGCTACCGCGTAGACATTGAACATTCCTGCGCGCGCGAAAATCTCGTACGGGCCGAGCGCGTCCGTGATTTCAGTGATGTCGGCTCCGAGCAGCACCGCGACCGTCGGTTTGCTTGGATCACGGGGCTTGGGAGCGGGTGGCGCTGCGTTGCTCGCCGCCACGAGTGGGGGCGGCTTGCGCGCGAGCGTTGTGTTCAAGCGGATGCCGCCGATCAGGACCGGGAGCAGCACCGCTGCCAGTATGTAGGCAATCCAGCGCACGGAGGTGACTGGGACGTCTGTCTCCCGAAGGCCGTCGCGGACTCGTGCTGTCCGCCCGGCGTGAGCCTGACGTGCGTCGAGTGACGCTGACGCCTCTAGAGCATTGTCAGGACGTTCACTCCGGTGCCAGGCCCGTCCAGAGAACGTCGACGAACGACGGCGTCGAAGCCTGAGCGGGCGTGCCGTGCTCAGTGTGAGTCAGGATGGGGAGCAGGGCGGCTGCGTGAGCTCCCGCCAGGAAGAGTCGTGCAGCCAAATAAGTAAGCGCGTGATTATTTATGTCAAGGGGCTTACCTGCGTTGCATTCCGGCGTTAGCCTCGGCGCGCCGTTTGCTTGCAGTACCGCGATGGAAACGACCTTGCGCCTCCCCTCACGCTTTGTCGCTCGGTTCCTTGGAGTCTTCGGACCGATTTTCGTCCTGGGTTGCTCCGGCATGGACGCACATCACTCCGGAGGCGGCACGACCACAGAGGGTCCTTCCAGTGAACCCGTTGCCGCGATCGACCACGATGCCCTTCTCGTCGTCAATGGTGGTGACAGCACCATCAGCGTCATCGATACGGCCGCGGATGAAGTTGTGAGCACGATCCAGCTCAGCGACGCGAGTTTCCCTCATCATCTGTACTTGAGCCCTGATGCGTCGCAAATGGTGCTGGCCGTGCCGGGTATGGATCTCAGCATGGGCCACTCGACGTCTGGCCATGCTGGGCATGGCGTGAAGGGCGCAGTCATGCTGCTCGATGCAGCCACCGGTGCCACCCTGCGCGCCGGTGTGCTCGATGCCATGAACCACAATGCCATCTTCTCCCCCGACGGGGCTGAGATCTGGACATCGCAGATGACCGCGTCCGGAACCGTTCTAGTTCTCGATGCGAAAACGCTCGAGGTCGAGGATACGATCGAGGTCGGCGCTCAACCTGCCGAGGTCACATTCTCCGCAGATGGAGCCTATGCTTTCGTCGCCAACGGTGGCTCGGCTTCGGTCACGGTGATCGACGCCGCGACGAAGCAGGTCGTCTCAACCATCGACGTCGAAGAGAATCCCGTGGGCGCGTGGCAAGGCGCCAACGGAATGGCCTACGTCGACAACGAGTCTGCCGAATCGCTCAGCGCGATTGACACGATGACCCTGGAGGTCACGCACACCTATGACCTCGGCTTCATGCCGGGAATGGCGGCTCTTGGTCCCGATGATCAGATCTGGGTGACGGATGCGGAGAACGGCAGAGTGGTGTTCTTCCCGGCGTCTGGCGGTGAGCCGACAGGCGAGATCGCGGTCGGCGCCGGAGCGCACGCCATTGCCTTCAACGATGACGGCTCGACGGCTTACATCTCGAATCAAATGGAGGACACCGTCTCCATCATAGACCTAATGACAGCCAGCGTCGTGACCACGATCAGCGTTGGCGCGAAGCCCAATGGGCTTCTCTGGCGGGTGAAGTAGCGCTGGCGTTGCGACTCCACTCCGGCACCGCGGCGGCGCGAGCCAGGGGCAGTCGACCACGCGCTGCAGCCACTCGGCGGTCAAGCCCGGAACGGCACGAAACACGACGGTAACGCCGACTTCCTTCTCGGTGCTTCCGTCATGCACGCTGTCGGCATGGCAACGCAGCACCGCCTCGAAAGCGCGCGACGAATGACGTACTACCCTGGTGGTCGAGACTGCTCTATTGGGCCTGCTGGCTAGCCCTCGTACTACTTGCGTTGGTGCTCACTCTCGGCTGACTCTTTCGAGCCAGTGCATGCCCGATCTGGCCCACCGATTGCAAGTAACGAGGCCCTGTCCCTAGAGGAGATTCGCCATGCGCCGTCTTTCGAACATCCTGCTCGCTGCTACGATTCTGTCTGCAATCATCGCGTGCGGAGGGAGCAATCCTCCGCCAGAGCCTCCTGCAGCCACTCCCGAACCACCGCCCGCTGACGCACCTGCCTCGCCCCCGCCTGCCGAGGGCGAACACACCATGCCCGACGGGACGAAGATGCCGGGCGATCAGCACAGCCCCGAGCACGAGAAGTAGTCGTCCTGCGCCTCAGTGCGAGGATTTTTGCTGCGTTGGGGCCATGACGGCTGCCGGCGTGCGGAGTTGCTCGCGAGCGACGAAGGCAACTACCAAGCCGACGAACACGACGCCAATCCAGCGTTTGATCCGCAAAGTCCGCGGCCTTTGTTCGGCTCGTTCGCACTCGGCGCAGGTCATTTAGGTCACAGCTTAGCAGCTCGGAGCCGGAGCGCATTGGCGATGACGGAGACGGAGCTAAGGCTCATCGCGGCCGCGGCCAGCATGGGGCTGAGCAGCACTCCGAACGCTGGGTAGAGCACGCCGGCTGCGACGGGCACACCCGCCGCGTTGTACACGAACGCGAAGAACAGGTTCTGGCGAATGTTGTCAATCGTGCTCTGGCTGAGACGCCGTGCTCGAACGATACCGCGAAGGTCCCCACGCACGAGCGTGACGCCAGCGCTTTCCATCGCCACATCGGTCCCGGTGCCCATGGCGATGCCGACCTCGGCTTGTGCCAACGCGGGGGCGTCGTTGATCCCGTCGCCCGCCATCGCAACGATCCGCCCTTCCTCCTGGAGCTTGCGGACCACACTCGCCTTTTGGTCGGGCAGGACTTCTGCTGTTACCTGATCGATGCCGAGCTTCTTGGCGACCGCGTCAGCCGTCTTCTTGCTGTCGCCGGTGAGCATCACCACCCGCAAACCCTGCTCGTGCAGCTGCTCGATTGCTTCCTTGGTGGTTTCCTTGATGGGGTCGGCAACCCCGAGAATGCCAGCGAGCTTGCCGTCAACGGCAACGAACATCACGCCCTGGGCGTCCTGTCGCAACTCATCGGCCCTGGATGCAAGCCCAGCGACGTCGATGCCCAAATCCTGCATCAGCGCTCGGTTTCCGAGAGCTACCTGGCTCCCTTCGACCAGACCACGCACGCCTTTGCCGGTCACGGACTCGAAGGTCTCGGTCCGAACGGCAGGCGCCCCGCGCTCCTCGGCACCGCGCACGATGGCGGTTGCGAGCGGGTGTTCGCTGCTTCGCTCGAGCGCGGCGGCAAGCGTTAGCATGCGGCGCTCATCCACCGTGCCAGTCGTCTCGACGCTCACGAGCTTGGGTTTGCCCTCCGTGAGGGTGCCCGTCTTGTCGACGACCAGAGTATCGACCTTGCGTAGCACCTCGATGGCTTCAGCGTTCTTGAACAGCACTCCGAGCGTGGCTCCTTTTCCCGTAGCCACCATGATGGACATCGGCGTGGCGAGCCCCAGCGCACAGGGGCAGGCGATGATCAAGACCGCCACCGCGTTGACCAGGGCATACGCGAGCCGAGGCTCGGGTCCCAAGGTGGCCCACAAAGTGAAGGTAAGGATTGCGATCAGAATGACGATCGGCACGAAGTACGAGGACACGACGTCTGCCAGGCGTTGAATGGGCGCCCGGCTGCGCTGCGCCTCCGCGACCATGCTCACGATGCGCGCCAGCAGCGTTTCAGCGCCGACTTTCTCGGCCCGCATCAACAGGCTGCCGGTACCGTTGACGGTCGCGCCTACGACGCGTTCGCCGGGGTGCTTCTCCACCGGAATGGGCTCGCCGCTGATCATGGATTCGTCGACGCTGCTCGTGCCTTCGACGACCACGCCGTCGACTGGTACCTTCTCGCCAGGTCGCACGCGCAAAAGCTCCCCCGGCTGAATGCTTTCCAGGGGAACGTCCTGCTCTTCGCCTCGTTCGCTCACCCGCCGCGCGGTCTTTGGAGACAGCCCGAGCAGCTTTCGGATCGCCGCGCCAGTGCGGCTGCGTGCGCGCAGCTCCAGGACCTGCCCCAGGAGAATGAGCGTCACGATCGCGGCTGCTGCCTCGAAGTAGACTCCGACTTCACCGTGATGATTCCCGAAGCCGGATGGGAAGATGTTGGGCAGCAGTGTTGCGACGACACTGAAGCCGTACGCCACGCTCACGCCGAGACCGATGAGCGTGAACATGTTCACGCTCCGATTGATGATCGAATTGACCGCCCGAACGTAGAACGGCCATGCAGACCACAAACAGATCGGCGTCGCGAGCGCGAGCTCGAGAAGGACGCGCGTACGCCCACTCATCAGGCTCGAAATTGGCCGACCCGGCAGCATGTCGCCCATGGCGAGCACGAGCAGCGGCAGGGTGAGCGCCACTGCGAACCAGAAACGCCGTGACATGTCCCGCAGCTCCGGGTTCTCCTGGTCATCCAAAGCGACGGTGCGGGGCTCGAGCGCCATGCCGCAGATCGGGCAGCTGCCGGGCTCGCTGCGCACGATCTCGGGATGCATCGGGCAGACCCACTCCGTGCGTGTCGCCAGCTGGGGATGCTCGGCCTCGAGCGCCATGCCGCATTTCGGGCACGCTCCCGGCTGATCGGAACGCACTTCAGGATCCATCGGGCACACGTAGGTGACGCCACCGGCTTGAGGCGGATTGACCGGCGCCATCGCACCGCTGCCTGCTTTGGGCCGCGCATTGGAGACCGGCGCTGGCTCAGCGTTGGAGAGAAACTTCTCTGGTTCTGCAGCAAAGCGCTCACGGCACTTGGGGTTGCAGAAGTGATACGTGTGGCCGGCGTGCTCGAAACTGCCCCCACGAGCAGTGGCCGGATTGACCTTCATCCCGCAGACCGGATCCAGGACGAGCGCCGACGGATCGGTACCAGGGTGGGCGTGGCTCGCTGGGTGATGCTGAGGTTCGTGGGCCATTTCGCTGCTCTTGTCCTGCTGACGCACCGCCCGGTGTGGCATTACAGGCAGCCAGCTGGGACGCAAGCACTATGCCGTGACCGCGCGAAGAACGACCCGCCCTCTGACGTCTCGAATGGGGACGACTCAGACCTGCCGCGCCGTGCGTGATCAAGCGGCGCCAGCCCGGTTCGTTCGTAGGCCACGACCAGGGGCGGCCCCGGATTCGGATGCGTCGTGGCGTCGCGGAGTATGCCACACGGCATACTAGCGGCCGAGTTGAAATGGTCGGGGAAGAGAACAGCAAGCTCTTCCCAATTCGGGCGCGCTTCGTCGTGGGCTACGAGACTGGACTACGGCCGTCCACCCTCGACAAGATCAGCGTACCCGAGCACGACACGCGTGGCTCGCGCGTCCTGCGCATCACGCCCGAGATCGACAAGGCGCGCTGGGCCCGGGATGTCCCGCTCACCGAGAAGGCCCGAAAAGCGTTGGATTCGGTCTGCCCGGACGCCGGACCGATCTTCGGCTGGCACGACTACCGGCCGCACATCAAGGCGGCAGCGGCCAAGGTCCTCAAAGGAGAGGCAGCCAAGCGTTTCGCTGGCTCGCACCTGCGGTCGGCCATGACGACGCACGAGCTCGAGCAGGGCAAGAACATCGTCGGCATCCAGTACCGGGTCGGACACAAGCTGCTCAGCACCACCGCCCGGTACGTGAAACCGTCCTTCCGAGCGGCGCTCGAAACCATAAATCTGGGGGCCCCCCAGAAATCGGGACCCAAAAAGAAAACAGCCTGATGTCCGATCAGGCTGTTTTCTCAGTGCAGCGGAGAGGACTTGAACCTCCAAGCCAGTTACGGCGCCAGCACCTCAAGCTGGTGTGTCTGCCAGTTCCACCACCGCTGCGTTGGGTAGTGAGCAGGGCTCGGGCCCCGCGGCATCCTCAAAGGGTGCGGGGGTT
>DATEDZ010000246.1:0-12175 GCA_035281385.1 Polyangiaceae bacterium
CCGCGGCCGATTTGGGGGGGACCGGCGGCCCGCAGCGCGTAGCGCGAGGACCGACGAGGCGGGGGCAGCCCCTTCCCACAACCTCATCAAACGTCGTGACTTTACATGCCTCGTTGGTCTGAGGGCGCAGCCCTCGTTAGATCCCTGTCCTGGGGGAGGAGGCACGCGCCTCCTCCCCTCAAAAAAGCAAGCTTTTGAGCCTCCCCTCTACGCGGCGGCTCCGCCGATTTCGACAGCTGGTGTTTCACACCAGCACTCCTAGTGCGTTGTATTTTCTGCAGTCTACTGACGCTGGGCTGACGCGGTGGTTGGATCTTTACACCAGGGGCGTCGCGGTATCTGTCGCGGTATCTAAGGTGTGCTTCGCTTCGGTATCGGTCCACTGGAACGAGCCGACGGCGGTGAGGTCGCAGGCCATGGCCATCACCATCACGTCCGTCATCAGCTTGCCGACTGCCGGGATCATCTCGTCGGTCGACTCGTCGCGCACGCTGCCATCGTCGGTGGAGCTGAGGCCGGTCGTGGCGTTGTAGCGGCTCGTGTCTATCAGAGCCGGCGGTTTGCACCACGGGAGCCCGGACAGATTTGACCAGACGCTGTCCGCGCTACCTGTCCGCGCCGCCCGTGCCCACGAGCTGCACACCGCCAATCCACAATCGCCGTCTGCTAACGCTCGGAGATCTCGGCGGCCTTCAAGAGGTGCAGAGCCTCGTACAAGGCGGGGGGTGAATTGTTGCGGCGAGCGGGCATGCAGAGCGCAACACGCTCGCGCTCGACCAGCAACAGCCCGAGGCCCAGACGCCGCAGCCTCCGATCGAGAGCCGAAGCATCCCAGCGCGGTGTGCCACCAGCCGAGCGCGAGCTCAGCTCCAGGTAGTCGAGCGCTGTGGCGGGTGAGCACGCGACATACAGCTCATGGGCGAAGCCCCCCTCTACCGTAAGCTGATCCAGGTCGCGGGCCATCGTGTGCGCGCTGAGGCAGAACGCAATCGCAAATACCACCTGCTCGGGCGCGACGTAGTCGGCGAACGCATAGCCGACCAGCCGAAAGCGCTGGCTGCCAAGCTGCTGCCCGGTGCGAATCGTAGCCGTGCGGTCGTGGACCCACTCCCGGCAAGCGGCCTCGATCTCACGCTCGTCAGGATGCCTGGAGACCTCTCGTTTCCAAGTCGTCTTGTCGAACCAGTCCGACGTGTAGGCGGTCAGCACCAGAATTTCTTCGATGGATAGCCCACAGAAAGGCGAGTCCGGCCGAACCGCGAGGTGGATGGCTTGGCGCCGTAAACTTCTCAGCTGTTGCTCGCGGGTGCCGCTCTCGAGCGAGGCGCTTTCTTCAGAGCCCAGCAGGTCGAGCAAAAGCTCGACGGCCCCAGGTGTTTCGAGCAGGGCTTGCAGCGCCGCAGGCCGAACGTAGCAATGCCACTTGTCCGTGTGCGAAAGCGAAAGCGAGAACCCGAGACTCGACCGGTGAAATGCCACCCCAGCTGCCTCCCGTGCAGTCCTAATCAACGAAGACCATGCGCGCACCATCTCATAAGATGGTACCATGCGCAAGGCGGCGGCATAGCGCTGACGCTACTTGCGTGGCGGGGGCCAGAGAACGCGCTCGAGCTCGGCCAGAAGGCGCAGCTCCCGCGCCTCCTCGGCCTCGATGAGCAATGGCGGAAATTCCGGGTTGTCCGATTGGAGCCGGATCCGCACGCCCCCCGTCGGCCGCGGCTCCACGGAGCTCAACCGCTTCAGGACGTAGGACCCGCCGGTTTCGGGATCGGCGTAGTCGCGCCATTGAGCCAATACGACACGCCCCTCGAGGGGGCCGGCGATAGGCGCCCGAAACAGCGCGAGCGCCCCGCTCGGGACGCCCGGTGACATCGAGCGGCCGAGGATCTGGGCTACGAAACGGTTGGTGCCGCGTGAGGCGCGCAGACGCTGAATCTTGATCCAAGCCAGCGTTTCGACGTCGCGTCCCCGGCCAAAGCTGCTTGCGGCAGCCTGCAGCGTGAGGACGGGCACTGCTTCACGGCTTCGCGGAGCGTCGGCTTCGTACACACGGTGGCCCAATCGTTCGACGGCGCGCAGGGCGCGGCGTAGCATCAGCTCGGGGTTGGCCGGTGCGATATTGGTGGGCTCCCTCAGCAGCTCGTAAGGCTCCACGTTGAGCACGTCGGCGATGTTCTGAAGCGATTGCAACGTCAGATTCTGACGACCAGCCTCGAGTCGCTGAACGTTCTTGGCCGCCATCCCCAGCGCCTCGGCCACCGCGTCTTGGGTGAGGCCGCGAGCCCCGCGCAGGGCTTTGATGCGCCGGGCAACCAACGCTGCCAGCTCGAGCGGTGCCTTGTCGCGCACCACCTGACGATGCTCAGACCCTGATCCCCTACGCCACCATCATAAATGATGGCATTTTATCTAGATGATTGGCATTCTACTAACCGTGCCCCGAACGGCGCCTTCTATGGACGGCTAACGCCCCGAGTGTCTGTGGTTTGCGGAAATAGTGCCGGCGCCCACGGCCGGGGGGGAAAGCTGCAGGCGCCAGCGGTATTTGGTTTATCCGAGCGTGTCCATTCGCACAAGTGTTGTCTTCACACTCGATCGCTAGGCCGAGCGCGCTTCGCGCAACCCGAGCGGGTTATTGTCACACGTCTCGATCCACGAGCAAAGCACGCTCGCCATATTGGAGAGATTCGATTCCTGGCGGGCAAGTCTTGTAGATCTTGGTTCTGCGCGTTGTGTCTTCTGGCCCGCAAAACAGGCGTCACCCGCAATAATCGCGCAGGCGCTTCCTACCGATCCCAAGTGCCAGCGCAGCAAAGACGCCGTAGAGCCAGCTGGCGCCTGACGGGTGAGCTGGCACCGCGCAGCTGCACCCGCTCGAGCGGGCGATTGGACTGCCGCTCGTGAGGTTGGCGCCGCCAGCGCCGCTCGAGCCGCCCGTGCTGGCTCCGGCACCATTCATGGGGGCTCCTCCGACGCCACCAACACCTGGCGCGCCCGCAGTTCCGGCCAGCCCCGTGCCCGCAGCACCGGCGCTCGTCCCGCCCGCCGCGTCGCCCCCCACCCCCCCTCCCATAGCGCCACCTGTGCCCGCGCCCGCGGCCCCGCCGTTGCCGCCAGCGCAGGGCTCGTAGGGAATGACGTGATCTACACGCTTCGCCATCTCCTCGGCGCGCTCGCGGATCAGGCGCGTGTTATCCGCGACAGCCTCGTCACCCATCTTGAAACCGTCGATTGTCAGTAGCGGCGTGGAGAAGATGTTGTACTCGTTGCCGCACATGTGCGTCGCATGACCAGGACCAGCGTCCCAGCCGTGCGCGTAGGAACGGATGGCGTCTTCGGGTGCGCAGTGAGCGCTGCCGACGTTGTGCCCCCACTCATGACGCCACGCTTTCGTATCGGGGCCGACCGCGGACTGGTGCCCAGGTGTGTACGCTAGCCCGGAGCCGGCCGCCTGGGAGATGATCATGGCGTAGAAGTCGGCGCCCGCGGTCTTCGTTTCGGTCTGTAGGAAGTTGTCCCCGATGCCGAGGGCCTCGTCGAGGGCGTCGAACCCGTCGCCAGCCGGTTCCCAGGGAGTGGTCGCGGCTCCGACCATTCTCAGCCGCACGTCGTCGATGCCCGAGTTGAACATGCCGTTGTTGGCAGTCTCGGTGAGCAGCAGTGCATGCGCTTCGATGTCGTTCACGACGGCCGCCGCGCTCTGCGTGAATCCGAAGAAAACGTCGAGAACGAACACTCCACACTCGTCCTGCTCAGCCAGAGCAACTTCCTGTTTGGTGATTGTTGAAGTGCGGAGTGAATCAGCGCCCTCAAGGGCCAGAGATCGCTGCTGCACGCGCTGGAAGGCGCAGTCAGCTTTGGGATCGAACCGCTTCGACTGCTGCACGGTGTAGCCACTCGTGGTGGGGCGAATCTCGAAGATGCTGGCCGCAACGTCCACCGTCCCGTACAGCTTGTTGTCACGACGACTGACCACGAAAATCGCATTGTCATAGCGAACCAGACTGGTAGTGCGGGGATCCTCTACCCGTGCGTTCCAGACCTCGTGGCCGCTACCGTGGCGGCGGTAACGCTGCAAGTTGACCCGTGGACGGTGTTTTTCGGTCAGGTTGAGCACGAACTGCGCGGGCAATTGGATATGGCCGGCTCCATCGACGAGTCGCAAGGTCCGCTTCACCACATCGGCGCTGACACCGGAGCCGAGCCCCAGCTCGGCGCTGTCCGCGAACAAGGCTGGCGCCTCGGAGCGCGGAAACGCGTCCGCCGCACGCCGCAGTGCCTCGCCGCGGTCATGCGCTGCCACGAGGCGTGGGACGCCTGCACGGGCCTCGCTCAAGTCCGGTTCGTTGGAGAGTACACTGGTGTCGCTGCAGCCGAGCATGAAGGCACAAACCCAAGCTAGTCCTGCGACTCTCATCATGCTTCCGGCGTGTCTCCATTGCGGGTCGAGGTCCGGATTCGAATCGCGACCTTGAGGTGTAGGCATCGCTTGCTTAGACCACAACAGATAGCCTGGATGACCGGAATATACAAGCTCGGGACACTAGCGCGCCGTTCCCACCATTCAGGGGACCGGCTACTTCGAGTACAAACAAGTCTGGTTTGCCTAACTGCCAGCGCGAGATTGAGCAGCTGGACGCTACCTGGTGGGACCGCATTGGGCACGATGGCCAAATGCAAGCGCCAATGATTCAAGCGGCGGCGCGGAGGTCCGAGCTCGCGACGGTCTGCCGGCGACGATACTTGCCCGGAGCGAGACGGTGGTGACGCTTGAAGGCACGACCAAAAGCGAACTCGGATTGATAGCCGACGTGCGTGGCGACTTCGGAAAGCGAGGCGTCCGTGTCGACCAGGAGCTGAGCCGCGACCTGCATGCGACGGCGCGCCAGGTAGCGCATCGGCGAAACCTCGAGCATGCGCACGAACTGCCGCGCAAATACCGGACGCGACAGGCCAACGGCGCGAGCCAGTTGCTCGACTGTCCAGTACTTCGACAGGTCGGCGTCGAGCAATTCGAGAGCTCGCTCGATGCGCCGGTCACGAATCGGTCTCCCCCAACGCGGCAGCGGCACGAGCTTGGGCATGCGCGAAATGTAGACCAGCAAGCTACGAAACAGCAGCCCCAGCAGGACCTCGCTGGGCTGCCTCGACAGCTCGACCTCGTCCGCGATGAGGCGCAGGAGGCCTGACAGCGCACGATGGCCGGCCACCACCTCGCGCGGAAAAACGCGCACCTTGCCCGCCTGCTCGACACGAAACCAGACGCCATCGGGGCCGCCCGAAAAAGTCGCGTAGACGCTCGAATCCGAAGCGTGTGCGGCAACTCGAAGCACCGAGGGCGCGCGCTCGATCTGCACCGAAACCACTGCGTTCGCCGAGAGCATGACCGAATTTTGCCTGCCCTGTCCGACTTCGTCCAGTCACTTGCGAACGAGGGAGAGCCTCGGATCAAGATGGGAGAGCCGCCGGCATGGCGCGGGACCACGAGCCCTTTCACATCTCTGGGCATGATCTCCAGCAAATCCGAGCGCGAAATGCCGCCAGAGGAAGCGGAAAAGCGCGGCCCAATCCAGCTCGTGGGGGAGCACCTGTTCGCCAGCCGCACGGTGCTCGTCTTCGGCGAAATCAATGTACTGCTGGCCGAGTCCGTCACGGCGCAGCTCTTGGCGCTGGCCGCTCAGAGCCGCGATCCGATCCGTCTGGTGATCAATTCACCGGGCGGGCATGTGGAATCTGGCGATACGATGCATGACGTCGTGCGCTGGCTCGACGCGGAGGTGCACGCGATTGCCACGGGCTGGTGCGCCAGCGCCGGCGCGCTCGTGTTCGCCGGCGCGAAGCGCGAGAACCGCTTGGCCCTGCCGAATACCCGCTTTCTGCTGCATCAGCCGCTGGGGGGCGTTGGCGGGCCGGCCTCCGACGTGGAAATCGAAGCTCGTCAAGTCCTGCTCATGCGTGAACGCCTGAACCACATCTTCGCCGAGGCGACCGGACAGCCTCTCGAAAAGATCGCTCGCGACACCGACCGCAATCACTGGATGAGCGCACAAGAAGCCCTGGACTATGGCCTGGTCGGCCGCATCCTGTCGGCCAGCCGCGACCTGGATTGGTCCGTTTGCTCTCGCTAGCTCAAGCCTTGCCAGGGTCGTCTTCCATCCGGCAGATCGCCGTTATGTGCGTCACTAGAGTGAAGGTTGAGAAACGGCACATGAAGTTAACTCCTTCCTAGAATGAACCCGAGACGCCCAGGCCCATGCCGCCCAAGGGCAACGCTGAGATGCCCGCACGTAATTTGATGCCGGGGTCGTCCCGATAAAGTCTGAGGAGGCGCTCCGAAGGCGTCTCGACACTGAGTATCAGAAAACCAGCACCGCTCATCAAGCCAGCCGTCCCATAGGTCAGAGCGTACCAGAGTGGCGGGCGCCCATGGTGGGTCGCAATATCGATGGTAGTCATCGTTGCCAAACCCACGCCGGCCGCTTCCATCGTCCAGAATCCCAACAGCCGGGCCTTACGCGCGGCGCGCGCGACCTCTCGCAGCCTTTTCTCGGTGCGCGCGAAGGCGAGACCGCGGTTCCCTTGCTGGGCGCGAAGCTCCTCTTCGAAGGTCAGGCGCGCTTTTTCGCTCGGGCCATCGGTGAGGCTGTCATAGAGACCGGCGCCCACGAAAACGGCACCGATTCCACCCAGAGCAATCGAGCCGACCTCGCCTATTCGGGGCTCCACGAATTGCCCGACCACTGCGCCGGCCGCGAAGAATCCGCCCAAGCTGTAGTTGACGATGGCGCTGACGCGACGTTGTTCTTTTTCGAGGTCCGCGAGCGCGGTGATGTAGTTGCCCATGCGCTGGATATCCTCGTCCTTGACGCCGTAGACAGGCTCCGGCGCTGCGCGACTGGTCTTGAGGTACACGGTGTAGGCCGCTGGACCATATGGCATTGCGAACAGGCTTCCGAACAGCTGGTCCCCTCGCGCGGCCATCCGCGGGCTCTCTGCGGGTGTCTCACCGAGCTGTACCGCTTCGGAGCCCGCAGCGACGCGGTGTTCTTCGAGCGTCGGAGGCAAGCCCGGACTAGCCCCTGCGGTCTGGACGAACACCGAAAGCTCCTCCTGCCCCACAGGAAGGCTCAGAGAGAGAGGCCCGCGCTCCTTGTGCAGGTCGACTAGTCGCTCGCCGGTCTCGCCACGCACCCAAATGCGGGCCTGCTTGGCGCCCAGAATGAGCCGCCGGCCCTGGAGGCTGCGAGTCGAGAACAACCCGGCCTGCTCATCGCCGCGCGGCCCGCTCGAATAAACCTGGGGCCGCAAGTTCTCGCGCACGATCCCTCGATTCGCTTGCGCCACGAAGCCTGCCAGCTCCGAGTAGGTAATGGTACCGTCGCCGTTGACGTCCGCGGCTCCGGTCAGACCAGAACGGACCTCGTGACTGAAGACGCCTGACTCGAGCTCCGACCACTCGAAGACTTCCTCGTTGCTGTTGGTCGACAGGAAGAGACCGACCTCGGGATGTCGTGCCGAAAAACCCAGCGCCATGTCCTTCGGTGTGGCCCAACGCCGGCCACCCGGCTTGCGCGGATTGATCACGAAGAAGGAGTTGCAGCTGTCGAGCAGCACATGCTTGGTTTCGGCCGGGATCTTCTCGATGATCTCGCGCTCGATGAAAGTGCCATCGATGCGGGTGTCTTCGAGGTGCAAGTAGCCGCGCCCGCCCGCGACCTCACCATGACCGGCGAAGACGAAGTAGAGCTGCGTCCGCTCCCCCTTCGCGCGAGCGCTCTGCACGGCTTGCCGCAGCCGTGCGGCAGCCCGCAGCAGCTCCGAGCGAGTCGCCGCCTTCGCGATCCCTTTCAGATCGGGGTAAAGCCGGCCGCTCGCGCGATCGAAGGTCGTAAGCAACTCCACGCTGCCAGCGGTACCGGCCGCTCGAAACAAGCGCTGATAGCGCGCGCCGTCATCGTCTGCATACTGCAAGTCAGGTAGCGCCAGGCTCAGACTACGATTGCTGGCGACGACGATTGCGAAGGTGCGCGTTACCGATTCCGCATGCGACCTGTTCGAAAACAGCACCCCGGCTAGCGCCAAAAGCCCCGCGCCCAGACCTGTTAGCGCGCGAGCCACATGCACCTCCATTCCTCGACCTCCGCTTGTCCGAAAAGCTCTTGGACCGGGATTTTCGCCGCAGCGAGCTTCACCTCGACGCCCCTCACATCGAGCGGGATATGGCTGAGTAGCGCATACACGCGTAGCTGTCCTGGCGCCGGGTCCTCGGGCTCCGCTACCTCGTCGAGCGTGCGCGCTATAACGCTTTGTTCGAGCTTGAGCGACGTCGGATTCGAACCTCGATTCAAGTAGGCTGGGTGAATCCAGTGGACCTCGTTACGCGTGTCGATCGCGAACACCATTAGATACACGTCGCGCGCATCAGGATTCGAATAGCGCACCAGAATGCCGTCCCCCGGGTGAAGCACCGCGCCCTCGAGGAGCGCAGATGGGGCGCCTGGCGCCGCGCGTCCCACGAACGCTTCCACGGTCGCCGAAAGGTTTGGCATTACGCCGCCGCGAGCTGCGATGCTTCCACCCGGTACGCTGGCGCTCTGGGCGTCGTAGAGCCGAATGCTCGCGGCCAACGCAATCAGAGCCGCAGCAGCAGCTCCACCCCAAATGTACCTCCTGCGTCGCACGGCTGCGAGGTTCGAGCTGTCCGCCGTTCGGCAAGCCGCCATGACACGCGAGACGAACACTTCATCGGGCACTCCCCGCTCCGGACCATACCGCAGCTCTCTCAGCTGCTGCGCGAGCTCACTCATCTTCGCTTCTCCTGACGCAGTAGCCTGCGTAGCTTGACCAGACCCAAGAACACACGTGAGCGTACAGTGGCTTCGGGCACGTCGAGCAGACTCGCGATCTCGGCGTAGTCGAGCTCCACAGCGTAGCGCAGCAGCACTGCTTCCTTCTGGAGCTCCGGGAGTTGATCGAGACCATGCTGCAGGCGGCGTTTCTCGTCGCCGAGCAGCAGCCTATCCGACCTGCGTTCGGTAGCTGTCGCCAGCGACGTTTCGTGCGCCGCCTGCTGCCGACCGAGCGCGCGCTGCTGGTTCTTGCAGCGGCTAGCAGCGATGTGAAACAGATAAGACTTGAGCTTGCCTTGGGGGTGGTAGCTACCTCGCCGCTGCCACAACTCGACGAAGCACTCCTGCGCCACGTCGTCGCCCAGGGGCCCGCTGCCGCACCAGCGCGCACAGTACGCCCGTAGCCGTTGCTGGTGCCTGCGAACCAGCGTTTCGAAAGCGGCATGTTGACCCGCTGCCCCCAGCGCCATCAGCTCGTCGTCCGAGCGAGGGTCGTCGGGCTGAGGTAGTGGCGGGCGCTGCAAAGCTGCCGATCCTCGAGACGTCACCTCCCGCTAGCACCGCTCAGGCAGCTGGCGTTTGAGAAAAAATTGCAAGCGCCCGACGGGTTGGCCAAGATTATCCCTTGAGCCCACGCTCGCAACGTTCGGGGTTTGCCAGCGACTCCGGTAGGTTGCGCGTCTGACTCATGGAGCGCGAACGATTCTGCGAAACTAGGGGGGTATGGCCCGCGGGGCGGGTGCCACGCCCTTTCCGGAGCTGCATGACGAGATCAGCTTTTGAGGGCCGCCGTCCCGTCAGGGCTCGTCGGGAGTGACCAGTGCGTATGGATCAGTCGAAAACCAGACACGTCCCGGCGAAATACCTCGGTCGCGTACCAGCGCATGCTGCCCTCACTGCCGTATGAGGCATAGGTGAACGTCAACACGGCCACGTCGCTTCCGATGAGCAGCACCCGGGCGTCAAGAAATTCGTCGCGCTCGATGCTGATCTTGCCTTTGATTCCCTCGTAGTAGGTCGTGAGCGCTTCGAGACCGTCGATGCGATGGGCCGTGAACGGATCGAAGTAGACCACGTCGGGCGCGCACAGCTCTAAATAACCCGTCGGATCCCCTCGCCCCCAGCGCGCTAGCGCGGCGCGCTCGAGCGCAATGATCTCCTGTTCCACTTGCGAGTCAGCCTGCGAAATCAGCATGGTCGGGAGTCTAGCATTGCTGCCGAAAACTTTGCCGGCAGTAGTGCTAGCGCGCGAATTGGAGTGAGTCGCTAGTGCTGCTGTCAGAGCTCGCAGCCAAGGCATAGCGTCACGCCCGGAACGTCGTACGCCACGCTTGATGGCGTGAAAGGAGCAGCAGCGCCCGCTCGGTCAGGCTCTTACCCGGCTCGGTGCGGGGCCAGGTCGAGGCACCCGAAGGATGTGGCAGCGGAATCACGTCGACACGCCGCCTGCCGCGCGTCACGCGCTGGACGCTCCCAATCTGCTCGACCAGCGGGCGAGCCGGCAGAAACTGCTCGATGGCCAGCCGCCCCACCGGCACAATCAGCTCCGGACGCAAGAGCTCAATCTCCCGCTCTAGCCATGGTCCGCAGCGCTCGACCTCCTCGGGAGACGGCACTCGGTCACCACCCTGCTGCTTCTTGCCAGGAAAGCAGCGACACGTCGCGGCCATGTAAACCTTAGCTCGAAACGTCGTCTCATCTACCCCCAGCAGGGCAAACCACTTGAATAGCTGCTTGCCCGCCGTCCAAGCAAACGGACGACCGAGCGCCGGTTCCTTGTCGCCTGGCGCCTGTCCGACCAGCAGCACCTTCGACAGCAGTGGCGGCCCCACCACCACCGGGCCTTGCATGTCGGGACACTTGCGGCAGGCGCGCAGTGCTCGCTGGTGATCGACGATAACTGCGAGCTTGGCGCGCCTCACGCGCAGGGTTTACCACCGATCTCGAATTGATCAGCTGACAAGTGAAGTACGTTGAGAAAGCGGCCCCGAGAACCAGCGTGCCCGCGTGGCCACTTGGGCCCAGAATTCTGCTACGCTCTGCCTTTGGATGACCGCGTTGATCGCGTCCCGGCGTGCGCTCTGCGCACTCACCCTTTCGGCGTCGGCCTGCGCGGTCTACGGGCCTGAGCTGGTGCAGCTGCCGCCTGAAGGCGGTTCCGGCGGAGCCAGCGGTAGCACCGCTGGTAGTCGCAGCCAGGGCGCAACCTCACCCGGCGGAAGTGGCGGCGACTTGTCTACGAGCGGCACCGCCGGTGAGCCCACCTCCGGCTCGGGCGGCGAAGGGGGGCAACCACCCGAGCCCGAGACAGTCCCGTTCCTGAGAGTGGCTATCACCCCACCATTCACCGACGTCACCCTCACAACCGAGGGCGCGCTGGATTGGGCTCACTGGGGTCTGGGATCGGCAACGGACCGCAATCAAAGGGCGGGCGTCACGTCGCTGCTGCTCGACTTCAAACCCACCGGTTCCACGCAGGCGATGCGATTTCTGGATGGGCCTACCACGTTCAATTGGACCGACGGCACGCCGACCGTGACCGCGAGCACGAACGACGGTATTTCCTGGCAAGGCGTGGGCGAAGGCTTCGAGCTCGTCGTACCGGCGGTAGTCGACATCAGAAAGCTCAAACTCTATCTGGCCGTGTTCGATGGCACGGGCGCCTTGCAGGCGTCGCTCTCGGATCCGCGAGCGAGCTCGATCGGCGACAACCGGATTACCAACAACTCGGCTATCTGGCATACGGACGTGATCACCATCGACTATGGCAACGCCACCTTGCCCGACACCACCATGACCGTCAGCTTCAGCATGGCAGAGGGCAACGCCCCGAACGCTGCCGTCGCGCTCACGGCCATGTCGATCGGCAACGGCGTTCTTTGAGGACACTGCGACTATTGACCGTAGGCCGTCGACCGGCATGTTCAACGTTGCGGTATCCAGGAGATACCTCAAACTCAAAGGCGGAGCCAACGCCCTAATCATCGCGGGCGTCAAGCTGAGGGGTGCCGAGAGATCGCGCACCCCTTTGACCCGGATATCGAGTGACCCGGATATCGAGCCGTTCGAGCCGAGCGCCCGTATGGTTTACCTGGTCGCCACGTAGCTCGAGCGCCGTTCTGGACCCTCAAGACCCTGCAGAAGCCGGGCAGAACGTCACTGTGCGGGGGGATTGTCGATGAAGACCTGAATGAGAGCGTCCTTGTCGTGTGTCTTGGCGAAGTCGGCCAGAGCCATGTCCCAAACCGCTTTGCCGACCTGGGCCATCCGGATGTTGGCGTTGGCGAAGTCGGCCAGGACCTCTTGCCCAATGACGTCGAATTCGT
>DATEDZ010000247.1:0-3123 GCA_035281385.1 Polyangiaceae bacterium
CAGCGCTGGCGCCGCAGGTAGTGGCGGCAGCTCCGCCGGCAGCAACAGCGGCGGCACGGGCGGCAGTGGCGGCACCGACACGGCCGGCAGCGGCGGCAGTGGCGGAACCGACCCCGAAGGCGGCGCCCCGGCGTAGGGTCCTTGAGAGCCGTTACCCACCTCTCGCGTGACACCCTGCTCGCGGTTTTGCATGACCACAACCTCCGCGTCGTTTCATGAAGCGTCTGTTCGGTGAGTCAATCCGTGGCGAGGAGTGGCGCTCTTCACTTCACCTCGCAGTCGAGCGTCGTGTCGGTGCTCGGGCCGCCGAGGCAGAGGTCGTGACCGGCCCCGCCGTCCAGGTGTCGTCGCCGCGGTTGCCGAGCAGACGGTCGTTGCCCCCCAGGCTGCAGATCAGGTCGGAGCTCTCGCTGGCAACGATGTTGTCGGAGCCCTGAGTGGCGACGATCACGTCACCGCTGCGTCCGCCGAGCGTCGACGTAACCTTCGAGCCGAGCTTCCGTACACGTCATCGAGACCTTTGAGTCGCGTGCGACAGTTCGCGACGAGCGAGTCGTGCCTTGGAAGACTGGCTCGGGTCAATCGAGAGCAGGGCATGTCCGCGAGAATTCACTCAGATACTTTACCCCGTCACCCTTTTGGCTAATCTTTGTCACGCGCGCTCGGGGTAATGCACCTGGACAGCACGCGATCCTTAACGCTCGACACGGTATCGCGACCGCGGTCGACCACCCAGAGCGCGGTGGCTTGCTCGGGCGTTCGCAGCTCGTAGAGTAGAGCCGTACTTCCGTCGACTCCTTCGACGGAAGTCGGCGCTGGGCGTGCGCGCAATCTTGTGCGTCTCTTTCACCAACTCTTCCAGATTCAACTTATCCACGCCTGCGGTGGTGACGAGGAGCGTTGCCTTAGGCTCCGCTTCGGGCAATTTGACGGCGCGAAGTGCCTTCGCCTCACGCTCGAATCGCAGACGCCACCCCGGGTGGCGCTTCGAGCGCTACCGATGGGACGTCGTAGTTGCCTCGCTAAGAACCTGGGGCTAAACTCTGACCTGTATAGGGTACAATTATGATCATCGCATCCGCCTTCAGCCCCGCAGAAGCCGCAGCGCTTCTCGATTTGTCCGAGCGTCAGGTTCGGAAGGAGGTCGAGCACGGCCTGTTCACCACGCGGTTGAACTTTCAGTCGCTCGTCTACCTTCAGGCGCTAAAGCGTCTTGGAGTCGACCTGGGTGTTGAGGATCGGAAGAAGCTCTTGGTCGTCGTGGACGACGCGGTCCAGCACGGAACCGACACAGCTCCGCTCTCGCAGGTCTTGCTCGTGAAGATCGGCTCCTTGGTCAGGGAGGTGCGCGACAAGGTCGAGCGTTTCTCTCGCTGGAAGGAGCGCCTGATCACCGACCGAAGCATTCTCACCGGTGAGCCGGTGTTCCCCAAGAGCAGGCTCGCCGTTCGACATATCGGCACAATGCTAGAGCGGGGAGCATCGCAAGTGGAGGTCAAGGAAGACTACCCCTACTTGACTGACGAGGATCTAGAATTCGCGCCCCTTTTCGTGAGAGCGTACCCCCGCGTGGGGCGCCCCCGTGAGACCCGTCAAGCTCCTGATCGATGAGAACCTTTCGCCCGCGGTAGCTCACAAGCTGCGGACCGAGGGCTTCGACGTCGTGCACGTTCGCGACCGTGGGCTCCTCGCCGGAAGTGACGCTCAGGTCTTCGAGAAGGCGTACGAGGAGGACCGCGTCGTCGTGACCTCCAACGTCGACGACTTCCTTCAGCTTGCCCGAGCGGCGGAGGTACACGCTGGGATGGTCTTGGTCGAGTCAGGTGGCCTGCTACGCGATGAGCAGGAGTGTGTCATCCGTGCCGTTTTGTTGGCCATCGAACGCGAACACCAAGCAGGACGCGATCTCGTCAACCGGGCAAGCTTCGTGGATCCTTCCGGCAAGGTAAAGTTTGTCGAAATCCCGGATCCAGCAGCCTGATCGGCTCCCGTGTCGAGGCAGGTAGCCCCGAGGGTTTGGGCTCATCAGACGGACGAGACTCGCTACCAGCTCGCGCCGGCATGGGTTTTCCGGCGGCGGAGCGCGCGGTCCCGGCGCGGCGCCTGAGGCACGTTTTCTGGCGCTGATCCGGTCCTGTTCCCGCGTCGGCCGGTAGGCTTGGATACTCGTCCAACAGCGCCGTTTACTCGAACCAGCGAGGCGCCTCGGGAAACTCACACAAGATCTGGTCGGCGATGGCGGGGGTTCTCAGCCATCAGAGCGCTCGCGATGACAGCGTTCGGCTCGGGGCTCGAGTAGCTCGAACGCTTCGTAGGGACCGTGTTTCAGCACTGCCTCGGCGAGCTCGGCGATCAAGATGAACGTCATGGCATGAAGACGTTGGAGGATGACACGAGGGTGACAAGGGATCACGCTGTAGTAGCGCACGGCGCTGCTTTCGCTCTGATAGAGGAACGGGCTGACGTCCCAGGTGACCCTCGGCAGAGTGGTCATCGCAACGCCAGCACTTGGGTTAAGGCAAATCCGGCACCCGCGATGAGGCAAAGGGTTTCGCCAGTCGTGACTCCGGCGCGTTGGCGCGTTCCAGAGGCGTGGTCGCTCAGGCGATTCACGGCCAGCTGCGCCGCGCCTAGAATCGCGGCCTGCAGCACCCGCTCCAGGAGCAGGCTGGTCGGCCCGCCGAAGAAGACCGCGCAGGCCGCGCTCGCGTTATAGGCCACGGCCATCATCACCGGGCTACCGAGCTTTCGGACGCGTGCCTTCCGAGCTTCGCGCGCCACGGCCGGAAACACGCAGTAGGCGTACGGAATGCCGAGCAGTGCCCGCCAGAGCGGGCTGATGCGATAGCCGGTGCGCTCGTGCACCGATCGCCAGAACTTCACGCGCGAGTACCCCTCGCTGAGCCGGTATGTGGACCACCAGCGAAGCATCCAGTAGGTCTGATGGAGCCAGCCGCCTACCAGAGTGCCGAGCAACACCCGCACCGCACAGTTTGAGGGGGCTGCCTTGTCTTGGTGATCATGGAGGCTGTCATGAAACCAGAGATTGAAGCGACCGTTCGTGAGTACCTGAGCGCGGTGGGGAACAAGGATCTGGCCACGGTGGAAAAGCTGATCACGCCG
>DATEDZ010000248.1:0-12476 GCA_035281385.1 Polyangiaceae bacterium
TTGGATCGTCAAACAGCTGCTCGGCGTGCGTGCCGCTCTGCTTGCGGCGCTGTTTCTGGCGCTCAGCTACCTGCACGTCCGCGATTCGCACTTCGGTACGGTGGACGTGCCGCTCACTTTCGTGGCCACGCTGGCGCTGGCGATGATCGTACGCGCGCGACAGGCGTCGTCAGCGAGGTCGAACCTGCTGGCTGGGCTGCTGGTCGGTCTCGCCGTTTCCACCAAGTACAATGCGGTGGCGCTGTTGGCGCCGCTGCTGTGGTGCCAGCTGCTGCAGCTGGAGGCGGCACAAAAGAGCGAGCGCTTGCAGCGCGTCCTGCGCTGGTACCTGCCCGCGCTCGTGGCGATAGCCGTCGGCTTCGTGTTGGGCACGCCGTACTCGGTGCTCGACTACGCCACCTTTTCTCGTGACGTGATCTATGAGTTGGTCGACAAGGGCCGCAGCCTTCCGGCGCTGGATCTGGGGCCAGGTTGGCTCTACCACGCCCGCGTCACGCTCCCGCATGGTGTGGGCCTCCCGCTACTGCTCACCGCCCTGGCCGGGGCCGTACTCTGGCTGCGGCGCGATCTTCGCACCGCGCTGCTGCTGCTCGGTTTTCCCGTCGCGTGGTACATGGGCGTCGGCAGCAGTCACTACGTCTTCGTGCGCTACGTGGTGCCGCTGGCGCCCGCGCTGTGCATCTTCGCCGCCTACGCGGTGGAGCGGTTCACGCTGTTTCTCGAGCAGCGTTGGGGAGCGGGTCTGCGGGCGCGGCTGCTGCTCGCGCTCGCTTGCTCGGGGCTCATGGTCCTGCCGCTCTACAACGTGGTGCAATGGAATCGGCTGGTCCGGCTCGAGGATACGCGCGTGCTCGCGGCGGATTGGATCGAGCGTAACGTGCCCAGCGGGCAGACGGTGGGTCTGATGGGCCCCGTCTACATGCGGCCAGACCTGTGGAGCACCGCTCTGCAGATGCAGCGCGCCAGCGCCGCCAGCAACGCCCAAGGTCGTGGACTTCGCAATGAGATGCGCATCAAACACCTGGAGAGGACGGGCGCACCGAGCTACGAGACGCGCGCGTTTCAACAGGGGGTGTGGCTGGATCCGCTGAACCCGGCGAGCCCGAGCGCGCAGCCGCCCCGCTACGTCGTGCTCGCTGAGCACCCGGCTTGGGTACCCGAGCCAGGCAGCGTCCCGGTGCTTTCCGCCGAATACACCGTGGTGGCGAGCTTCAGCGCGTTCGGGCAGGAGGCGACCAGCGCGGTGTTCGATCGACACGACGCCGTGTACTTTCCGTACGCGAGATTTGCCGGGGTCCGCCGACCCGGACCGAACATTCGCATCTTCGAGCGTCAGGTGGTGCGGCCGTGACCGGCGAGCCACCCGCCCCGAGTCCCGCCGGCACTGCTCGCCGGCAGGCGCTGTGCTTGTTCGCGTTGGTGCTGTGCGGCCTGGCGGTGCGGCTTCCGCAGCTCGACGCCAGCTTCTATGGCGACGAAGCCTTCTCGCTGTTTCGGGACTCCGAGCAGCTTCTGACGTCAACCGAGGATCGCTTCCGGCCGATCTTCTTCTCCTTGCTGTACCTGTGGAAGCAGCTTGGCTTTCATGGGGAGGTCGGCCTGCGCCTGCTGCCGCTCTTGTTCGGTGTTCTACAGATCCCGGTGGCCTTCCTGCTGGGGCGCTCCTTGGCTGGGAAGAATGCGGGTTTCGGCCTGGCTGCGCTGATGGCATTCAATCCGCTCTTGATCGAGTTCTCGCAGGAGCTTCGCATGTACTCGCTGGTGCCGCTGCTGGCACTGCTGCAGGCCCTGGCGCTGGCCACGCTCGAGCAGCGTGCGGCTGCTTCGCGGCCACAGTTGCCAGCCTGGCTCGGCTTCGTGGCAGTGGGCACGCTCGGTGTCTACACGCACTTCCACTATTGGTTCATCAGCGCAGGTTTCGCGCTTGCCCTGCTGCGTCGACGCCGCACGCTCTCGCTGCGCAGCAGCATCGCAGCCGTCGCGGCGCTCGCCTTGCTGTACTTGCCCAACGTTCCCAACCTGTTGCGCTTCCAGGCTGAAGCCGCCAGTCAGGCGCACTTGGTGGTGACCGACGTGGCCGGCGCCATCCCCAAGCTGCTGGCGGCTTTCACGCTCGGCTTCAACTACTTCTCACTGCCGCAGATGGGCATCGACCGCTCGCTCGGTGCTTCTACTCTGACGGCCAACGCTGCGCTGAGCCTGATCGCCATGATTCCTGCGCTGCTGGTGGGCTGGGCCATCGTTCGGCTCCATCTGAAGCGGCAACTGGGACCGGTGCTGTGGATGGCGCACGAGCTGTTCACGGTACCGGTCCTGATCAGCCTGCTGGCGCTGCTGGTGCTGGGAAAAAACTTCATCCACCCGAAGTATATGGTCTTCTCGGCCCCCTTCTTGCAGCTGTTTTTGCTCGGCGGTTGGCTGGCGCTGCGCGCAGGCTGGCAGCGCTGGCTAGCGCTGGCGGGGGCGGGGGCAGTGATGGTGATCGCGCTCGCGCATTTCAACCAACCCCGCAAGTACGGCCGGCGCGAGGACATGCGCGGGCTTGCCGCCCAGCTGCGCCCCGTGATGAATCAAGACGCGGTGATCGTGTGGCTCGGCTACTCCGGCGCGCCCGAGTCCATGCAGCGGAGTCTCACGCCGCAATCGGTATGGGAGTACTACGCTGCCGATCTATTCCCGTACGTGCGCGTCGTGGGTTTGCCGCATCCAGATGCGAAGGTGTCGGACGTGACGCCGATCTTGGCGCGGGTCACCCAGGGCAAGCGTGACGTGTACTTCGTATGGTCCGAGATCGCGCGGAACGTCTACGATCCGGCGGACGTCATCCTGTCGGCCTTGCGCCAAGCCTACGGCGCGGAACAGCGCACGCAGCTCAATCCGCGCCTGATAGTGTATCGCTATCGCACGGTGCCGTAACGTCAGCCGCGCCCCGACTACTTCTGCGCGAAGCAGTTGGTCGGGTCGAAGTTGTCGGGCAGCGCCACGTCCTCGCGGAACCCAACGTTGTCGAAGCTGCGGTGATCCGCGAAGGGCGTGTTGTGTAGCAAGTGGTGCTGACCGGTCTGGGGATTGTCGGAGACGGCGTTGCGGCGCATCTCCGTGAACTCGGCGGACGAATGATACAGCACGTGGAACAAGCCCAGCGCGCCTTCAGCCATCGTCAGCGGCTGGTCCGTCAGCTCTTGACAGATGCGCTGTTTGCCTTCGACGTAGATGACCACGCGGTCACGCCGGACGAAGACGTCGAAGCGCGCACGCTGCCAGACGTGCAGCTGATCATCGAGCCACGGGCCGATCAGCTTGCCGGAAGCGTCCATCTGCCGCAGCCAACGGCGCGGCGAGGGATCCTCTTGCGTGGGTCCCACGGCTTTCGTGAATGGGCTGACGCGCACTTCATTGTATTCGGCCGCGTTCTTGACCGGGGGATGCGAACCGACCACGGTGACGGCGAGCATGCTGTCGGAGTGCGAGCGAATCTGGTCGGGGCCACCGTCGAGCGCCCAGTAACCAGGGCCACGCGCCACCAGGAGCAGACAGTTCCAGCCCAAGATGCTGGTTCGGGCCGTGTCCCCCTCGTTCATGAAACCTGGACGTGGCAGCGGTGCGGCCCTGGGAAACTCGCCGTTGTAGGTTTGGCCGGGCTCGTCCGAGCCACACAGCGTGAAGTTCTCGTAGCGCCGCGACGTTTCGTTGCGCTGCGCCTCGTAGGTCACGTGCAGGTAGGCGTCCGCCGCCGTGGGTAGCCTGACCGGACGCTTGGGATAGAGCGCCTGCGCGGTCATGGTGTTCTGAGACGGATCGGCGAGGACCATGTGCAGCTGACCGCGATCCACGAGGAAGTCGCTCATCTCACTGGCCACGTCGTAGAGCACCCACTTGTTCGTGGTGTAGACGTTGACCGGCACGCCGACCATACTCGCCGTGGGGTCGGTATCGCGCACGAACACCGGCTGATCGGCAGTATCGTCGAAGTCGTCGAAGTAATCCTGATCGGTGAAGCCTTCTGGCAGCTCGGCCGTGCCGAGCGGGCTCACCTTGATCACCGAGCGGGCCAGGACGATCGGATCATTCGGGGGCGCTGGATGCCCGATGCGGATGTGCGGGCTCTCGGGGAAATTCGGCGAGCTCGGATCCAGCGTCGGCAGGTTGGGACCCTGACCGTTCAAGATCATGCTCCCGTAGTCCTCGCGCACCTGCGCCTCGGTGCGCAGCGGGAAAGTGTCCGGAAAGCGCTTGAGCGAGTAGGTCCGGTCATTGACGACCACGTCGACCATTGGCGGACCCACGTCACCGGAACCGATCAGGACGTCCACGCTGCGGCTGCCGACCAAGCCTGGGAACGGACATAGTCGATCGATGGCCTCGACGACCAGCGTGGTGTCGGGTCCGATCCCGTTTACGTCCATGGTCTGCATGATCGACGTGGGGACGTGCGGGCGTCGATCGATATTGTCGATCTCGCAGGTCGGCAGATCGAGGAACTCCGCGTTGTACTTGAGCGGCAGGATGGCGTCGTTGCTGCATTGGTTGCGCTGACGCCAGCCGGCGCAGTGGATGGTGGCGCCCGCCACGTGCTCGCGCTCATCGGTCGAGGACACCGTGACGCCGTCTTCTACCGCGAACACGCGATAGTCCTTGGCGCCGCTCACGCCGGGTAGGTAGAGCCGCACGCTGCTACGGTTGGCGGCGAAGTTGACCGTGCCAAGCTCCGGCGCCGCGCTGAGCGGCAAGTCCGTTTCGCCCGCCGGGGCGGGTTGCGAATCACCCGCCGGAATGTCGGGCGTGCTGAGCGGATCGGGTCCGGGTCCAGAGCCGGAGCCGGACCCGGAGCCCGCGCTATTGCCGCTACCGCCGGTGGTTTGGTTGGGCTTGCCCTGGCCGGCACCGTCGTCGGAACCGCATGCGACGACGTGCGCGGCGAGCAGTGCCAGCGCGCACACTCGACGAACTGAAAGCATCCCTGTGTCCTCCAAGGGCATCCTCGACAGCAGTCTATAATACCCTAGGGCCACGTGATGTGACAGAGCATGGTTTCGTCAACCCCGCCCCGGAACGTAGTAGTATCTTGAAGTTGCGTGAGATCCGCGCCCGCACCGGGCGCGCGTGGGACCAGCCGGGGGCGGGACGCCCCTGAGGAAGTGCTGGGCTGGCGGCCTAGCCGCGTGCTTGGCGAAGCCAAGCCCCAGTGAGGAGCAATCGAAACGATTGCGACTCCTGCGGCGCAGCACTAACATGTATCCGCCCGTTTTTCGTCATCGGGCCAGAGGAATGACCTGCATGCATCGTCTTGGACTTTCGCTGGGGCTGGCCATGTTGGGGGGCTGTGGCTCGGATGACTCGGAAGGCAAGGGGGCCATGTCGATGGCAGGCAGCGCCGGCGCCTCGAGCCAAGCTGGTAGCAGCAGCCAGTCCGGCGGCGGCGGTTTGGACGCGGGGTCCGGTGGCAGCGGTTCGGAAGCGGGGTCCGGTGGCAAGCCGGGGAAGATGACTTTCATGGGTGATCCGGGCACGGGCGGGCACACCATGGACGGCCCGGGTACACGCCCTTGCGGTCCGGCCCGCGCGGCGACGGGCGTGTCCGCGCTCACCTCCGACGCCTGGACCGATATCAGCCCTGGCGAAGCGAAGCTGGGCATCAACGGGGACGAGGCCGTGTTCACGCAGGGCATCGCGGTCGACCCCTCCAATCCTGGCACCGTGTACGTCGCCTTGGCCGGCAACAACAACAAGACTTTTCAGTTCATCCAGGGTGGCCTGTGCAAGAGCACTGATAGCGGCGCAACCTGGTCGCTATTGGGTAACTTCGATCAACCGCTCGATGTCGTGGTCGATCCCGAGGATCCTCTGCACCTGTACGTGGGCGATGGCGTGCGCGGCGGCACGTTCGGCTTCTGGTCCTCGGTGGATGGTGGACAGACCTGGGTACAACCCCAGGCCTTCGTAGAGCTCGCGAGCTCCGTGCGCTCGGCGGACGTGTATCACATCGAGCCCAACCCCGAGGACTTCAACCACGTCCTGGTCAGTTTCCATGGCGCCTGGCACGACTGCCAGGACTTTGGCTTCGGTGGGTGCACCTCGGGCATCATCGAGAGCTTCGACGGCGGTGGCAGCTGGACGCTGCACCAGCCGCCTGCGGGCTGGGCCGGCAAGGGCGGCTTCGCCGTATTCATGCTGTATAACCCGGAGCTTGGCTTGGGTGACCCGAAGACCTGGCTCGTGGGCACGCAGGGCGCGGGTTATTGGCGTACCACCGACGGCGGTGAGAGCTGGAGGCAGGTCAGCGACGCGAGCATGTCGCACGGCGGCGCTCAGATCTACTACTCCAAGACCGGTGACCTGTTCGTCGGGGCGGAGCTAACGCCGCTCGTAAGCAGCGACAACGGCGCCACATGGACCAAGCTCAACATGGCTAACGGCGTCCCCGCCGGCTATTACTTCGCGCTCTACGGCGACGGCACGTCCCTGTTTACGAGCTCCAATGGCACTCAGAACGGCTTCATCTCCGCTCTCGAATCGAACAACACCTCATGGAGCGTGTTCAACGACCAGAAGTTCGCGGAGAGCACTTTCGAGTTTGCCTTGGACCGTGGCACCGGCATTCTCTACGCTTCGATCTGGGCCGGCGGCGTGCTGGCAAGGCGGACCGAATAGCGTACGAGCCCCGAAGCTCGGCGCCTTTTGAACCATGTCCAAAGCCATCCTGCTCTCGATCGTCTTGTCGCTGCTGGTGATTCCGGCGCTGGCAGCACGCGATCCTGCGCCGCGCAAGGGCCTGCGCAAGGTCTTCAAATACACGGTGGCGTTCCAGGCCTTCTACGCGTTTGCTCTCATCTATCTGTGGGGTCGTTGGTGAGACCTGTTCAGAAGTCCTCGTAGTCGAAGGCGAACTTCACCACCGCATCGCTCGGGACCGGGACTGGGCCGTCGAAGCCGCAGGTGGCGTGCCACGCGAAGAATGCCCGCTGTTCGGCCGAGTAGGTGAAACCGTCGAGCCTGAACTCCAGATCGGGGGAGATGGTAACCCAGGTCTCACCGCGGTCCTCCGAGACGACCAGGCGGCGCTCGTTCAAGGCGCCGAGCAGTCCGTTCGGCAGCTCGACGATCGGGGAGTTGGTGATCCGCGCGGCGCCGAGCGCTTCGCTCCAGGTCTCACCGTCGTCCTCACTGCGCGTCAGCACGCCGGGAGCGTTGGGTGAACCGACGGCGTAGAGCGTTCCGTCCGAAGCGCGTACCGGCAGGCCACCGCCGACGTCGCTGACCTGGGTCCAATTCGCGCCGCCATCGGTGGTTCGGAAGATGGCGATCGGGCCGGCCTCCTCGGCGCCATGGTAGCCGCTGCAGCCCACCAGATACGTTTCGGAGTCCAGGACGTAAGGGCGCGTGCAGTCGGTGCCACCAGGCAGACCTGTGCCGATGTTCTCCCAGTTCAGCCCGGCGTCGACCGAGCGGTAGAGCGTCTGGCTGGTCTCGTGGCTGCCGGCCAAAAGCGTCAAGCGATCTGGATCGGTGAAGTCCACGCCGACGGCGTCGCAGTGCGTGATGCCTTCCAGGGCGGTGAACGTCTCACCATCATCGTGAGTGACGTGAACGCCGGGCGCTTCCGGGTGGTAGATGCCCGCTTCCCACCAGGTTGCGGAGTCTTCCGGATCGAACACGATGCTGGTGGGTCGGTGCACGATCTGGTCGGAGCCGGCGCCTTGACCGAGCTGGAACCAGTCGCCGCCGCCGTTGGTGCTCGCCCACAGGCCCTGCAGCGCGATGCCCGCGATCAGCATGTCTTGCCCCGGTCTGGCGAAGAGGCTGGTGAGATTGCCGCACTCCGACTCCAAGCCTTCGAGATTGGAGGTCACGTTCTCCCACTCGCCGACGATGGGGCGTTCGCCGCCGGTGTTTGCTTTGCCGCCGCCGCCACCGCCATTGCTGCCGCCCATGCCGTTGGTTCCCCCGGTATTGGGTGGGTTGGGGTCCGCGGTGGGGCAGCTGGTGACGAAGGTACAGCCGAGTTGAAGCGCACAGGTCAGCAGCACGAGGGCGGTTCCACGCTCTGTCATGGCGTGGCTCTAGCACCGGGTCAGCGCGCTGTCATTGACTCGAAGGCCAATCGTTCCAGGGTGCCAGCGGGTAGTCGCCGTTCAACGCTTGGAAGAAAGCCAGCAACTCGCCGCGCGCCTCGTCCGCCAGGTCTGGTGCATGCAGCTCGAGAACTTCACCGAGCGTAGCGAGCGCGCCATCGTGACCGTAGGGTGCGGTGCGCGTCACGTTGCGCAGCGACGGCGTGCGGAAGGCGCCCTCCATACCTTCCTCCTGCTCGGGAATCTCGTTCGGCACGCCGGGGCCCGGGTCTGCATAGGGGCCGTTGAGATTGAACGGGTTGGCGCGCAGGATCGCGAGGCCACCGGCTCGACCAGCGTCGGGCTCGGCGTCGGGCAGGCTTGGAAACCCGACATCGTGATAGTGCTCGTCGCTGAGCAACGGACCGGAATGGCACGAGTCGCACTTTTGCTCGATAAACACGCGTAGTCCGCGCTGTGCTGCCGGAATCAGCTGCGAGGTGTCACCCGCCAGGAAGCGATCCAGCGGCGCCATGCCGGTCGCGTTCTTGCGTTCGTAGGCTTCGAAGGCCTTGCCCACGTTCGCCGCCAGGCGATTCACCTCATCCTGCACCTCAGCCTCGAGGTCGTCGAAGGCGGCGTCACCGGGCTTGCCCGCGCTGGGCCACGCGCTCATCTCGGGCAGCGCGCCAAAGACCTTCTCGTAGTCATCACGCAGCAGGGGCGTGGCGGCGACCAAGTGCGCGAGCTCCAGCCGCGAGGAGTCCATCTCGGTCGGGTTCTCGATTGCGAACAGCGGCTGTGACCAGACCGAGTCCGCGCTCCCGTCCCAGAACATGACGCTCATGCGCGCGACGTTGAAAACGGTGGGCGCGTTGCGCTTGCCCTCGCTCTTACCCACCGACACGCTCAGCCGATCCGTGAATGCCAGCTCCGGCTGGTGACAAACCGGGCACCCCGTGCCCTTGCCCAGCTCCGTGTTGAAGAACAGATGAAAGCCCAGCATGGCCGCTGTCTCGTCGTCGGCGTACGCGTTTCCGCGAGCGGCAGGCAGCTCGGACGGTTGAGCCAGGGGCAGCGCGCTCTCGCACTCCGCCGCCGATAGCTCGGACCCCGGGCAGCTCGAGTCGACGACTGCGGGCGACGAGCAGCCGAGCGCTAGTACAAATGTCAGTCCACGAGGCAGCCGCATGGGGCGCCCTAGCTTACATCGTTAGCTGCCGCGTCGCTTGCTCGGCGGCGAATCGGTCCATTGCCCGCTGGCGACCGCGACCTTACCGGCGACCGTCAGAGCCGCCCCCATCACGAACACGCCTGTCCAGGTACCGAGGCCCAGGTCGCCCCAGGATTGCATCAGGTAGATCGGCACGACACCGTAGCTGACCAAAGCGGCGGCGCGATGCGAAGGCTCCGTGCCTTTGTAGTACGCGCGCATCGCGAAATAGACGCCGCTGGTCCAAAGCAGCGTTACCCCGAGGAACCCAACCAACCCGCTGTACCCCCAGAGCCCGAGCAAGCTGTTATGCGGAATCCAGCGCTCCAGCGAGTAGTCGACCGGCGGCAATATGACGATTTCTTGATAGGGGTGACCGTAGCCGGTGCCAAACAGCGGATTGGAGCGGAAGGTGGCGATGATGTTCACGTTCTCGTACTCACGCCACATGCTCGAAGCGTCGGTCTTGGCGTCGACCACGGAGCGGATGAGCCTGACCGGCTTCCAAATCGCCCCGTACGTGCGGTCCCAGCCGATGAGCAGGTAAAGTAGCCCGACCGGTGTGAGGTAGGTGAGGGTGCGGCGGATGGCGCGCTTGAGCCTGTTCTCGCGGCTGACCAGATACACCATCAGCAGCGCGATGCCGATCTGTACCCAGGCCAGGCGGCGACCGTTGGCCTGCATCCCGATCATGATGATCGGAATCAGCACCGCCGCCAGCCATTTCGCGCGACGGTCGACGCGCTCCAAGAGCATGCCTGCGAGCAGCAACAGCGCTGCCGCGAACAACACCGAGTCCGCGTGGGCCGTGCCGTAGGCTGGCTTGGTGCTACCGGTATTCGGGTCCATCGGTAGCACGGTGGTGTAAACGACGTACGTCGCGAGCAGCGCTCGATACGTCGCAGCAGCCAGCACGACCTTGGCCAGATTCCAGTGATCCTTGGGGCCCCGAAAGCTGGTCTGTAGCAGCAAGAAAACGATGGGCAGGTAGATGACGACGTTCACCTGCCACAGCGACATCGCGAAATCGCCGCCGCGCACGAGCCCCGAAAGCCAGGTGAAGCCGGTGGCGCCGAGCGACAGCCACGCCAGCTTGATCAGCGGTTTGGGCGTCGGTAGCGCGTCGCGGTCCAGCTTGGAGCCGCTGCTCTTGCGCACCATCCGGATCAGAAACAACACGCCGAACAAGATCTCCATCGTGGCGACCGGGATCATCCCGAGCAGCCCGCCGCGATCCACGGAGTTCAGATGGTTGAGCAGCACCGCCCCCACGATGGTGAACGGCGGAGCCCACTCGGTGGGCTGACCTTCGGCGGGATTGGGCAACGTGAGCGCCAGGAACATCAACGCCAGCATGGAGTACCGGATCGGCACACGACACATGCTGTAGACCACCAATGCGAACGCGATCAGCCCGACCAGGAGCCCCACGCTGGCATCGCCGATCAGGACACCCACTACGATCAGCAAGCCCGCCAAGCTCGTCGCGCCGACGACGTCGCCACCGATCTGCGAACGAGAGCCCACGAGCGCTCAGAGCTCCCGAATGACCCGTGCTGGCACGCCGCCCACCAACACTCGCGTCGGCACGTTTTTCGAGACGATGCTGCCGGCCGCCACCACGCTGCCGGCGCCCACCGTCACGCCGCGCAGGATGATGGCGCGGACGCCGAGCCACACGTTCTCTTCGAGCACGATCGGTGCCGACGGCGGCAGCTCGTCACGACGCTCCGGCTCCATGCGGTGGAAATCGTTGTCCATCATGATCACGTGCGAGCCGATGTTGCAGCGCGGCCCGATACGAATCAGTTGCGTCGCGCCGATCGAGCAGCCGTAGTTGATGTAGCTGCCGCTGCCAATCTCGAGCCGGCCGCCTTTGCCCACGTTGAGCTCGGTGGGAATGGGTCGCGAGACGATGCGCACGCGGTCACCGACCACCAGCTCGCCGAAGCTCCAGACCACGGGCGAGCCCCAGATGCGTACCTTTTCACCCAGCGTCTGGGCACTCTTCAGGTGCCAGCGTGCGCGCAGCATGGCTCCGACGTCTTGTAGGGAGGCCCAGGCCTTTTGCGCGAGGTCGGAGTCGGCCATCGCGCAGAGTCTTGCATGGGGAGCCGGGCGCTCTCAATGCCCGAGCTTCACGTCGCCGTAGGTGATGATGCGGTTTGCCGCGAAGTTCCAGAGCAACGCCGTGCCGACGGCGGCTGCTTGCGCGGCGTAGAGCGCCTCGATCGAGCCGAACAAGGGCCTCAGGGCCGCGTCAGCGATGCCGAACACCAAGAGATTGATGCCCAATCCGACCAGGCTGATGAGCGCAAACTGCCACACCTGCGACAGTACCGATTTGGAGCGGGAGTCGCGGTAGGTGAAGTACCTGTTCCAGACGAAGTTGCTGAGCACCGCTAGACAGAATGCCAAGCCCTTGGCTAGCTGTCGATCCAGCGACAGCAGCAGCACCATGATGCTGAGCGAGCCCGTGTCTACCACGAAGCCAATCGAACCCACGAGCAGGAAGCGGAAGAAGCGACCTAGCTCTCGCCGCGCGCCTTGTCCTGTCTCGTCGCGAGCCATCACAGCCCATTCAACTTTCTGGCGTAGCCGAGCCTCAGGCCGAGGAACACCGCGTAGCTGAGCGGGATCAGGTCGGTACCTTGAAACTGCTGCTTCATCATGCGTGCGCCTGCGGTGACCCCGGCTTCGTCGACGAAGTCATAGGCACAGTTGAGCGACGCGGTATAGGTGTCGAATGCGCCCGTGTTGTTGACTTCTGGGGCCACGGAAATGGCAGCGGTGCCGTTCAGCGAGCTCGAGAACTTGCCCTGCGCATAGCTGATGCTGCTGGAAGCGCCGATCCTGGGATCGATCGTGGCGCGCAGCGTATCCATCACGGGGTTGGAGAACAGGCCGAGATTGAGCCCTAGCTGTCCGCGCCAGAGTCGCCGCGTATGGTCGATGCTGGCGGCGAAAGTCGGGAAAACACTGTAGGCGATGAGTCCATCGTCGCGCGAGAAGCGCGTGTTGCTCAGGCCAGCGCCCAGCGTGCTGCTCGTGTGTCCGTCGAACTTGTGCGTCCATAGCGTGTTGCCGATCAGCGACGTAAGGCGGTTGCCGAGCGATGACCAGGCTTGCTGTGCCGAGACGTCGAGCGTCACCGAGTCCTGAGCACTCAGGGTGAGCACGTAGTTGCCCTGAGCTCCGACGTGCAGGCCGCG
>DATEDZ010000249.1:0-14005 GCA_035281385.1 Polyangiaceae bacterium
TCTGGACGTTCGGGGGAGCGCCCCGCACTTCGAGCACCTGGCAGACGCAGCCGGGCAGCGTGTCGCTGACCAATACCATCGCCACCATCTTCATTTTGAGATCTTCACAAGCCTGCGCGCAAGCCGTCGGCCCCTGACCGCGCCGCTCGAGATCGCTCGCCTTCATGTATCCCGGGGCGCACGCGGAGAGGGTTGGGCCGAGCAGTAGAGCACCCAGCTTGCCGGCCTGAAGGAGCATGCCTCGAATCCGAATCGTCATGTTTCTTTACCTTCCGCTGTGGAGGCCTCCACCCTAGTCGGGTGCTCGCCACTTTCCAACGTGCTCGTCAGGGCGGGCAGCCGACGGGCCTTGATCTGGAGGTAACGGCTCACGAGCTTTCCGGTCAGTAGCCCCAACCCCAGCTACATGTCGAGCAGGTAGGCAGCGATCAGCGGGAACACGATAGTGGCGTCCGACTCGATGATGAAACGCGGCGTGTCGACATCGAGCTTGCCCCAGGTGATCTTTTCGCCGGGCGGCGCGCCGCTATACGAGCCGTAAGAGGTGGTCGAGTCGGAGATCTGAGCGAAGTAGCCCCAGGTGCGCACCTTCCACTCCAGATCCTGATCCATGAGCGGCACCACGCAGATCGGGAAGTCGCCGGCGATGCCGCCGCCGATCTGGAAGAAACCGATCGAGTGGTTGGCGTCGGTCTCCTTGTACCAGCTGATGAGCTGGCCCATGTACTCGGGGCCGGCCTTCATGACCTGGTAGCCGTACTCACCGCGCACCACGCCGGCCACGAACATATTGCCGAGCGTGGAATCCTCCCAGCCGGGCACGAACAGCGGCAGGGTCTTTTCAGCAGCCGCAAGCAGCCACGAGCTCTTGGGGTCGATCTCGTATTCGGGCTCGAGCTCTTTACCGCGCAGGAGCTGGTAGAAGTATTCGTGGGGAAAATAGCGCTCGCCCTTCTTCTGAGCCTTCTCCCACAGCGCAAGCATCTTCTTCTCGATCTTGCGCATCGCCTCGTGCTCGGGGATGCAGGTATCGGTGACCCGGTTCAGGCCCTTGTCGAGCAGCGCCTTCTCGTCCTCGGGGCGAAGCTCACGGAAGTTCGGCACGCGGCGGTAGCTGCTATGGGCGACCAGGTTGAAGACGTCCTCCTCCAAGTTCGCGCCCGTCAGCGAGATGGCATGGACCTTGTCCTTGCGGATCAGGTCCGCGATGACGATCCCCATCTCGGCCGTGCTCATGGCGCCGGCCATCGTCAGAAGCATCTTCCCACCCTTGGCCAGGTGCGCTTCCCAGGCCTTGGCGGCGTCGACCAGGGCCGCGGCGTTGAAGTGCCGGTAGTGGTGGAGAATGAAGTCTCGTACGGCTGCCATGGGCGTATCTCCATCCGGCCCGTGCGGAGCGTCAAGGAGGCGGGAATATGACTTCCTTCGATGCGTAAGCTCTGCCTGCCGGCCGGCGCGGAAAGCTACGGGATATTCAGGTTTTGTCGCTTTAGCCAGGTGGCGGGAGCGTGATAGCGTCATCAGTGTTCGTGGGTGCGCCGGTGGGCGCGGTCGGGGGACCCTGCTCACATCATGTCCGACCGCCTCTCGAGCTCACCTCTCCACTCACTGGGCGGACGTGTCATCCAGTCGGAGTACCAGCGTGGGGTGACCTACCGCCTCGAGCGGCAGATCGGCGAAGGCGGCATGGGCTCGGCGTATCTGGCGCTCCGACAAGCGCCCGACGGCCTGTCGCCGGTCGTGGTCAAGCTCGTCCGCCCCGCGTTCGGTCCGAGCTCGGACCGCGCCGCGGCGCTGGTCGTGCAGAAGGAGTCGGTCGCGCTCGGGCGCCTGAACGAGCGTATTCCGCCGTGTCCGTTCGTGGTGCGGCTGGTCGATACCGGCGCTTTCCCGATGCATGGGCCAAAGTACGCGCCCACGCCCTGGCTGGCCGTGGAGTACGTGCATGGCGGCGTCGAAGGCACCACGCTCGCCGAGCGCATCAGCTACCACATCGAGCAAACCGGGGAGGCCTTCGACGGGCCACGTACGGCGCACCTGGTGCGCTGCCTGGCCAGTGGCCTCACCGCGATCCACGGGGTGGGCGTGGTGCACCGGGACCTCACGCCGGGCAACATCCTGTGCTGCGGCTTCGGTGAGGCAGAAATCTTCAAGATCTCGGACTTCGGCATCGCGCGTCCGTCGGGCTTGAGCTCGACCTTCGGCGGCGTGCCGGTGGGAACCGTCGGCTATGCAGCGCCCGAGCAGTGCATGCCGAATCTGGGTTCGAGCGGCGTCACCACCGACCTTTTCAGCTTTGCCTGCTGCGTGTATCTGGCGTTGACCGGCGACGAATACTTCCCGGCCGACTCACCGGTCCAGGCAATGATGCTGATGCGCGAGAAGAAGCGCAAAAGCATCCTGGAAGGTCGCGCGCTGAGCCCGGAGCTGCGCAAACGCGCGGATGCGTGCCGCGCCGTCGACACCATCCTGGCGCGCGCCACCGCGCTCGCTCCGGATCAGCGCCACCAGGACGCGCAAGAGCTCGGCAGCGCGCTCGTGCCCTGGCTGAGCGAGACGCGCGAGCCGCCCAAGCCGAGCCGCCGCCTGGTGAGCAGCCTGCTGAACCTGGCCGCACCCGGCGACGTTTCGAGCTGGAGCTGGACGGTCCGGCATCCGCCCGGTGGTGATCGCGTGATCCTGAGCGCTGCCTGGGACGTGGACGGCCACTGCTTCGCCTTCACCTCGCAGGGGCCCGAGTTTTGGAACGGTCAAGATTGGGTGTCGGCGCACGAAGTGGCGCGCGATCTTCCAGCCGGCATGTCGTTCGCGCGGCGCTTCGAGGCGGGCGGCTGGCTGGTGGGCGGTGAAGGCGGCACCCTTGCCGTCTACTCGACCGAAGGCGTGCGTGAGGTGGTGCGGGCGCCGGATCCGCAGGTCACGTTTTCCCACGCTAGCGGACGCTTCGATGATTTGCTGGCCGCGGTCGGACAGCGGCCGGGTGAGCCGCCCAAGCTGTGGGCCATGGCCGCGCGGCGCTGGCTCAAACCGCTGCCGCTCGAGGGCGCTTCTTACGTGGCAGCGCTGCTGCGACTGGACGACGAGCGCTGGGTGATCTGCGGGCGTCTTCAGCACGGCACCGGCTTCTGCTCGATCTACACGCCCACCCAGTGGGAAACGACCGTGCTGCTCACGCCGCGCACCCGGGCGTTCGTGGCCGGCGCCTCGGAACAGGAACGCGGGCTGGCGCTGGTGGTCGGCAGTGACGGCGTGGCCCTGCGCATCGAAGGTCAAGAGGCGGTCAGCTCGGTCGCCGACGGCTCGCCCGCGCTCACCACCGCCGCCATGGACGTGCTGGATCGCGAGTGGGTTTGCAGCGTCGGGCGGCTCTGGGTGCGTGACCCGGCGCGCGAGCTCGCCTGGCGACCAGTGTGGCACGATCCGAATTGGCAAGCTCCGTTCGTGAGCATGATCGCCGACGCAGGCATGGTCGTGGCCATGACCGCCGACGGCGCCATCCTGGAAGGGCGTGCAGCCTGGCGCTCCGTACACGGCCACGGTCGCGGCTCCGGTGAGATGCCCAAGGCATCGCGCCGCCCGCCTTTGCGCGCCTGAAGGCTCACGGCGGGTTGGCGGCGCGGGCATTCGCCCGCGCGCGCCACGTCCAGCTGGGCGCGCAGGCGATTTCCAGGAGTCCTCCCCCGAGACTACGTCCCGCTTCGGGTTACTTCGGACGCGCGCGTCGCTCGGTAAGCTCTCGCAAGCAGTGACGCACGAGCGCTTCGACCGTGGCCGAAGCGCTCACCACCTGCGACGCCTCACGCAGCGCTCGCCGCACCTCGCCTTCGCGAAAGCCGAGGCGACGCAGCGCTTGAAAAGCTTGGACGCTCGTATCAGCTCGGGCCACCGGCACCCGGGCGCCGTAAGGGCTGCCATCGGCATGCCGGAAGGTCAGGCCACTACTAACGCTGCCTTCGATGATGAGCGAACCGCGATGGAAAGCTCGGTGGTGCGCGGCGCACAAAGTGACGAGGTTGTCCGGATCGTGCTGACCACCCTCGGACCGTGTCTCCAGGTGGTGCAAGTCGACATAGATCGCATGCCGGCACCCCGGAACCACGCAGTGCCCGTGATCACGCCGCAGCACCAGACGTCGAATGGCCGGCGGGATGCTCTGCACCGCGCGCGGCAGTCGGGTCGCTTGGATTGCCGGAGTGCCCGCGTGGGCGTCGACATCGGCCTGCTCACCCGTGGCGGCGTCGGTCTCTAC
Source organism: Polyangiaceae bacterium (assembly GCA_035281385.1). Taxonomy (GTDB): domain Bacteria; phylum Myxococcota_A; class Polyangia; order Polyangiales; family Polyangiaceae; genus PMG-095. The sequence continues at coordinate 4,250 of DATEDZ010000249.1, forward strand.
CTGCACGTCCACGTGGGCGCCCGCGACGTCGATGCAACCGAGGTGCTGCGCATCGCAGGCCGCCATCTCGACGACTTCGGGCCCGACATCGACCAGCTCGCCATTTCCCTGCATGGCCCCGCGCTGACAGTGCTCACAAACCGTCACCGCTATTTGGTAGGGCGACCGCCCCTCGTCCGATGGTCCCTCGAGCACCGCCCGCGCCATCAGCAGCAGCGCTGCGTCGTCGTCCAGCGGCTCGCCCGCATCGCGCCGAATTTTCGCCAGAGCCTCGCGGACGCTGGCCAGCACCTCACCGGATACCTCGAAGCGCAGCACGTGACGGCGCATCGCTTCATCTCGAGGGTCGCCGGGACGGCTGCCAGGGCCATGGCCTGAGACCAGCTGCTCCACGTCACGCACCGTCCGGCCCGCAGCGGCGATCAGCCATTCGCCCTCCGTTTCGCGCGTCGCCACCCGCGTCAGCTCACGCAACACCGACCAGCACGCTCGCCCGGACTCTAGCGCCCGAGTCAGCACCGGCAGCCCCTCGAGTGCCTCAGCGACTCGCAGCTTGTCTTGCACCAGCCGTGCGCTGTAGCCAAAAAGCCGCTCGATGTACTCACGGAACGAGCCGTAGCCCAGTCGGACGTGCACGCCGCCGCGCCACGCAGCTAGCAGCCAACGCCCCTCTTCGAAGTCGAGCCCGGCGCGCAACCGCGCCAAGCGCCGGAGCTCCCGGTCGGCGCGCTGCCAGTCTTCGCGCATGTCATTGGTTGCAAGGTTCGGCCGCCAGCCTTGGGTCACGTCATCGGCTGCAAGGTCCCTGCATGCGGCGCTATCGCTCATCATGATTTCCTCCCGCGCGGTGTCGCGCTCATCGCTGCTTGTAGCACGCTGATTTTCGAGCTCGCTGGCGCCGCGGTGGTGCGCTTTGAGCCACTCGGACGCGTTTTCAATCGCCTCGTGCCGAGCGGCGCGCTCACGTGGCCAACGGAGCGCCAGCGTGCGGCGTTCCCGAGCCGAGCTGCGCTCGGCGCGCGATCACGTACCGAAAACTGTCCAGCGAAATCGCACTGAAAATGATTTTCAACGCGACTCTCTGCGACGCCCGAACCCGCTCAAACGTTGCGCCGGCGCCCGCGGCGGACGAGCGGAAATAGCGGGGGCCCCCAAGCCTCCGCCCGCTCCGAAGCCCCGAAAGCTCGGCACCAAACGCCAGCGCCGGCGCGGGCCGTAAGTCTCCGAGCCGTGCCGGCTTCGCGCGCCCACGTGGGCGTCCTCAGTTCGGCGAGAAAGCCCGACTCCGTGCTCGTCTCGCCGCCGCCGTCGCTACTCTTAAGCCCTCTCGACACGGCTCCAAACGGTGCGCTTCGGTGGTTGCGCACCGCACTGCACAGTGGCGAGACAGCTGTACCGATTGACGCGACAGCAGCCAGCTGCAATTTGAGCCGCAGGTTGGCAGCCCGATCCGATTCAGCTTTCTTTTTCGGGCGCGGCACGGGGGGATCGACCGAATGCGGTGACGATGGCGACTGCCAGGGAGACCCTGCACGAGCGGCGAGCCGTCCGGCTTCTGCGCCGTGGACGGCTAAAGCGGGGCTGACGGCCGGGAGACGGTCTCTGCGATTCGACGGATTGTTGGCTCGGGCCTGACGGCCTCAGCGTTGCCGCTTCTCGAGCTCGTCGATGGTGGACTCGAGGTAGGGGATGACGGCCATATCTTTGGGGCGACCCGCGCGTTTCTTGATTGCGACGAGCTCGCGCAAACCGAGGACCCGTAACTTTCGGCCCTCGAAGTCGAGGACCACAGTCGCACCGAGGAGATCTTCGTAGGTCCGGCCGGCGTCCAGTGCACCGAGGCAGTCCAGATCACCGAAGCGCGTTTCCGTCAGAATGTGCCCTGGCCCGATGAGATGGCTGGTGCTCGGCTGAATACGCCTCGGATCGTGACGAGCCACCGCGTCGATGTCGCGGAGCACGCGCAGGAGACGTTCGACATTCTCCGGCGTTCGCCGATGGACGATGTCGAGATCGCGCGTGGTCGTCGGCACCCCCTGAAGGATGCCCGCAGCCATGCCTACGACAATGGCCTCCACGCCTGCATCCCCAAGACGTCGCAGAATTTCAGCGGAATCCTTCGTGACCATTCTGTTGCCAGATCTGGAAGATCGAATTCATGAAGGCATCGTGCAGCATCATTCGCTCCGCTGGGCTGAGAGCGAGCAGACGCCGGATCTGGTCGCGGTCGACGCCGTTCTCGTCGCACTCAGGCATGGGGAACGGCTGGGACTCTGGGGGCTCATTCTCGGGGTCGAAGTCAGCATCGAGCACAGCGCTAGGTTACCCCAGCGAGAAGCTGAAAGCGACCGGATCCGGCTGACGTATTCAAACCGCGCGAGCTAGCGCTCGTCGGGGCCGATGAGTCTGAATTAGGGTCCTTGAGACCGTCTTCCGTAACAGATGAGTCAAGTCTTGCTGAGCTGTCGGGTCTCAGCAGGTTTTCATGTAGGGCCATGCGGCCCTTGCGACCTGACCTCAAACGTTCGCCGGCCTCGCCGGTTTTTTTCTCGTGGGTGGCTCCTACTCTCGCCGATCGTGATCTTTTCTTCCAAGACTCACATGTCTTGTCGGGCGGGGGGCCTGCGGCCCCCGCTAGAACCTCAGTGCTACGTTCAAGTCAGCGTACGTGACGGCTTGGGTGTAGTGACCGGAGGAGTCAGGGAGTTTGCTCGGCAGCTCGTAGCTCGCGTAGCGGTTTTCCGAGTCGCGAGCTGGTGAGACGATGTGGGATAGCGAGCTCGCCAGCAGCAGCGTCTGGGAAAGCGCATAGCGCGCCCCAAGCGAGAAGGTGACACCGAAGAAGTCGGGCAGGCTCGCCTCGAGCGTCGCATCCGGCACCGCTTCGGTCATGATTCCCAGGCCCGAGAAGAGCTCCAGGCTGGGCGTGGTCCAGATACTGAGTCCCGCGCGCGCCTCGAAGGCGTCCTGAAAGTGTCGGGGCACGTTCTGCAGCACGCTGCCACCCTCGGGCTGCGCGCCGCTCGGCAAGATCTCGCAATCCGCTTCAGCCTGAGCCACGCACTGCTGCTCGAAGGCGCTCCAGCGCTCCCAGGCTCCGAAAGCGCGCAGCTCCAGGTTCTCTCGCGCGCGGTAGCTCAGACCGAGTCGCAAGACGTCGGGCAGATCCTGATGCAGCTCCACATCCGCGCTGCTCGGACCACCGATGTCGTTGACTAGACGTCCGCCGAGCTTCATGCCGCCGCTCAAGTTGGGGCGCGATTGATACGAGACACCGACTCGGAAACGCTGCGCCGAGTCCTCGTAGAACGCGCCGGCCCCGAGCCCCCAGGCCAGCCCAGAGACCTCGAGCAGCGACCGGCCTTCGTTCGCGACGGAATTCGTCCCACCGCTCCAGGCCCGCACGTCCTCGATGCGCGAGTACATCAGGTTGGCGGAAAGCCCCAGGCGCAGCCCGGTCCGACCCAGCGCGTAGGCCGCACCGAGCGAGCCGTAGCTCGTGATCGAGATGCCTTCGATGGCGTGAAAGCGGGTCACGCCGTCGACCGGCCCCGGATAGCGCGAGCGCCGGAAGCTTTCACGTTCGTCCCAGCTGATCGGACCTCCGAACGGCGTGAACACCCCGGCCGCGAGCTTCAAGCTGCTGCTCGGCGAGTACGCGAGCCAGAGCGAGGGGCTCGAAAGGACGTCGAACAGCGTCGCGCGGCCCACGTTCGCGCCCTCTGCGCCCGGTGGATCCTGAGCGTCGCTGGCGTGCGCGGAGCGGGTATACGTCAGGCGCCGCAGTCCCACCAGGCCGTCGACGAATAGCTCGCCGTGCTCTCCGCGAAGCGCCGCCGGGTTGTGATAGAGCGCGGTCGGATTGTCGGTCGTCGGATGGCCATGCTCGCCCGAGAAGCGCGCCACCGAGAAGCCGCTCGCCAATGCCGAGCCGGCCATCAGGCTCGCCGAAAGCCACGCAGCGAGGCAGGCGGTGAGGCGAAGCAAGGCAAAACCTTTAGCCTCGCCGGTCGCGGAACGCTATCGTCGAGCTCGTGCGCTTCTCGTGGATCGCGGGTCGAAGGCCCCGCTTGCGTGAGCTCGTCGCGCTGCTGCTCGGCTTCGGGCAGGGCTGCGCCGATGCCAGTGCGCGCTTCGAGGCGTTCGGCGATCGCCGGGCGGCGATTGGCAACGAAGGCGGGGCACCGGATACGGGATTCGCTGGTGCGGCGGGTGCCGACGGCGCCGATGCGCCCTGCATGCCGCCGGCTCCGGGCGTGGTCCACGGGCCGGCCCTGTTGGCGCTCGAGACGACCACTTCCCCCGAAGTGCCCATCCTGTTCTTGGGAGAAGTCGAGACACCGGACCTCGATGGCAAGACCGCGGTCAAGTACAGTTACATGGCGCTCGACGCCTCGGATCGGAAGACCCAGGTGGGCGATCCGTTGGTGGTCGGTCCGTATCCGATTCAGGAGGACGGCAGCTTCGATGCTCCCACGGCCGAGTCGACCCTGCCCGGTAGCGCCAACGCGATCTTGCCCGGCGTACCCATTACCTCACGGCTCACGCTGCACGGCACGATCTGCGGCATCGCTAGCTTCTACTGCGGCACCGTGACCGGCAGCGTCTCGTCTCCGGTGCAGGGCCCAACCAGCGGCCAATTCGGGCTCACGCTGCTCGAGAGTGAAGACGAGCTGCCCGAGCGGCCTCGCTACGGCTGCTCCGAAGACGCGCTGGGTCCGGCGCTCGAGTAGCCGTGACTGCGCGCTTCAACCCTTGCGGCTGAGCTTGAAGACGCGCTTGCCGTTCTGCTCGCCTTGCAGCGAGATCACGAGCATGTCGACCGCGATCTCGCGGATGCGGCCGGGACCATGCAGATCCCGCAGCTTGAGCCGATCGCCGGTGTCTTGCAGCACCTCGCACAGGCCAAAGGCGAAGTGGCGCACCAGATCGCCGCGACCGGGACGCTGCGGCTCCTCATCCTCCTCCGAAAGCTCCTCGGCGACTGCACGAGCGACCGCTGCCCAACCCGAGCCCGCCGGCGCAGCCGGGATCACTTCAACGACCGGCTCCGCAGCGGCGCGCGGCGCTGCGGCGTCCACGAGCTCCCGAATCTGGCTCGCCGCGTTCCAAAGGCTTGCGGTCACGCCGGCCGAGCGCGCCGCCAGCAGCTGGCCGGCAAAGAGCTCCGGCCCCTGGCTGCTCTGGCGCGACAGGGTCGCGAGGTAGGGGCCGCCAAATGGCCCCGAGAGCTGCGCCAGCGTGAGCCGGCCGCGCAGCTGCTTGCGCACGTCCGCGCCTTCACCTGCGACTCGAATCTCCACCGTGTCCACGTGACCGACCGCGCTCAGCCAGCCGTCGGCTTTGCCGCAAGCTTCCGCCAAAGCGTCGAGCACGTTCTCGCCGTCGGCGACGGTCACCAGGCGCGGTGCGGAGGAAGCCATGCTGCTCCTCTACTTACCTCACACGTAGCGCGCAAGACCGCGCTCGACCGAGTCCACGTACCCGCCTCCAAACAGGTTCACATGCACCATGAGCGGGTAAAGCTGATACAGCGTGATGCGCTCCGCGTGGCCGGGAGCCAGCGGCCATGCCTCTTGATAAGCGCGAAACACGGTCTCACTGAAGCCCCCGAACAGCCGCATCATCGCCAGATCCACCTCACGGTGTCCGCCGTAGACGGCCGGATCGATCAGGCAGGGCGCCCCGCTCTCATCGATGTGCAGGTTGCCGCCCCACAAGTCACCATGCAGTCGGGCCGGCGGCTCCGCGGGCCCCACCAGATTCGGAAGACGGCTCGCCAGTCGCTCGAAGCCGGCGCGCAAGCGCGAAGTAGCCTTACCCGATGCCACCGTGCGCTCCAGCTGTGGCTCTAGCCGCTCCGACCAGAGGAACTCGGCCCAGGTCGCGTGCGTCTCGTTGCGCTGCGACAGCGAGCCGATGAAGTTGTCGTGGTCGAGCCCGAAGCATGGCGCGCCGAAGCGATGCAGCTCCGCCAGCCCGCGGCCCAGACTTTCGTCGAAACCGGGCTGCGGCGCCGCGGGGCGGAGCAGCTCGAGCACCAGAAAGCACGGCTCCCCTTCGCGGCCGCTCGACACCGCCAGCACCTCCGGCACACGCAGCGCTCGTGCGCCGCGCAGCCAGTCGAGGCCGCGCGCCTCGGCGGGGAACATGCTGGGAGGAGCCCGACGGTTGGTCTTCAAGAACACGCGCGCCCCGCTGACCAGCTCGACGTCGAAGGCGTCGTTGATGTCGCCACCCGAGAGGCGGCGCGCCTTCTTGACCGCCGCACCCAGCGCGACACGCAAGCTCTTCTCGAGCTCCGCGTCGATCATGGCGAGGTCAGGCGGTGCTTGCGCCGCAGCTGCTCGAGCAAGGGGCCGCAGGCCGCCAGACAGATGCGCACCACGTCGTCGAAATCCTCGTCGTCGCCGTAGTACGGATCGGGCACCGAGGCGCCGCTGGGCGAGGCCTGGTCGAAGCTACGTAGCAGGCGAATCTTGGCGCGCGCTGCGTCGTTCGGGGCAAGCTCGCGCAAATCCTCGAAATTCGAGCGATCCATGGCCAGCACGTAGTCGAAGCGCTCGAAATCAACGCGCTTGAACTGCCGGGCGCGCCCGCCCACCTCGACGCCGAAACGGCGCCCCGCCGCCCGCGCCCGGGAGTCCGGCTGTTCCCCTGCGTGGTACCCAGCAGTCCCAGCGCTATCCACCTCCACCGCGTGGGCGAGCCCAGCGCCCTGCAAAATGTGCCGCATCACGCCCTCACCAATCGGCGAGCGGCAGATGTTGCCCAGGCACACGAAACACAACTTCAGCATGCCAAGCGAGACACTAGCTCAAATACGCGCCGTACGGAGCAGCCAGAAGATGGCGAGCCCGACCGCAACGCAGCTCAAGATCACGAGCGTCAGAAAGGCTCCAGGCTTGGCCAAGACGGGTCCACGTCTGTGCTCGCCACTGCCAATGAGCAGGGGCTGCAGGAGTTGCCAGGCTTCGCGCGCGTCACCAAAGCGCTCGTTCGGGTCGCGATGCACCGCGCGCCCGAACCACGCGTCGAAGCCGGCCGGTAACGCTGCACCCGTGCCGAGCTCACGCGAGCGTCGCGAGGCTGGCTCAATCTCACCCCGCAGCAGCTCGAGCGCCAAGTCTGCAGTCGATGCGCGCTCACCCGCATGTCGCCAATAGGGCGCGCCGGTCAGAGCAAAGAACGTGAGCAGTCCGAGCGCCCAAACGTCGGCGCTCGGAGCCGGCGCGTAGCCTTCACGCGCCTGCTCGGGAGCGGTCCAGAGCGGCGTGCCCAAACCCGGCGTGGTGCCGGACAGCGTGTCGATGCCGAAGTCTTTGGCGATGCCGAAGTCCAGCAGCTTGACGCTGGGCGCCTCCGCATTGCCCGAGACCCGCACGTTTTCTGGTTTCAGGTCGCGGTGGACGATACCCGCGGCGTGGGCCGCCGCCATCGCCAGGAACAATTGCTCCAGCACTCGCCGAGCTTCCCCGAAAGTCAGCCGCGGGCGTCCACGCAGCCAGACATCGAAGCTCTCCCCCTCCGCGAATTCCATGGCGAGCCAGGCCAAGCCTCCTTCGTCCAGCATTCCCGAATCCAGGGTGCGCGCCACGTAGGGGCTGTCGATGCGCGAGCCGCTGCCAGCCTCACGCTCGAAGCGGCGTAGCGCGCGCGGGTCCCTCGCCACCCCCAAGTTCAAGACCTTGAGCGCCACGACCTCGCCGCTCTCGATCACCTCCGCGCGGTACACACTGCCCATGCTGCCCTGCCCCAGGTAGGCCACGATCCGGAAGCGCTCCGCGAACGTGCTACCTGAAGCCAGCCGACGAACCAGCGAAACCACGCGCGCAAGCTAACCCGCTCAAATGAAGCCGGTCAATGTGCCGGACCCAGTGTCGATCGAGCCGAACTTGTCCATCTGCGGCACGCAAACCGCGCCTGGTAGGTCGTGAACAGGCCTAGTAACGGGCCGTCTCTTCCGCGGCGAGCGGCCGCCGGAAAGCGCGCTGCCCGAACGACTGAATGAACTGATCCGCGCACGCTTCGTTCTGCGCGCCGGCGATGCAACCGACAACGCTGTCGAGCTTCTGTTCCACCGCAGCGCGTGCCACCTCTTCGGCCGCGCCGGCGTACTGCTCCACCGAAAGGCGCGTCAGCGGCGACACCGAATCGCTGTAGAAGGCCGCGAGCTTCTCGTCGGGCGGAGATGGACAGCGACGGCTGCGTATCGATGCCGAGCAGATCACGAATGGCGTCGTCGTATTGCTGGTGCATCAGTCGCTCGAGCGGCGCCAAGCCGACGTGAGCCTGCGAACAATCGTGCGCTGTGCCGCCCGGAGTCATCGCGTTGGTTCCACCAGCGCTTGGCGTCAGATTTACCGGCGGCTTCCGTCAGCACTATCACCGCGACCTAACAGGTTGCCGGTGCAGCCAGTCGGCAGCGCCATCGGCAAACGCGACGAGGCGAGGTGCGAAGCGACGACGCTTCCGAATGAATGCGCGACGCGACGCCTAGCCGTTTTCAATCATCTGAGTTTTTGAAGAGCCCCCCGGTCACCTCATCTATCGAAGAGTATTATGCTTTTTTGTTCGGCCGCGGGTACAGTTTTCCGTCCTTGCTGCGTCATTTGTCCAACCATAGGTGGTGAAAAGTAATGAAATTGGGGCGCGTCCACCTGAGGTGGTTGACCCCAGAAACCGGCAGTCGCAGGCTCACCTACATCATGGGGCAAGCAACGCAAGCAGTCAGCGAGGCGCAGCTCGTCTGCCTTCGCGGTTTCGATCGGGCCGAGCTCGTCGAGCTCGGCACGTCTCTCGCTGACGGTGGAATCGCCGTCAGCGACGACGACTCTCAAGCCATGGTCTGCGTCGCGAAAGCTGACGTGACCGCACCGGCTGACGTGCCCGCGAATCAAGCAGTGCTGTGGATCGTTCCGGCGACAGGACATCCCTCGCCGAGCTTGTTCGAGCGCGAAGCGCCAACCGATTTCTTGCGCTCGCCGGTCGACGGGCTCGAGCTGCGGTTGCGCATCTTGGCGTTGGTGGCGCGCACCAGGCGCACGTCGGAAGTTTTCCGAAGCGTCCTGCGCGCGGGCCCGCTGAATCTGGATCGCTTGTCGCGCACGCTCACGGTCAACGACGTCGATGTGCCACTGCGTCGCGCTGAGTGCGCGGTGCTCGAGTTCCTGCTCGATCACTCGGAGCGCTTCGTACCGTCGAAGGAGCTCAACCGCGTGGTGCTCAACGGTGCGGTCGGTGGCAACGCCGCGCGTAACCAGGTGTACGAGCTGCGGCAGCGCTTGGGCGCCGCCGGCGCGCCGGACGCGATTCAATACCTGCGCGGACGCGGTTACCGCGTCCGCTGGCCGGTCGCGCGCTGACCAACGGCAAAAGCTGGCGGGGGCCGCAGGCACCCGCCCATCAAGACATGTGAGTCTTGGAAGAAAAGATCACGATCGGCGAGAGTAGGAGCCAGCTGCGAGACCAAAACCGGCGAGGCCGCCGCCCGTTGCGGTTCTAGCCCGCGATGGTCGCAGGAGTCCTCAGCTCGCCTGCTCGGACACCAACCTTGCAGTCAGAACTTGACTCATCTGTCACGGAAACCGGCTCTCAAGGAACCTAGGACGGGAACCCCAGCGACCAACGAGAAGGTGGGGCCGGGGTCACCGACGAACGCGAGCGAGCGATCGGCTATTCGTAGCTGATCGCCTTGATCTCGATCTCGATCTCCCCGGCGGGGCGCAGCACGCTCACGACGTCGCCCACCTTGCG
>DATEDZ010000250.1:0-30303 GCA_035281385.1 Polyangiaceae bacterium
AGCACCTGCGCCAAATCTCGCGTTTCGGGCGGCAACTGCGCCACTTGGGGAGGCCGCGGCGCGCTCAGCCGACGCATCAATGTGAGCGCCGCCTTGACAATGAGACCCACCGCGGCCGTGAGCGCGAGCAGCATGAGCACCGCGCCGATGATGTGCAAATAGCTCGTGTCCGTCGCTGGCGGAGGGTGCGGGTCCATGGGGAGCTGCGGGATGGGCTGGTAATCGACAGACGCGCTACGAGGCAGCATGAAGACGCCCGCACCCACGAACAGCAGCAGCGCCGTACCGACGAACGCCCCCATCCCCCACGCGACCCGCGGCATCACCGGCGCGGGCGGCAGCGCGAACACTTCGCGCGCTCGGGCGCCTAGGTCGCTGCTCGGCGGCTCGCCCTGCTGCGCCTCGTGCGCCGCCAAGCAGGCGTGCAACGAGCCGTGCCGACAATCGATCCATTGGAACTGAGCCAGCAGTCCGGGTAGGCGCTCGCCGCAGAGCAGCACTGGGACGATCGGCTTGCCGTGCCGCTGGGCTTCTCGCACTTCGTGCTCTACCCACTCCGAGCGCTGGGCGTGGCAACACCAGAAGACGACCAGCGTTTCACAGTCGCCAATGGCCTCCTCCAGGGTTCGGCGCCAATCGTCGCCCGGCTCGATCGAGGCTTGGTCCCAGAACACGCGCCGCTTCCCCACCTTCAAGAGCTGCACCAGCGGCTGCACGAGCGCCCCGTCGTGAGAGCTGTAGGAAACGAACGCCGAGTACTTCACCCGCCATCCAGCCTAGCCACCGCAGCGCCGGAAAGTAATGGGACTTTCGAGCGTGCCTGATCCAGCTCGTCGCATCTGCGGTATCGCCCAGTCGCACGTGCTGCGAAGTGGTTGCACCACCAGCCCCTTGGCCCCTTGGCCCCTCACAAGTACAGTGCGGCGCTGAAGCGCATGGACCGCGTCGAGCAACTCAGCAAGATCGAGCTCTTTGCTGGCCTGAAACCGCAGGCTTTCGAGCTGATCGCCAAGGTTGCAACCGAGGAGTCGCACGCGCTCGGCACCAAGATTTTTCAGCACGGGGACGCGGGCGATAAGCTGTACGTGATCGTCGAAGGCAAGGTACGCATCAGCCGTGACGTCCCGGGCATGGGTGAGGAGGCGCTGGCAGTCCTGGGTCCTGGCCAGGTTTTCGGCGAAATGGCGCTGCTGGACGAATCGCCGCGCTCGGCTGACGCCCGCGTGCACGAGCGCTGCCGCCTACTGGCCATCCCCAAGGACGGCTTCGACGACCTGCTCTTCCTCCACAAAGATCTCGCCTACGAGGTGCTCTGGTCGATCGTGCGGATGCTCGTCGGGCGCCTCCGCGAAACGACTGAGAAGCTCACGTTTCTGTCCATCTCCGGCAAGTTCTAGAAGAAGCGAGCAAACAGGGAGACGGGGAGGACTTTTGGGGTGTGCGCGCTGGCAGCTCATGCCGAGCCAAGTAAACTCCCCGTTTCCCCGCCTCCCTGTTGGATTCCCTTGTGGAGCACTTCCGCACAAAGCGTGCGCATCTTGGTAATACATTGAAATAATTACACTATTTAGCTGCCAGGGCGTTTAGGCAGCACGGAATTTGACGTCGCAACACCCGTTCAGTATGTTTCGTCGGCCATGCAGGGCCTGACGAAGCGCCAAGAGCAAACTCTCGATTTCATTCGCCGCTCCATCGAGGATCGCGGCTACCCGCCCACGCTACGTGAAATCGGCGAGCACATGGGCATCCGCTCCACCAACGGCGTCAATGATCACCTGCGTGCCCTGGAGCGCAAGGGTTACCTCACGCGTGAAGACATGAAGAGCCGCGCGCTCAAGCTGGTTCAGGATGAGCTGTCTTCTCCGCCACCCAGGCTCAACGCGGACGAAGACTTGATTGAAGTGCGCGTGCTCGGGCGCGTCGCAGCAGGTTTGCCGCTTTACGCGGAAGAGAACGTGATCGACACGGTGCGCGTCGATCGCATGCTGGTGCGCGGCGGCCGCGAGGTGTTTGGCCTGCGCGTTACCGGAGATTCCATGATCGACGCCGGAATCCTGAGCGGCGACTACATCTTCGTGAAGAAGCAATCGACCGCGGATCGCGGCGATATCGTGGTCGCGCTCATCGGTGATGAGGCGACGGTCAAGTACTTCTACCCGGAGCGCGACTACGTCCGCTTCCAGCCCGCCAACGGTCAGATGGCGCCCATCCTGGTGCGCGCCAGCGACTTCAAGTCCACGATGCTGCTCGGCAAAGTCGTCGGCGTCTACCGCCGTCTATAACGACCGCGTTGCACCCAGCACGGGGAATGGATCAGGCAAGCGGGAAGGTTTCTTGGGCGCCAAAGCGTGTCCACGCTCGCGTCGCCGCTAGCGAACCACGCTGACCGATCTGGAAAAGGTCTACACGGGTTCGCACTCGTTCGACTCGAAGCTATCTCCGACAATAGCGATGCGAGCGACTGATCGCCTCAGCACCCCCTGCTGAGCTTCCCGTCTTCCCGCCTTCCTGTTGCATTCCTCTCGGGCCGGATCGGGGGAAATGTAGGCGAATTAGCTAGGTCAAGGCGGGACGGAAATGCGAGAGGCTTGTTGACGGGTTTGGCCCCCAATTGCTAGGTTCGCCGGCAATTAGGCGGTCTGTGAAAGCCTCCATCCGCGAGGAATACAAACGGTGATGGGCCCCAAAGGTTTCGACAAGTTTCGCTCGCTGGTGCTGGGTGCCATCCTGGTCATCACCACCTCGGGTTGCGGCAACACGCTTTACGCGATCGCCGCGAACTCCGCTTCGTCGAAGGTGGAGGAAGCGCGCGAGCTCGGTGCCGAGCAGTACGCTACGTACGACTTCTACCTGGCCACCGAGCACCTGGAGAAGGCGCAGACCGAAGCGTCCGAAGCTGACTACAGCGATGCTGCAAACCTAGCCGAGCAAGCGGAAGAGCACGCTGACAAGGCCATCCGCCTGGCACGCGAAGCACATCGCGGGGCAGGACGATGAAAGCAGCCATCGCGTGGCTGTGCGCCGCTTCGATGCTGCTTGGCTGCTCGCAATCGCCGGCGCTGCGCGGGAAGATCGCGGGGCTCAGCGATATCGTCGAGCAGGCCGAGCGCAACGGCGCGATCCGCTGCGCTCCGCGTGAGCTGGCGGTGGCCAAGAGCCAGCTGGAGTTCGCCTCGCTGGAGCTCGATCAGGGCTTCATCAGCAAGGCGCGCAATCACTTGTGGAAGGCCGAGCCGAACGCGCACGCGGCTTACTTCCTGTCCCCACCGCAGTACTGCGCCGAGCGCGGCTTCGTCGAGGTCGTCAAACCGCCCCCACCGCCCGCCGAGGATCCCGATACTGACGGCGACGGCATCAAAGATACACCCGACAGTTGCGTTACCGACCCGGAGGACAAGGACGGCTATCTGGACGAAGACGGCTGCCCCGAGGTCGACAACGACCTCGACACCCTGCTCGACGGCGCCGACAAGTGCCCGCTCGAGGCCGAGGATCCCGATGGTTACGAGGACGACGACGGCTGCCCGGATCCGGACAACGACAAGGACACCGTCCTGGACGTCAAGGATCAGTGCCCGAACGAAATTGGCTCGACCTCACAGGAGCCGCTGGGTTGTCCGACCAAGCCCGCACTGGTGGTCGTGACCGATTGTGAAGTGAAGATCACCCAGCAAATCCACTTCGAGTTCAACAAGGACAAGATCCGGCCGGAGAGCTTCCCGGTCTTGGACGCCGTGGTGGAAGCCATCCAGAAAAATCCGTCCATCAAGATCGAAGTGCAGGGGCACACGGATAACAAGGGCACGGCTGCCTACAACAAGAACCTCTCCGACCGCCGGGCCAAATCGGTGATGAAGTACCTCGTGTCGCACGGCGTCGAAATGGGCCGCCTCACGTCGCATGGCTATGGCTTCGAGCGCCCGCTGGTCGACAACAGCACCGAGCAGAATCGCGCGCTCAACCGTCGCGTGCAGTTCGTCCGCACCGAGGGCGTAAAAGAAGGCTGCCCGAAACCGGCCGGTGGATGATCCCGCGGCCAGCGCCCCTCTTCTGCCTGCGCTTCCCGCGACTGCGCAGGCCCTGATTTCACCCAGTACTGCCCCCAAAGGAATCCACGTGTACCGCCGCCTGTCGCTCCGACTGCTCTGCTTCCTGCTCACCCTGGCGTTTTCGGCTTCGGCACAGTTCACGCGAGACAACGCGGCGAACAAGAAGATCGACGAGGCCATCAACGAGCACTACCTGGCCACCGACTTCGACAAGGCCGAGGGCGTCCTGACCGGGACCATCACCGCTTGCGGCGAGAAGTGCAGCCCGCAAGTCATCGCGCGCGCCTGGATGTATGTGGGCATCGTGCGCGGCAGCGGCAGAAGCGACCAGGCCGGCGCAAAAGAGGCCTTCCAGAAGGCGATCGCCGCCGATCCGCAGGTCAAGCTCGACACCGCAATTGCCACCCCGGACACGGCGAAGACGTTCGAAGGCTTGGGCGGTACCGCTGGTTCCGCGCCAACACCCGAACCGCCGCCTGCCGGCGATACGCCGCAGGCGCCTCCCGCAGGTGGCGAGGAGACGGAGGGGCCGGGCGGCATGAAGTGCACGCCCGACGCGATGGAAATCATGACGCGTCAGCCCATCCCGGTCGAATGTCACACCGACGAGGAAGCGGCTTCGGTCGAGCTCCGTTACAAGCCGTTCGGCGGCGACTGGAAGACCGTCAAGATGAGCAAGGTCGGTAGCGGTTTCCGCGGGCAGATCCCCTGCACCGACACCAAGACGGCCGGTGATTTGAAGGTCTACGCCCGCGCCAAGGATGGGGCCGGCGAGACCATCGACAATTGGGGCTCGAAGAGCAAGCCCATCAACTACGTGCTGGGCGAGAGCATGGCGGGCGCACCGCCGGCATACCCGGGTGAGGCGGCTCCGGCGCGCTGCGCGGACGCGGCCGAGTGTCCGCCGGACTTCCCCGGCTGCGGGACCTCGAGCACGCGCGGCAATGTGGACTGGGGCGGCAAGTGCGAGAACTCCACGGAATGCAAGCAGGGCCTGCTGTGCGAAGGCGGCGTGTGCGAGACCGCACCCAGCTGCGATACCGACGCGGACTGCACGACTGGCAAGTGCACCGAGGGCAAGTGCGACGTGGGCGATGACGTCGCAAGCTCCGCCGGCCCTTACAAGAAGAACTGGATTGGCCTGCACTACGGTGTGGATATCGCGATCATCGGCGGCTCGAACGTGTGCGGACCTGACGGCGGCTACGAGTGCTATGAGGCCGGCTCGAGGGACGCTCCCTACACGGGCGCACCTTACCCGGGCACCGGCATCGCGACCGGTGCTGCGCTCGGTACGCAGCGCATCATGCTCAGCTACGACCGCGCCTTCATGCACTGGCTGACCGCGGGCGTGCGCCTCGGCTACGCGCTGTTCGGCGGCCCCCCAGCCATCGACGCGGGCACCGGGGGTACGATTAGCTTCTTGCCCGTCCATGCGGAGGGCCGCCTCACTTTCTGGCTCGGCTCCGGCGGCCTGTCGCGCAAGCCGCTACGTCCCTACGTGTTTTTGGGCGGCGGCCTCGCCCAGGTCGACGCCAAGGTGCCGGTCACGGTCTATGACTGCGGCGAGCCCGATGAGATGGGCATGGGCGTGGACAAGGACGGCATGCCGTTCAACTGGGACGCGTGTCGAAGGGGGGTGGAGCCGGGTCCGCCGCCCAATAATGGGGGTCCCGAGCCGACCAGCTTGCCGCAAAAGAAGCTGGATGCCTGGAAGAAGCTCGGCCAGGGCTTCGCGGCAGGCGGCGCGGGTCTGGTGTTCGCGATCAAGGACCAGATCGGCATCCAGGTAAACGCGCAGTTCATGTACATGCTCGGCGCCTCCGGCCCGGTGATTGAGCCTTCGCTCGGCTTCGTTTACGGCCTGTGAGAGAGTTGTCAGTTGTCAGTTGTCAGTTGTCAGTTGTCAGTTGTCAGTTGTCAGTTGTCAGTCGAGCAGGCTGACGGCTGTTGACGAGTAGCGTGTTGCCAAGGGCGCTGCCGACGGGGTAGCCGAGTAGGGCGCCGGTGGTGAGACGTAGCAGCGGCCAGGGCTGGTGGAGTGCGTAGGTCTCCAGGGCGACGTCGGCGATCATGAGGGCAGCGGCGAGAGCGACCCAGAGGCGTAGCGTGCGTGGTGAGAGGTGGGGGGGGCGCAGCAGGGCTCCGACGCCCAGGCCGAAGTAGATGCCGGAGCAGCGGGCGCAGACCGCCAGCGGCACGCCGAGCAGGTGCAGGGTGCGGGCTGGATCGCGATGGCAGTGCAGGTCGAACCAGACCAAGCCCGCACGCTCGAGCGGCGTGAGCGGTGGCAGCAGCTGGCTCAGGACCGGCAGCAGGGGTAGGAGGGCGAGGCAGGCCAGGGCCGCCAGCCGTAGCCAGCCGCCAGCCGCCTTCACGAGCCCTTACTCGGCACCGTGCGCCCCATGTGCTTGAGCACGTTCTGCAGGTCGGTCCACACCTCGCGCTTCGCCGCGGGGTTACGCAGCAGGTACGCCGGGTGAAAAGTGGGCATCACCGCGATGCGTCCCTGATACAGGCGCCAGCGGCCACGAATGCGCGTGATGCCTTCGGCGGTGCCGAAGAGCCCCTGAACCGCGGTCTTACCGAGCGCGACGATGACTTGCGGCTCGACCAGAGCCAGCTGCTCTGCGAGATACGGCATGCAGGCGCTCATCTCCTCCGGCTCGGGCGTGCGGTTCTTGGGCGGACGACACTTGACGATGTTGCAGACGTAAACGTCGTCGCGCTCGATACCCATGGCCGCGATCATGCGGTCGAGCAGCTGACCCGCGGCGCCCACGAATGGGAAGCCTTGCGCATCCTCGTCGGCGCCGGGGCCTTCACCGACGAAGCAGAGCCCAGAGGAGCCGTTGCCCCGTGCAAAGACGGTTTGCTTCCGCTGCTCGTGGAGTACGCAACGCGTGCAGCTCTTTACTTCATCGGCCAGCACCGCAAGGCGCGCGTGGCGCTCGGCAGGAGTTGTCAGTTGTGAGTTGTCAGTTGTCAGCTGAGGTCTCGGTGGTGGGCTGACAACCCTCTCGCGAGACGGTTGAACTGGCGCAGGCCTGACAGGCTCGACGGGCGGCGCGGCATGGTCGGGCTCTCGCAGCTGACAACTGACAACTGACAACTGATCACTGGCGGGCGGCAGCCCGCCCGTTCCGCACGCCGCTTGCAGCTCCGCATGAGCGAGCAACGCTTCCGTTAGAATCCGAAGCTCGTTCCGTGCGTCTTCGAGCTCCGCGGCCATGGCTCAATGATGGGCGGCGAGGAAGCGCTCGGCGTCGAGCGCGGCCATGCAGCCGGTGCCGGCAGCCGTGACCGCCTGGCGATAAGTAAAGTCCGCCACGTCACCCGAAGCGAACACACCCGCTACGTTGGTGCGCGTCGTGCCTGGTTCGACCTTCAAGTAGCCGTTCGGGTGCATATCCAGCTGTCCCTTGAACAGCTCGGTCATGGGCGTGTGTCCGATGGCCACGAACAGCGCGCCCACGTCGAGCGTCTTACTATCACCTGATTTCAGGTTCTGGATCTTCAGACCCGTCACCTTGTCCTGCGAAATGTCCAGGACCTCGGTGACCACGTGCGAACGCAGCACGCGAATTTTCGGGTTTTCCAGCACTCGCTTCTCCATGGCCTTGGAGGCGCGGAATTCGTCGCGCCGGTGCAGCAGCGTGACGCTCTTGCACAAGCCGGACAGGTAGCTCGCTTCCTCCATCGCGGTGTCGCCCCCCCCCACGACCGCCACGTTCTCGCCGCGGAACAGCGCGCCGTCACACACCGCACAGGCGCTGACGCCCTTGTTCTTGAGCGCGTTCTCGGTCTCGAGCCCCAGGTAGTTGGCGCGCGCCCCGGTCGCGATAATGACCGTCTCTGCCAGGTGCAAGATGTTCTCGTCTTCCCCCACCCAAACCTTGAAGGGCCGCTGCGAGAAATCCACCTTCTGCGCGTCAGCCGTGATGATCTCGGTGCCCTGATGCTCGGCCTGCTGTCGGAAGCGCAGCATCAAATCCTGCCCCGAGACGGCCGTGGGGAAGCCAGGATAGTTCTCGACGTCACTCGTGAACATCAACTGCCCGCCGGGAATGAGCCCGCCCGCGTTGAAGCCCTCGACACACAGCGGCTTCAAATTCGCGCGTGCCGCATAGATGGCCGCCGTGAGGCCTGCAGGCCCCGAACCAATGATGAGAACTTTGTGGAGGCGAGGTTCCGACATGGACGAAAGGCTTCCTGACAGAGCCGGACAGACGCGTCAATCTGTGGCGCCACCCCGCTTCGTCAATCTGCCCACCAGCTGCCGTGGCGGCCCTTTACGATCGAAATTTCACAGGAAGACAAGAAGGCGGTGGAAGCGAGATTGGGGGTTTCGAGCCGCGATCCACTTGGCGTTTCCGACGGTAACGGGCAGCGGCGTACGACGCGCAACCCATCAAATCTTCCCATCTTCCCGTGAATCTGAGAAGCCGCTGAGCGCCGTGCGGTTGCTGATCAGTCTTTGAGGGGGGAGGCTTTGAGGGCGGCCTTGCCGTCCTTGACGTAAACGCTGAACTTGACGCGCTTGGCGCCGTGGCGGCTCATCAGGGTGTCGCGGTTCTTTTTCAGCGTTGCTTCGAACTTCTCGTAGGTGAAGCCGTCGGTATTCTCACCGCATCGCTGTTTGAGCGCCACGAACTCCTGGTAGACCGCGCGCCACTCCGCCGGCTCCGGCGACTGGCCGCCCTCATTCGAGGAGCTACCGTTGCTCGACGCATCGCCTTGCGCCTCCATGGTCGAGTCGAGATTCTGCGCGCCGCCGCGCGGCGGGGGCGGCTTGGGCAAGCGTGGGCTACCCGACGCGGTGGGCAATGCCTTCGGGCTCGAGCCGGGAGCAGCTTGCAGCCCAGAGCCGACGGTGGGCGGCGACGGCATGTTGTCGCCGGGAAAGCTGAAGGCGCTCATCTGCGGCTCCGCAGGTAGGTCGCCCAACACTTCCTTGAGGTCGGCCGGACCACGCCTTGGGCCGCCGCCCTTGGCCAGGATCTTGTCGACACCGTCGTTCAAGTCGGAGGCGATTTTCCTGAACACCCCGCGGAAGCGGCTCGGTTGAAGCTGGTCGGTCTCACCTTTCGCCAGCCGCTGCACCTCGAGCCGGAAGTTGTGAATAGGTCGGGTGTGCTCGAGCACGCTGAGCGCCAGGCCGATGAGGGCGGCGCCGAGCGCGATTATCACCGCCAGCCCGATATTGGCGTTGGCCTTGTCTTGATCGTCGGCTTTGGCCGAGAACCCGAACAGCCCGGTCACCGCCTTCGGCTCACGCGCCACGGCATAGCCGGCACCCAGGCTCCAGGCCTCACCCGGCAGCTTCGAATACTGCACCCCGACCATGCCGGCGATCGTTCGGATCTTGCTGCGGCCCTTGGTCTGGTACTCCTCGTCGCTCTCCAGGGAAGCGAAGTCACTGACGATCTGGTCGAGCTGGGCGGAGTTGAAGGTCTCGGGAGCGCCCGAGGAGACGCGCGCACCGGACGTGTAGAACGCAATCGCCGCGCCGGTTCGGGACGAGAGCTCGCGGGCGAACCGATCGTCGAGGATGCGTGCGCCCACGATGGCGCCGGCGGGCAGCTGCGAGGTGTCGAGCTCGACCGGGCGCGCCACCACGCGGTAGATGCGGTCCAGTACCAGAGTGTCGTCGCGGATGTAACCGCGCAGTGCGTCGGCCACGACCGGGTAGCCGCCCAGCTCGAAATCCGCATTGCCGGAGGCCTGCTGATAGCCCAAGTGCGCCACCACGCGCCCGTGCTGATCGACAGCGAACACCGCATCGAACGCTTGCTCGGGCGGGATGCCGGCGTTGACCTTCTTCAGGGCTGCGAGCGCCTTATCGCGCGACTCGTCGGGCACCTTGGTGTCGTTCTCACTCGACTTGGCCAGCGACTTGGCCACGTCCTGATCCACACCGAAAGCGATCAGCTGGGCCGAACGGACGCGAGCGTCGTTACTCAGGTACCAGTTGACCACCTGGCTGTCGGACGAGAGCGCCTCGCCCATCGCACGCGCCCCGGCGCGGTTGAACATGCTGGTCGCCAGGAACAGCTGGAAGGCCGCGACCCCGACCACCAGGCCCAACAAGACGTACCAAAAGCGTGAGAGCAGCATGACTACTTGCCGCCCTTGGCCTTAGCGGCTTTCTCGTCGCTGGCCTTTTCTTCGGCGTCGGCGGTCTTTTGATCCATCACCTTGATCGCAGCCTTGAGCTCGACGTCCGCCGCGGCCACCTTGACCGGCACCGCGTCGCCCACCTTCTTGCCTGCGAAGAACGCCTGCAAGGTGTAGTCACCCGGCGTCTCGACGCTGACCGAGAACTCACCCTTCATCGAGGGATAGGTGATACTGGCCACGGTCGGCTCGGCGACGATCCACATGCGCAGACTGGGCGCGGCCTCGTCACGGATCTCGTAGGTACCAGGGGCCGCCGGCGTCCACTCGCGGGTCGCGCCCGGGCCCTGCTCGGCCGCGGAAAAGGTCTTGATGCCGACCCCGAAGAGGCGGTGCTTGAAGGAGTCGGTGTTTTGGAAGGTCAGGCGCGTCCCGGGCGGGACCACGATCGTTACCGGCGTGGTCCGACCGCCCCCCACACGGATCAGGATCGGCCTGGGCGCTGCCTGCGGGGCGGCCGCCAGTAGCGCGACGCACAGCTCTTTCGGGATGTGCGGAAACGGTCGCCGAAACTCCGAACGCACCGTCGGGACAGGCTCACGAAACGAGTAGCCATGATTGGTCGGGTCCTTCGCCTCGGCCCAAACCGGGTTGCGCAAAAAACGGAACCCATCGAGGCGTCCCTTCACGCGCGCAGCGTCAGCCGTCGCGGGGATCGCCAGCAGCGCCAACACCCACAGGCTGAGCCCGAGCCGCCGGCGGCGCGATCCGTGAGTCCAAAACGTGCTCATTGCCGTGGCACGGTAATCTGTACCAAGGCGAACGGGCCAGCGAAAAACGCCAGCCCGTTCAGGGCTACTTACCACTTGGGCCGCGAAGTCATGGATGTAGTCCGAACCCCTAGCGTAGCTAGGTGGGAGACTCTTCTTTCCCCGGCTTCTGGCTTCCCGGTGAGAAAATCCGGGCCTGCTCTCCACCAGGGACTCATCTCCCGGTTCGATCACTATCAGGGATTCGTTACTACGGACTCGCGCACCCTGCAGAGGGAGCCGACTTCGATCTTATGGATGTGCGACGGGTCCGTCAACGGCCAGGCTCCACGTAGGCCGCCAAAAACTGGGCCAAACGCTGTCCTTTTTGCACCTTGGCGGGCATGATCGAGACGACGGCAGCTCAGAACCTAGAAGCCGCCCTACCCGGCACCTCCCCCCAAGCCCCCCGCCTGCCGTCGGCCGGCGGTTCGAAAACGGTCGCTAGTGCGGGAGAAGCGCGCTTCGTCGGGCCGGGCGTTCTGGCCGAGCTTTTGACCGAGGCGGAAGCTGACGGCTTGCTTACGGTGCAGGTGAGCTCCCCGGGGCCGGGCCACCGCGGCCGGCTGGGAGTGCTCGTCGAAGCCGCCATCGAAGGGGCCCTGGAGCGGCGGGGGGCCTGCCCGCCCGGAGTCGCGGCCGCGACCGACCTGGCGCTGTCACTGGCGGATCAGCTCTACCGAGCCCGCCTGGTCGAGCTGCGCGGCATCGCCATTGGAGTTGGCACCCTCGGCGGCATGGCAGACTCCGAGCACACCCTCGACACCGAGGACAGCGCGGTGCTGCGCTACCTGCTCACGGCTGCGGCCCTGCACCCCCTGCGGCTCTACCTGAACGCGGCCGACCGCGGGCTGCGCGTGTTCACGGTGCCGGTGGCGATCCACGAGCTGATGCCAGGCAGCGCGCCGAGCGCGTTGGTCTGCCTCGAGACCGCGCAACCGCCGTCGGTCGCACCCGCAGTGGCACGCAGCGCGGCTGCCATGGTCGCGGCCCTGCTTCACTCCGAGCCAGAGAGCCGCGAGAACGAATCGGACGAATCAGACGAGTCGGACGAATTGGACGAGTTGGAAGAAGCCACCCTGGTGCCGCCTCATGTGCAGGTGGCCGAGGCGCTCTCGGCGAGCGAGGTGCTCGAGGCGCTCACCCCGCCGCCCAGCTCCGAGTCGGGGCTGAGTCTGACTCCGCCGGACTTGACCGCATTTTCCACGCCGCCGCCGGTGGTAGCCGCGGCCCTGCCGCCGGCGCCTGCCGCCGGCGAGGAGCCGTTCGAGCCCAGCCCCGTGCCTCCCGAGCCCTTCGAACGCGGGCCGCTCTACGCTTCGGCACCGAGCGATTGGCGCAGCTGGGTCGAGGAGCTGACCACGGCGCGGGGGCCCAAGCCGCTCAGCGTGATCGAGCGCATGTTCGTGAGCGCTTACGTGCCGCTCGCCGACGCGGTAGCGCGCGGCATCGGCGACGCCTCGGCACGCCAGGTGCTTTCGACCTGGGCTACTTCATTCGAGCAGAGCTACCGCGAGGCCTTCGCAGCGCTACGCGTGCGCGGCAAGCGGCCGACGATGGTGCTCGACATTCCGGAGATCGCCCTGCGCATCGGACGGCTTCACGGCGCGCGCCGCGTGGAGCTGATCGCGGTCAGCGGGCTGCGTTTCGACCTGGGCCTGCGCGTCGAGCAGCGCGTGCGCTGGCGCATGGCGCAGGACGTGGCGCTCACCGAGCGGCTGCTGCTGTGGAGTGCGCTCCCTTCCACTTCCGCGGTGCAGCTCGAGCTTTTGGGGCGCGGACCCGAGGCGCTCAAGACCTGGACCGGCGAGGTGAGCTCCGAAATTCCGGTAGCGCGCGGTCAAAACGCGCGCACGGCGCGGCGCGTGAAGGTCGGCCATCGCGACCTGCTCAAGCTGGATCTGGTGGCGGCACGGCTGATGGAGCCGGGTGATGACGAGGCAGTGCGCCTCGACGACCTCGCGGACGAGACGGCCGAGGTGCTCTCGGCGCAGCTGGCACGCCTGCCCGCTCGTACGCTGGCCATCGTGTTCGGCGACCATGGCTTCAAGCTCGACACGCTGGACTCCGGCGGCACCACCAGCGCCAAGAGCGGCGGCGCCTCACCCGAGGAGGTGCTGGTGCCCGCCTTCGCCTGGTTGGTCGGCGGCGTTCATTAGCCCCAATTCGACAATAGTCGACTGGCGCGTTGCGCTGCCAAACCGCCGCCTATGTTGACGTGAGCGTTGACGTTGTCGGCGAAGGGTGGCGAGCGACTCAGGCTCACGGCCGACGACGCGGCTCAGCCATACTGCGCCGCCAATCATCGATGCGCTGCACGTTTTTCCTCTTGGTGGACGGATACGAACACAACGACGCAGTGGAGCTCCTGACGAGGGTTGTCGCGGTGTCCATCACGCTCTGCCGTTGAGCTACGGTCCCGTCGCCATCGCCGTCGCCGACAACGTCAACGTCAACGTAACGTCAACGTGGTCGCTAAAGGGGCTTTAGGCTTCCGGAACCGCTGGGGCCGCCGTCGGGTTAGTTGTCAGTCGTCAGCGAGGAGCAGGTCGACTGCCTTCTCGGCGAACTCTTGCTGCGTAAGGCCCTGCGACTCGCCCATGAACAGCTCGATCATGCAAAAGTGGTGGAGGCCGCCGATGAAGAGCCGCGACATCACGCGCGCGTCCACGGAGCGCAGCCGCCCGGCGCTCATCTCGGCCTCGAAGAAAGCCGTCAGCGCGTCGAGCACGCGCTCGTAGCGCGTGGCGCGCTCCAAGTTGCGCTCCTCGGACAGCTGGCTGTCGGGGTTGGACCACGCCATCATCCACACCGGCAGCGCGACGCGCCCGAGCGCCATCATCTGCTCGGCAAAAATCACCAGGGTGTGACGCAGGTCGCCCGTGCCAGCCCGCGCCGGCAGCGCTTCGGCCAGGGCCAGGCCCGCGTCGGGATCGACGTTCATGGCGGCGCGAAACAACTCTTCCTTCGACTTGAAGCGATGGAAGATGGTTCCTTCGGCGATGCCGGCGCGCGTCGCGACCTCCGCGGTGGTGGCGCGAATGCCCAGCTCCAGAAAGACCTCGCGCGCCAGCGCCAGCAGACGCTCCGTCGAAATGACAGGCGGGCGACCACGTGAACGAGGCCGGAGCGGCGGGTTTGCAGGCAAGGCCAAGACTCGCTGAGCTGAAGGCCCACCTAGTGCCGGGCGGAGGCGGCGCAAGCCCCCCGGAACGGGAAAAGCACTACGCAAGAGAAGCACTACGCAGCAAGCAAGACGGCGGTCTCGACATGGTCGGGGCCGACCACGAACGCAGCGCTGAAGCGCCGGCCCGCCGCGAATGCCTCCGACCAGGCAACGCTCAGCTCGAGCTCGAGCTCCCCAGCCACGCTGCTCTGCCCGGGCCGCGCCGCCACCGTGACCACACGCGCGGCGCTGAAGTCCATGTACTTACCGACCAGCGGGTACAGGCACTTGAACAGACTTTCCTTGGCCGAGAATGCCACCGACACCCGCTGCGGCTCGGATAGCGGTAGGCCCTGCGCCAGCACGCCGCGCTCGTCGTCTGCGCAGATGCGACTCAGCAGCTCCTGCTTGGCGGATTCGTCGAGCACCCGCTCGGCGTCGATGCCGAGCGAGCGAAAGTCGCTGCGCCTCGCCACGGCGCAGAAAGCGCGCCCCGCGCCGTGCGTGATGGACCCCACCGCCGGCTCGGGCCAGCTCGGGCTGCCGTCGTCGCGGCGCCCGGGCCCCGTCTGCGAATCGATACCCAGGCTCTCGAGCGCGCGCAGCGCCGCTAGTCGTCCCGCCAGGAATTCCGCCCGACGCTTGAGCACCGCACCTTGCGGCAGGCCAGGCGGCTTCAGCTCCGAAAGCAACCTCACCACCGCATCGTGATCGTCGACCGCGTAGCCCACGGCGCGCACGCTGGGCGGCAGCGCGAGCAGCGGAGGCCGCAAGGGCAGCTGCAGCGGCTCGCCTAGGAGGCTGGTGTTTTTCAAACCCAGCCTCCTAGATTCCTTCCTGGGGGAGGCTCCGCCGATTTGGACAGCTGGTGTGTTTCACACCAGCCTCCTTAGCACCTCGGTTTCAAGCCAGACACGGCTACTATCCCAACCGCAAGATATTGATGAACTTTTCAGGCACGACGCCGTAACGCAGCGCGCCGCGGTCGCTTCTTACCGAGCAGTGCGAGCAGAATCCGAGACCGGCCGTCGGGCTGCCCGCCCAGCTCCGAAGCCGAGGCGGCCGGTCGAGCCCCCGCGAGCGCGGTCAGTAAACCGCCGAGTCGCAGGTGGGTCATGGCGATGGCCAGCGCGTCGGCAGCGTCGGCTGGGGGAAGAGCGTCGAGAGCGAGCGCAGCCCTCACCATCAGCGCGATCTGGCGTTTGTCGGCCTGACCTGCGCCCACGATAGTTCGCTTGATCTTGGCGGGTGCGTACTCGGCGATTGGAATGCCTTCACGCGCCAGGCACAGGAGCACGACGCCGCGCGCGTGCCCCAACTTGGCCGCCGCCTGGGCATCCTTGTTGAAGAACAAGCTCTCCACCGAGCTCACGTTGGGACGGTGGTCATGGATCACGCGCGTCAGCTGACCCTCGAGCTCGACCAGACGATCCGCGATGGAATCGCTGCCATTCAAGGCGATGACACCGTGCGCCACGTGTACCAAGCGATTGCCGGTGCGCGATACCACCCCCCAGCCGAGGCGGCGTGTACCGGGGTCGATGCCGAGCGCGATCACCTGGTCCAGCCATAGCAGCCATTTTGCCCAATGGAAAGAGTAGGATGCCGGCGCAGATGTTCCTCGACAAACGCCACAAGCTGTTTCTGGTACTAGCCGGCATCTTCACGACTTGCTTGGTGGTGGGCGACATCATCGGCGGCAAGCTCATCGAAACCACCGTCTTCGGTTTCGCTTTCACGACCACCGTCGGTATGGTGCCGTTCCCGGTCACGTTTCTGCTGACCGATGTGCTCAACGAATTCTACGGCAAGCGCGCCGCGCGCTTCGTCACGCTGGTCGGCTTTGCCATGGCGGTGCTGGCGTTCTCGTTCATCTACATCGCGGCTCAAGTTCCGTTCGCCGCGATGACGCGCGCCTCCGACTGGACCGGTGTGAACGAGGCTGCCTTCAACAATGTCTTCCTGGGCTCGCTGCGCATGCTGGTGGCGTCGCTGTGTGCGTACCTGGTGAGCCAGTTCGTCGACATCGGAGTCTTTCACCTACTCAAGAAGGTGACCTCCGGTCGGCTGCTGTGGCTGCGGGCGACCGGCTCCACCGCGGTCTCGCAGCTCATCGACACCATCACCATCAACTTCGTGGCCTGGTCGGGCATGATGAGCGTGGAGAAGATCGTCAACATCATCTACAGCGCCTACGGCCTCAAGTTGCTGATCGCCCTCGGTCTGACGCCACTCATCTACCTATGCCATGCGCTGGTCGAGCGTGGGCTCGGCATTCAGCCGATCCTGATTGGCGACGCCCCGGACGACGCCGTGGTGGCTTCGCCGATCAGAGCCGAATGACGAGCGGCAAGCGGGCCTACATTCTACTGCTTACTACACGCCGACTGACAGGCTTCGAAGGCCTTCTTGCAAACCTCGATATTGCCGAAGCCGGGCACGCCGCCATCGACCGGTGCAGACAGGCAGCCCTGCATCGCACTCTGACAACGCGCGACGCAAGCCGCGGAGGGCGCCTCCACGGCAGGAGCTGACGCGGCCGCCACCGGCGCCGCGCTGTCCGACGTGCCTTCGGGCGCAGCCGGCGCCGCGGTGTCGCCCGCCGGGGCCACCGCAGGGCTTGCAGGCTGGGACCGTTCCTCATCGGCAGCCCGCCGCGGCTTGGTGCTCGGCTGATCGCTCGCCTTCTTGGGGGGGCTCGCGACGTCATCGCGCGGTAGCGCTGCTGTCGTGGCCGGGGGCTCGGGGGCTGGTAGCGGGCGCG
This sequence comes from Polyangiaceae bacterium, assembly GCA_035281385.1. Taxonomy (GTDB): domain Bacteria; phylum Myxococcota_A; class Polyangia; order Polyangiales; family Polyangiaceae; genus PMG-095. Next base: position 16,906 of record DATEDZ010000250.1, read on the forward strand.
TCGCCTGATCCGAGGTGCCTACATCTCTGCAGGCGATCGCGAGACCCGCTGCGAGCGCCAGGGCAATGGCTCGCAGCACCCCGGAGTGCGGGGCCAGAGCCCCGCGGTGCGGCTCGGCACGGCTCGGCATTGCCACACAAAGTCCTAGCTTCGCAGCAGTGTCAAGCGCGAGACTTTGGTCTCGGCTACGCTGCTAGACGTGCTGCTCTCTCGGCCCGACCTGCCCAGGCCCTCGCAGTCCGCGCGAGACAAGGCCAAATCGCTGCTCGACCAACGGCTCGGGCCGTCCAAGGTGCTGACCGGGCATGACGCGTGCGAGCGCTTCGTGCGCGACGAGTCCGAGGCCGAAGGTGAGGTACCTGACGCGGTCGTGCTGGCGAGCTCGAGCGAGGACATCTTGGTGGCCCTGGCCGTGGCGCGCGAAGCCGAGGTGCCGATCACGCCGCGCGGAGGTGGTACCGGGCGCACGGGCGGTGCGGTGCCCATGGCCGGCGGCATCGTGCTCGCCACGAGCGGCATGCAGAGCATCGTCGAGGTGGATCGCAGGGAGGGCGTGGCCGTCGTCGAGCCCGGAGTCGTCCTGGCGGATCTGCACGCCGCGGTCGAAGCCGAAGGTTGGTTTTATCCGCCGGATCCGAACTCGCTCAAGTCGTGCGCCATCGGCGGCAACGTGGCCGAGAACGCCGGGGGCCCCCGCGCGTTCAAATACGGTGTGACTCGCGACTACGTGCTAGCCGTGGAAGCCTTGCTGATCGGGGGCCAGCGCATTGCTGCCGGGCGGCGCACCATCAAGGGCGTCACCGGCTACGACGTGACGGCGCTGCTCGTGGGCAGTGAAGGCACCCTGGCCGTCTTTGGCCGAACGACGCTCCAGCTGATTCCCAAGCCGCCCAGCGTGATGACGCTGCTCACGCTGTTCAACGACGTCCGGCAAGCAGGCCAGGCCGTGCAGGCCATCATCGCCGCGGGCATCTCGCCGCGCTGCATCGAGCTACTCGACGACTCCACGCTCGAGGCCATGCGCCTGGCCGGCAACGCCATCAACCCGCAAGCCGGCGCCATGCTGCTGCTCGAGGTGGACGGTGACGACGCGTCCGTGGAGCGTCAGGCCGAGCGTATCTCTGGCGTGTGCGAGGACGTGAAGGCGCTCGAGGTGCTGGTGGCACAGGATGAGGCACAACGTGAGCGGCTGTGGTCGGCCCGTCGTGAAATGAGCCACGCCGTACGCAAGCTGACCAAGAAGAAGCTGAGTGAAGACGTGGTGGTGCCTCGCCAGCGGATCGGAGACCTGCTGGACTTCGTGCGACAGATCAGCGAGCGCACCGGTGTGCGGACGCTGACCTACGGACATGCCGGCGACGGCAACCTGCACGTGAACTTCCTGTGGAACGAGGAGCACGAGCTGCCGGCCGTCGAGCGCGCGATCATCGAGCTATTCCAGAAAGTGATCGCGCTGCGGGGCACGCTCAGTGGTGAGCACGGCATCGGCGTGCTCAAGGCGCCTTACCTGCCGCTCGAGCAGTCGCCAGAGCTGATCGCGCTACAAAAAGACCTGAAGCGCGTCTTCGACCCGGCAGGGCTCTTGAACCCCGGCAAGATTTTCCCCGAGCTCACGCACCGCGCCTGCTAGAGCCCATCCCCTTCGGGATGGGTTCTCTAGTGTCTGGTCTCGGGAGCTCCGCTCCCCCCGCCGAAGTGAATTCGGCGGGTCCCCCCTCGGTTTTGGGGCCCCGACCCCAAAACTCAGGGTATCGAATGTGCTTTAATCCTCCGATGCGTGGCAATCGGCGCCTGACCTTTCTGGGTCCGGGCAGCCCGCTCTCGTTTCCCGATCCGAATGACTCGGACGACGAGGGGCTGCTGGCGGTCGGTGGTGATCTGTCACCAGCGCGTTTGCTGTTCGCTTATGAATCCGGCGTCTTCCCCTGGTACAGCGTGGGCGTGCCTCCGCTCTGGTGGAGCCCGAATCCCCGAGCGCTGATGGATCGCCAGCGGCTGCACGTGTCGCGCTCGTTGCGCCGAGTTCTGCGCCAGCAGCGTTTCGAGGTCACGTTCGACAAGGCCTTCGCGGACGTGATCGCGGCCTGCGCCGCCAATCGTGAAGGCGGCACCTGGATCCTGCCGGAGATGATGCTGGCCTACACGCAGTTGCATCAGCTGGGCCATGCCCACAGCTTCGAAGTCTGGCAGGGCGGGCAGCTGGCGGGCGGGCTTTACGGCGTGCGGCGCGGCGCGCTGTTTGCGGCGGAAAGCATGTTCCACGTCGTGAGCAACGCCTCCAAAGTGGCACTGGCGGTGTCCATCGACACGTTGTTCCGCGCTGGCATCCGGGTCTTCGACGTGCAGTTCGTGACCGAGCATCTGGCGTCCCTCGGCGCCTACGAAGTCGGGCGCGGCGAGTACCTGGACCAGGTGGCGCGCGTGATGAAGCACGAGGTGGCACCCGACCTGATCGCAGCAGCGCTGGCCAATTGGCGCGCGCACTTCTAAAGTGGAGCCAGATGCGCCTCGGCGTGCTCGCTCCTTGCCTGCTCTGGGCCTGCGCAGCCGCGGGACCGCCGCCGCCGAGCGAGGCGGGCGGGCTCACCCACGGTGGCGCACCCGCCTCGCCACGCCCCGAGTGCGCGGACGAGCCGCGTGCCGTTGGGCGCATCGAAGATGCTCAGCTCAACGAGATCTCGGGCGTCGTTCAGAGCAGCGCAGCGCGCGACGTCTTCTTCGTCCACAACGACTCGGGTGACGCACCGCGCTTCTTCGCCATCGATCGCGCCGGGCACGTGCTGGCCGAGCTGGTTCTGGAAACCGTCCCGATCTTGGTCGACGCGGAAGACATCGCGCTCGGACCCGCGCCCGATGGTCACTTCCTGTATCTGGGCGACACGGGCAACAACTTCGCGTCGATGGGCCAGGGTATCCCGCGGCGCAAGGCGGTCGTGTATCGCGTACCCGAACCGGTCGTGGCTGCGAGCGCACGCGGCGCGCGCATCGCGCTGCGCGACGTGCAGCCGATCGTCTTCACCTTTCCGGACGGAGCGCGTGACGTCGAGGCCTTCTTCATCGACCCGCGAAACGGAGAGCTGTTCATGGTCGGCAAGCAGGCTGACGGCCATTCTCAGATCCTCACCGCCGATGCCGCCACGCTGGCGGCCGGCGGCGGCGAGCTGCGACTGGCCGGGGAAATCCTGTTCGGCCAGGGCGGGCCGCCAGGAGCCAAGATGCCCACCGCCGCCAGCATTGCCCGCGACGGCAGCGCCATCCTGATCCGCACCTACAGCTCGGTGCTGCTGTTCCCGCGCGGGCCATCGGAGTCGGTCATGAGCTCGCTTCAGCGAGCCCCGCGGCAGCTTCGCGCACCGGCCGAGACCCAAGGCGAAGCGATCGGGTTCGCTGAGGGAGACACCGCTTTCGTCACCATTTCCGAGGGCATGAACCCGGCAGTCTACTGCACGAATCTGCCGCGATAGCGGCCATTATTATAATAGTTATAGGTAGTTAGTTTATTGTACTTAATTCCGATTGAATTGGTGCTAAATCCCATCGGCCCATGCAGGCCACCCCCAGCGTTAGCACCCATCAACCCAGCGAGGCGGTCGAGCTTCGGCTCAGCCATCTGCGGCAGCTCGAGGCCGAGAGCATCCACATCCTGCGCGAGGTCGCCTCCGAGTTCGATAGTCCGGTGATGATGTACTCGATCGGCAAGGACTCGTCGGTGATGGTGCACCTGGCGAGGAAGGCCTTCTACCCGGGCAAGCTGCCGTTCCCTCTGCTCCACATCGATACGAAGTGGAAGTTCAAGGAGATGATCAAGTTCCGTGACGAGTTCTGCAAGCAGCACGGACTCGACTTGATCATCCACACCAACCAGCAGGGTCTGGCCGACAACATCAACCCGTTCGATCACGGCAGCAACAAGTACACGCAGATCATGAAGACGCAGGCGCTGCTGCAGGCGCTGGCGGCCGGCGAATACGATGCGGCTTTCGGCGGCGCGCGCCGCGACGAGGAGAAGTCGCGCGCCAAGGAGCGCATCTATTCGTTCCGTGACCGCTACGGCCAGTGGGACCCGAAGAACCAGCGGCCCGAGCTGTGGAACCTGTTCAACGGCAAGCTGACCAAGGGCGAGAGCATCCGAGCGTTTCCTCTCTCGAACTGGACCGAGCTCGATATCTGGCTCTACATCTATCTCGAAAAGATCCCGATCGTACCGCTTTACTACGCCGCCGAAAGACCGGTGGTGGAGCGTAACGGCACGCTGATCATGGTCGACGACGACCGCATCCCGCTCAATCCCGGCGAAAAACCGCGCCTGGAGCTGGTGCGGTTCCGCACGCTCGGCTGCTACCCGCTGACCGGCGCGCTCAAGTCTCTCGCCACCACGCTGCCCGACATCATCCGCGAGATGCTGCTCACCAAATACAGCGAGCGCCAAGGCCGCCTCATCGACTTCGACGAAGAAGGCTCCATGGAAACCAAAAAGCGCGAAGGCTACTTCTGATGAGTGAGCAGGAGCTCATCAATAACGATATTTTGGGGTACCTGGAGCAGCACCAGAAGAAGGAGCTGTTGCGGTTTACGTCGGTGGGATCGGTGGACGATGGCAAGTCGACGCTGATCGGGCGACTGCTGCACGATACGCATGGCATTTACGAAGATCAGCTGTCGGCGGTGAAGCGGGCGTCGGGTCGCGCGGGGCTCGAGATCGATTTCTCGCTTTTCACCGATGGGCTCAGGGCCGAGCGTGAGCAGGGCATCACGATCGACGTTGCCTACCGCTATTTCTCGACCACCAAGCGCAAGTTCATCATCGCCGATACGCCGGGCCACGTGCAGTACACGCGCAACATGGCCACGGGCGCTTCCACCGCGAACGTGGCGATCATCTTGATTGACGCTCGCCTGGGCGTGTTGCCGCAGTCGCGCCGGCACGCGTACATCGCCTCGCTGCTCGGTATTCCGCATGTCGCCGTCTGCATCAACAAGATGGACTTGGTGGACTACAGCGGCGAGCGCTTCGCGGAGCTGAAGGCTCAGTTCGGTGCGTTTTGCGAGCAACTCGGCTTCAAGGGCATCAAGTTCATTCCGATCAGCGCCTTGTTGGGTGACAACGTCGTGCACCCGAGTCCTTCGACCGGTTACTACGAAGGGGGCACCCTGCTCGAGCACTTGGAGACGGTGCCAATCGCGAGCGACATCAACTACACCGACTTCCGCTTCCCGGTGCAGTACGTGATGCGTCCGGACCTGAACTACCGCGGTTTTTCTGGTACGATCGCCTCCGGCATCGTCAAGCCGGGTGAAACCGTGATGGTCCTGCCGTCGCGCAAGACCAGCAAGGTCGTCGGCATCGATACGTTCGAGGGAGAGCTCGCGCAAGCTCACGGCTCCCAAAGCGTCACTATCAAGCTGGCCGACGAGATCGACATCAGCCGCGGCGACATGCTGGTGCATCCGGACAAGCTACCGCGCTTCGACAATCGCTTCGACGCCATGCTGGTCTGGATGAGCGAGCGCGCGTTGGATCGGCAGAAGAGTTACCTGCTCAAGCACACCACGCAGGTGGTGCGCGCCGAGGTCGAGGACGTGGCGTTCACGGTCGACCTGGAGACGCTGAAGCACAGCGAAGCCGCGCGCCTGGAGCTGAACGACATCGGCCGCGTCACGATGAACTGCCGGCGACCGCTGTACTTCGACCCCTACAAGCAAAACCGCATCACGGGCGCCTTCATTCTCATCGACACGCTGACCAACAACACGGTTGCGGCCGGCATGATCCTGCCCGACGCGCCGCAAAAGCTGGAGGACGACAGCACCAGCCCGAGCTCGTTCCGGGCCCGCTCGCACGTCAGCGCCGATGAGCGCAGCGAACGCCTCGGCCAGAAGGGCGCCACAGTGTGGCTTACGGGGCTGCCCGCCTCGGGCAAGACCGCCATCGCTTTCGCGCTCGAGCGGCGACTGTTCGATCAGAAGCGTCTGGCCTACGTGATCGATCCCGACGATGGGCTGTCGCGGGGCGCACGCCCGGACGGCTCCAGCCCGGCCCAGACCCCAGAGCTGGCGCGTCGCTGCACCGACGCCGGTATCATTCCCATCTTCGCCTACGCCTCGCCGCTCGCCACGGATCGGCTGGCGATTCGCGATGCCGTCGGGCCCGAGCGCTTCGTCGAAATTCACGTCAAGACCTCGCTCGACGTGCGCAAGCGTCGCGACCAGCGAGGTGTCTACGGCCCGGGCCACCCGCATCCCAGTGAAGAAGCACCAAAGGCACCCGATGCCGTGGTTTCGCTGGATTCGGGGGATCCCGAAGAGGCCGCGCACCAGATCATTCAGGTGCTGGTGAAGCGTGGCCTCTTGCCCTCGGCTTACGCGCTGTAGGTTCTGGTTTGGCCAAGTCGCTGCTCGTGGTGATGGCGCTCGAAATCGAGAGCCAGGGCTTGTTCGCCGAGCGCGGCGTGCCGGTGCTCTATACCGGCATCGGCAAGGTGAATGCAGCCTATCGGTTGAGCTGCGCGCTGCTGGAGCAGCGCGCTCGATTGGGTCAGTTGCCGCGCGTGCTGAATTTCGGCACCGCCGGAAGTCCGACGCTGCCGGCTGGCAGCCTGGTGAGCTGTCGTCGTTTCGTGCAGCGAGATATGGACGTCTCGGGCCTGGGCTTTCCGGTCGGGGCGACACCGTTCGAGGACGTCCCAGCCACGCTCGAGTTCCCGCAGCTGTTCACGGACTTGCCCGAGGGCATCTGCGGCACGGGGGATCGCTTCGAAACCGGCAAGCCGGTGGTCACCTGCGATGTGATCGACATGGAGGCCTACGCGCTGGCCAAGGTCTGTCACCTGGAAGGTGCCGTATTCGGCGCGCTGAAGTTCGTCACCGACGGCGCCGACGGCAACGCCGGCATGGACTGGCAGGCCAATCTGCCGCGCGCCGCGCGCGCCTTCGTCGAGCACTACGCGCGCTTGACGAGCTAGGAGTCGACCGAATCGAAGTCGTGGATGTCCTTACCGGCTTCCTTGGACAGGATGTCGAGCGCGGCGGCGGCGCCGTCGCCCGCCGAAATGATGGCTTGGATCTTGTCGGGCCTGGTCGCCCAACCCACGACGTAAGCGCCGTCCACGCTGGTGCGGCCATTACGGTCCGCCATGATGGCGCGCGTGGGCAAACCGAGATTTTTCACCAGCTCGAGCTTGGTGCCCATGGCGATGATCAGGTACTTGGCGTCGTACGGCTTGCCGGCTGCCTTGACCGTAAAACCGCCAGGGGCCTTGGAGACTTCGCTGACCTCTGCCTCGATCAGCTTGCCGCCCTGATCGGTCACCTGCTTCTTGGCAATGACCAGAAATTCCTTGCCCGTGATCTTGGGGATACCCAGGTAGTTGTAGAGCAGGGCGGAATTCATCCAGGTCTCGTTTTGACCGAACACCGTCACGTCGTGCTTGTTCTTGGCCAGGAAAAGCGCTGCGCTCAGCCCGCTCGGACCGTCACCGACTATGATCACGCTCGCCATGGTCTGGGGCCTCCTTCGAAGTGTGCAGCGCAGCGTGCCCACGTTCCCGGCGCGCAGCAAGCCGAGATCGCTCTTGCTGCTAGCCCTTGCAGCAGGCTGTGCCGGTCGGGGCGCGGAGCCGCAGCAGGGGATCTCGGGAACCTCCGCGCCAGCTCGTGCGTCTATCTCCAGCGCGGGAGGCTCGCGCTCGGCAGCCGAGCCGCCGCAACGGGCGATTTCGCCCAACCGGCCCACGCTGCTCGAAACCAATCCACAGCTGATGATCGCGCTCGAGCAGCGCGGGCTGGCGCTGGCCACACTGCTCGGTTCGAGCGCGCCCGACACCAGCAACGCGCAGCTGAGCCAATTGTCGAGCTTCGCTCCAGTCGTAAGGCTTCTCGAGCAGGAGCTCGAGCGCGCAGCCAGGGAGGATGCGCTCGCGGGTGTCGACGTAGCGCGCTACTCCCATCGCCTATTCGACCGACGCTTCCTGCGCTCCGCGTCCGCTCGCTTCGAGCTCGCTGGCATGGTCAATCGGCTCGACCGCATGCTGCTGGACCCCAGCTCCTGCGGCGAGACGCGGCTCATCTACCGGCTGGCCTACGACCACGGCGGCGACCGCGCCTCCAAGTTGCCGATGACGCTCGGCCTCGAGCTCGAGGTTCCGCGGCCGCTGGGGGGTTGCAAGGAGGTGGCCGAACGTTGGCTCGAGGAGCCAGCGAAAGACGTGGCCACCCGCGCCGATCGGTTTCGCTCGGCCGGGGGCCCGCTCGCGCCCGCTCGCGTCAAGGTCACGAGCGCCAGCGCGCGCCTGGTGCTCAACTTGCAGCTGGTGCGCTGGCCCGCGACGGTGCGGCCCGATCTGGGTGGGCACGCCGAATACTTGCTGCGCTCGTTCCGCCCCGACGCCGCTGGTGTGCTGCAGCCCGAGGGTCTGGAAAATACCATCGACCCGGAGGCCTTCGCCAAGCCGGAGCGGCGGCGTGAGCTGCTCGGCTCGCTGCAAGCGCAGCGCGTCGCCGTGGACGCCGGAGTGGCGCTACTGCCAGACCAGTTCCTCGCGCGTCGCGCTCTCTCGGTCACACCGCGCGGGTTGAGCCGGCTCGCCAACCGTCCTTTCTCGGCGGCGCTGCCGTCGCGAGAGCTTCAGCAGTGGGACTTCTCCCAGGCCAAGCTCGCCAGGTCTACGCTCGGCTTGCTGAGGCGTCTCGATCAGCTCAGCTGTCCCGGCTGCCATCAAGCCCGCAGCGTGGCCGGCTTTCACCTGCTCGGAGAGGACTCCCAGCAGGACCCACCCGAAAACTCGCTTTCGGTCGGCATCTCGCCGCACGTGCAGGACGACATCGGACGGCGCCTGCGCTTCATCGAGCGGGTCCTGAAAGGACAAGAGCCGGAGCAAGTCGTGCCCTTCGCCGAACGCATGAAGCCAGGTCCGGGCGGCTACGCGGCCCACTGCGGTTTGACGGATGACCCGACTTTCGCGGACTGGAAGTGCGAAGACGGGCTCGTCTGCTCGACGATCGAAGCCGCCAAGGGCGAATCGATCGGCCAATGCCTGCCCGCCGAGCGCCAGGTCGGCGATGCCTGTGAAAGCGGCAGCGTCGCGGCGCAGCGCGACCGGCGGCGCGATCGCATGCAAAATGTGGCGCTTCAGAGCTGCCCGAGCATGATCTGCAACCGCAGCGGCGTCGGCTTTCCGGGCGGCATGTGCACCGCCCCCTGCGGCGCGGAGGGCGCCGTATGCGGGCCGATCGCGGTGCTCGACTCCTTCAACGCCTGCCTGGCGCGCGGCGAAAGCTTTCTCGCCTGCATCCGCGGCAACGTCAATCCAGCGGGTCTACGCGCCTGCGACGGCAACCACAGCTGTCGAGACGACTACGTGTGCGCCCGCTCCGCGAGCGGCGGCGTCTGCCTCCCTCCCTACTTCGTCTTCCAACTCCGCGTCGACGGCCACAGCAGCCGCTGACGCTCGCGCTCCGACTTGTAGCATGGCTTTACCCCATGTCAGAATCCGGCACATGAATCGGATAGGCTGTCTGGTAAACGCGCGGCCCGAGCCCTGCGTCCTGCGCTGTGCGGGGCTTTGTTTGCTGGCTCTGGGGCTGCTCACGGGCTGCGATGAGGACAAGGACAACGACAACGACGGCTCTAGCGGTGGGAGCTCCGGTCAGACGGGGTCTAAGGCTGGAACGAGTAGTGGGGGCACGACCCCCATCGGCTCGACCGGCAAGTCATCGGCCGCCGACATCGCGCGCAAGCTCGGGCGCGAGCCGAACTTCCTGATCGGGATGGGTAATGATCTGCCAGGCGACTACGTCTGGGAAAACTCGGGCATCTACCGGCTCGGGCAGACGCTGGACCTGCATTACATCTACCTCACCAAGGGCTGGCAAGACTGGAATCCTGGAGGTTACTTCGCCAAGATCATCGCCGAGGTCGACATGGCAAAGGGCGCAACTCCCATGTCGTCGGTCTACGGCATCACGGGTCTCGGTGAGAACAACTTCGACGTCCTCGCGAACGACGCGTACATGACCGAGTACTGGAACATGGCCAAGCTGCTCATGGAGCGCTACGCCGAGCTCGATACGCCAGCGCTCGTGCACCTCGAACCGGACTTTTGGGCTTACGGACAGCAACGGTCGGGCGGCGACCCGGCAGCGATCCCGGCACGGCTGCACCCGGATTGTGGGGACCTACCAGAGAATCTGTCCGGCATGGCACGCTGCTGGTTCAAGCTGGCGCGCGACAACGCGCCCAAGGTACTGGTGGGCCTGCACGCTTCGGAGTGGGCCGCCGGCAGTGGCGCTGAAGTGGGCAAGTTCTTGAACGCGCTCGGTGCGCCCGAATCGGACGTCGTGATCATCGACATCTTGGATCGTGACGCGGGATGCTTCGAGGAGGGGACGCTGCCGCAGTGCATGCGCGGCGGTACCTTCTATCTGGACGAGAGCAACGAAACCTCCCCCAACTACGCCGAGAAACTGGCGTTTGCCCGGCAGGTCCACGAAGTCACTGAAAAGCCAATCCTGTGGTGGCAATTGCCGTTCGGAGTGCCGAGCGAGACGCCCGGTGGCACCCCTGGTCACTTCCGCGACAATAAGGTGCGTTACCTGTTTTCGCACGTGCAGGAGTTCGTCGACGCGGGCGGCGTCGGCGCGGCCTTTGGAACCGGCGCCGGTGACCAAACCTTCATCGACACCGATGGCGATCAATTCAAGGACGCGGTCACCGCGTACTACGCCAATCCAGTGCCACTTCCCTGAGCCGGGTGTCAGTAGCCATAGTTCACGGCGTAGTCGCCGCGGCGCGTGTCGAGGCTCAGGAAACTGAGCTGGCCTTCACTGCACGAGCCGCTGTTCAAGAACAACCGGGGGCCGTGCTCGGTGCGGGCCGCCCGGTGCGTGTGACCGGTGACGACCACGTCGTACTCACGGCGTTCCGCCTCACACACCGCCCAGCGCTGAAAGGCGCACTGAGTGCCGTCGAGCGACAAACCGCCGCGCAGGTCGTCGATGTGGGCGCACAGCCGATAGAAGGCGCCCAGACCGACGCGCCGGATCCAACCGCCCAGCCAAACGGCCAAGTCGGTGACCCAGCGCCGCCGCATCACCAGATCATCGTTCTGGTGGCCATGCGTGAAGAGCAGCCGGACACCGTCGGCCTCCAGGTGCAGCTCGTCTGGAACACCGAGTAGCCCTGCCACGATGTCGTGGTTGCCGTGCACGTAGTGGTACTGAGGGCGCTCGAAGCGCTGGGCGATCTCCGGGTGCGTGGCCTTGGCCAGCGCCAGCTCCTGAAGCGCGCTGCCCAGCCGCCGCGACTGCAGCGTCTCCCAGATGTCTCCCAGCAGGACGATCCGCTCGAAGTTACCTTCCAGGAACCTCAAGAAACGCAGGAACTCGGCGTCGTCATGGCCGAAAACATCGGCGCGATCACCCGCGCCCAAATGCAGATCCGAAATCACCGCAAGCTTCATGGGAAGCACTCCCCATTTCAGATCCGGAGTGCCAGCTCCGAATCACGGCTTCATCTGTTTGCCGCTTGACCTTCATCTCGTTCTGCTTTGTGGGGATATCGTGTGCACGTTACAAGCCGGTGTCCGGTAGGAAAGAGTTGTGAAACGCTGGAAAATTGCTGTCCGGCGACGCGGCCCGAGCCATTCTGGTTGAACCAGCCGCTTGTCCCGCCCGCCACCACCGAGTAACCTGAATGCCATGTTGGCGCGGAGCTTGATGGGACTACTTGGTACGGTGGGGGTGCTCTTGGTGGCGTCGGAGGCGCACGCCCAGTGCACGAAGGATACGGATTGCAAGGGGGATCGGGTCTGTGAAGGTGGCGCATGCGTCGCCGCACCAGCCGCGCCCCAGCCAGCGCCGGCACCCGGCGCCGTGGTACCAGCGCCAGCCGCGCCCGCGCCCGAGGTCGCTGCTGCCCCCGCCGCGCCGGCGCCCGCACCGGCGGCCACGACACTGCCAGCCGCGCCGAGCCCGGAGGAGGCGCCGGCTCCGGTGCAGCGTCGGCGCCACTCCACGGGCATGATGGCCGGCGGCATCGTGATGGTGTCATTTTCCCCGATCGCGCTACTGGTGGCCGCGGTCGCCAACGCGGAACAGACAGCCTGTGAGCTGGGCAGCTACCGCTATAACTCCACCGGCGACATCAGCACCGAAGGCGTCGGCTGTGACGACTACGACGCAACGATCTACGGCGGGTTGATCTCGGCTGCGGTGCTGGCAGGCGTCGGGATCCCGCTGATCGTGATCGGTGGGAAAAAAGAGCCTGTCAACCAGATCGAGGCCCGCATTGCTCCCTGGGCTACTCCTCACGCCGCGGGTGTCGGGCTGCGCATCGACATGTAGCCGGGCAGCCCGAGCCCGCCGTGAGTCGCTATTGGGCGACTTCGTTGGCTCCGCTGCCGTACTTGGGCAGGTTGCCGAAGTTGAAGCCGATACCGAACATGTACATGAGGATCGAGTCGCCGTCGGGCGAATCGAGCGTTTTCAGGAACGTGATTTCGGGGTGGAGGGCGAAACGCTCCGAGATGCGGAAATCGAAGCCCAGGCCGGGGCGCAGCATCAAGCCGGTGGTCTGGCTGGCGGAGTCGGATTCATCCGTGCTCGCCACCGACGCGCTGGCCCAGCCCCATGTGACACCGAGCGTCGGCACGATCGAGACCGAGTCACCGACGTTGATACCGAACATGAGCGGACCGTTCAGATACAGGACGTTGATCGACGCATCCTCGGTGCCCGAGGAAACGCCGATGTGAAAGAACTGGAAGCTCGGATCGATGGCCATGTCGAACGAGTCGCTCTTGATGAAGTTCCACTTCACGTCGGCGCCAATCGAGGTCAGGTTCGAGATCCTGGCGCCGATATCGAGCGAATCGGCCAGACCGACGCGCAGCGTGTAGGTCGGAGCGGTGGGGTAGGTAGCGCCGATATCCCGATCTGTCTGGCCATCCGTACCACTGAAGCCCCAGCCTTCCGCGGCCACGGAGTGCTGAATTTTTCCCGCAGGCGTGGTGCGCGGCGTGCCGTACGTCTGCGGGTTCGGACAACCCGTGCACAGCATGCCGATGATTCCGAGTGCACCTAGACGAGTCCCGATCACAGTTGTTTTATTCATCCCTCGGTCTCTCCTCGATCGGCCAACCTAGACCACTTCTTCGACGATGGACAGCGCCAATTACTTCAACGCCTATGAAGTGAATGTAGGCAAGCAGGCTGGTCTCGCTGTCTCGTGGCGCTGGGGCCCAGCCCAGCCCCAGGTCCGGTCGCCTTGACCCCCAATGCACGTGACGGGCATAGTCCGGCTCGGAATGCGCACGAAATGGCTCCTCATCGCGCTTCCCTTGGGCATCCTCGCGCTGCTGTTTCAGTCGGCTTTTTGGGTGCCTACTTATACAAGTCAGGCCG
>DATEDZ010000251.1:0-5765 GCA_035281385.1 Polyangiaceae bacterium
GCTGGCGGCGGCCTGGACGTCCCCGCCCGTCTGGAGCGCGACCCACGCCAGGTTCGCGTGTGCCACGCCTATGTAGTCGTGGAAGCCATACTTCTCGGAGACTTCGAGGGCTCGCTGTGCCACGACTTGAACGTCGGCGAGGCGGCTCGAGCGCCGGAGCACCACGCAGTAATAGGTCAGAAATCGAGCCATCAGCCCCGCGTCGCCGACGCGCTCGACGTCGGCGATGGCTTGCGTGAACACTTCCTCGGCTTCCTGGAATCCGCTCGCATCTTTGCAGGTGAGCACTATTCCCAGGTTGCCACGCGCGAGTGCAAGCTCGCCCAAGTCGTGCGTTTGCTCGGCTGCGGTGAGCAACGCGCGTGCGAGCTCCACACTCTCGGCGTTCATCCGGTAGCGCAAGCTTCGCATGTTGGCCAGGAGCAGCCCCTGCAGAAACTGAGTGCGCTGCAGCGGTAACCCGCGCTGCTCGACCAGCGGCCGGACGTGCTCGAGCAACGCTTGCAGCTCGGCAACCTTGTTCAAGAAGTACAGATGGCCGGTGGTTTGAATCTGGATTTGCACCCACTCGAACCAGTACGCGTCGGCCGGTCCGGTCGTGTCCGGGGGCTCCCCCAAGTCCTGTTCGGCTTGTGCGCAGAGCGTCAGAGCACGCTCGTGTTCGTGCAGCCGTTCCCAGGTGCGCGCCACCAGCCGCCGGCGTCGCGCGCGGGCTACCCGATCCGTGGTGGGGGTTTCCGCGATCGCGCGCTCCAGCGCGGCCCGTGCCTCCGCCATCTGCCCGAATACGAACAAGACGTCGGCAATCGCTTCGCGTACGCGAGTGCTGGCCTCGCGACGCTCTGGCTCGTGTCGGAGCTCGGGTCGTTCCAGCTCTCCCAGCGCCAAGCGTAGGTAACGCAGAGCGTCGCGGTTGGAGTGATTCTGACGAGCTGCCTTCGCCGCTCGCTCGAAGTAGTCCGCAGCGCGTGGGTGGTTGCCTGCCTGAGCGTAGTGGTAGCCTAGCGTGCCAGCTTCGACCGAGTCTGCTCGGCTTTGCTCGCGACGGGTCAGCGCTTCCGCGGCGTGCTGGTGCAGACGACGGCGTTCTTCGCTGCCGATCAGACCGTAGGCGACTTCGCGGAGCTTGTCGTGAACGAAGCCTGAGCCTCCCGAGGCCTCGTCTTGCAAGATCTGGCGCTGGCGCAAGCGGCCGTAAGCGGCGATGACGCGCCCCAGTTCGACCCCTGCCGTGTCGGCCACGAGCTCCTGATCGAACTGTCGACCCAGCACGGCGGCGGCCCACACCAGCTGGAGCGACTCGGGGTCGAGGCCGCTCAGGCGGCGGCCGACCAGCGCGCCGATGGTCGCAGGGAGGCGCAAGCGCTCGCCCAGCGTGGTCCCGCTCTCGACCTCACCCAGGAGCCAACGACCGGTTGCGCTGCGGGTCAGCAGCCGCTCGGCGATGGCCGCGCGCAGGTACTCCGCGATGAAAAACGGATTGCCGCCGGACTCCTGCTCTAGAAAGCTCACCCACTCCTCGGGCGGCGTTCTAAGCGCCAACATGCCGGACACCATTTGCCCAACCGCAACCCCGTCGAAACGCTCCAAGCGCTGCACCTCTACCCCGCGTTCTCCGCACAGGGCGGAAAGCTCCTCCCGCATTTCCTCGCTGCGAAAGGTACCGACCAGCGTGATGCGTGAACGCGCGCTCACTTGTCCGGCCCAGGTGCTGAGAAATTCGAGCGACAAGCTGTCCGCCCACTGCAAGTCGTCGAGCAGCAGCAGCAGCGGCTGCTGCGCACTGAAGGCGACCAGCGTGCTCTCGAGAGCCCCAAAGACGCGAGCGCGCGCGCGCTCCGCCGATTCCCGCTCAGGGCCTCGTTGGCCAGGCAGCAGTGCCATGAGCGTCGGCTCGTAAGGGGCCAGCGCGGCCCCACATTCGGTCAGCGAACACTCGGTCAGCTCGGGCCCGCCGGCTCGACAGGCATCCGCCACGGCAAGTAAGAGGTTGCGGAAGGGATGCAGTGGCTCGGCGTGCGCCTCGTCGAGCGATACGGCCCCCACAGGCCGGCATTGGCCGGTGATCACTCGCGTACCAGTAGCCAGAGCGCGCGAGCCGAGCTCTAGCAGCAGCCGCGTCTTGCCCAGCCCGCTCTCGCCCGAGATCAGCGTCATCGAGGCGGCGCCGTGCTTCGCGCCATCCACGCGGCTGCACAAATGCTCCAAAAGCTCACCGCGACCCGCAAACTCGGGCCTGTAGAGGTAAACGGGCTCCGCTTCACCGGCCGAGGCTAGCGGCGTCACTTGCATGACGCGATCCAGCGCTGCCGCTACGTCCTCGGCGTAGCCGACGCGGTCGCGAACGTCCCTCGCGAGGAGGCCCAGGACCAACGCATCGAGCTCGGCGCTCACACCCTCGACGCGTGTCGACGGCGCCGGCGGCGGTCGAACGCTCGCATCGTAGGTGGCTTCTCGCCGGAACGGATGCTCGCCCACGATGCATTCGTAGAGGATGCAACCGAGCGAG
The DNA here is from genome assembly GCA_035281385.1 of Polyangiaceae bacterium. Classification (GTDB taxonomy): domain Bacteria; phylum Myxococcota_A; class Polyangia; order Polyangiales; family Polyangiaceae; genus PMG-095. The sequence goes on from DATEDZ010000251.1 coordinate 2,510, forward strand.
AACAGATCGGCCCGGGCATCGACCAGGGAGCCCAAAGCTTGCTCGGGCGCCATGTAGGCCAGTGTTCCCGCTGACACGGTCGTCTCGAGCACCTCACGGCCCGAGTTGTCACGGAACTGGCCAACCAGGCCGAAGTCCACCAGAACGGGGTTCCCGCTGTTCTGGATCAGGATGTTCGCGGGCTTGAGGTCGCGATGGACCAACCCATGTGAATGCAGGAAACGAAGCGCAATACAAACCTTGCGCATCACGCGGAGCAACTCCTTCAGCGGCGGCCGATAGCGGTCTGCCTCCGGTGCGCTGGCGCTGGTCGGCGAGCTGACTCCGGTTGCCTGCTGGTTGGCATCCAGTAGCGGCGTGGTGCTTCGGAGCCGGCCCAAGGCGACTTCGGTCTGCGTGCGGGTGGGTTCGTGCAGCAAGCTCGAAAGTGCGTGCCCCTCGACCAGCTCCATCGCGTACCAGGGAGTGCCGTCGGTCAGGCCCTGGTCCAGGACGCGCACGATGCCAGGATGCGAGAGGCCCGCCAGCACTTGCACCTCACGTCGGAGCGCGGCGACGAGCTCGGTTGAGCGCGTTCGAATCGTTTTCAGCGCAACGGCCCGGCCGCTGGCCTCATGACGGCCGCGGTAAACCACACCCATGCCCCCTCCTCCGAGGCGAGCTTCGAGCCGGTAGGGGCCGAACGTCGGAAGCGCATGCGGTTGGGTCATCAAACCGGATTGGGGCGGAGCACACGTTTTATGCTCAACCCGCGCCCTCGCCAAAACCATCGATCGAATGGGCAACCAATACAGGTATAAATCTCTTAATTACGATGTTTTGGCGACGTAGAGGGCACTGTGGCGGTGTGCGACGTGGACAGTGTAGCAAGAACGCAGTCGCACGAACCGGATCAGATTCCCACCGTCGCGCCGGCTCGAGAGCGCTGATCAGGCCGCTTTTCTGAGCGGCACGCGGCATGCACTCTCGCGTGCCCGGCAGGGAACGAATATGATCACAGTCGACGCCACGTTCAACCGTCGCGTGGTGAGGGCGACCGTGGGCGAGTTGCTCAGGCTCGAGCTTCCCGAGGACATCAGCGCCGGCCAGCGTTGGGCCCTGGCTGAACCCTTACCCGCGCAGCTGCGGCTCCTCAAAGACAAGACCGCGTCGCTCGCGAGCGCCACCGATCGACGGCTGGAGTTTCGTGTGGTGGCCGAGGGCTGCTGCGCGCTGTCGTTGATCAACGCTCGAGCTTGGCAGCAGCCGTCGACCTCATTCGAGGTTTACGTGGAAGCGTACGAAGGGGAACAGGACGCACGCAGCGGGACGCGCGCCAGTGTTCGTCCGCTGGCTCCTGATCAGAGAGGGGGAAATGGCTGATGGCCTCGTCCAATCTGACCGATCACATCGGCGCGAATCGCGGCATGTCTTTGGAGGAGGCGCGCAGCGCGGCCAACGACATCGGCCGCTACCTGCTGTGGCTCGACAAGAAGGAGGCGCGTCAGTTCAAGGAGCCGGGTTGGGTCAAGCTCGGGCCCTCGCAGGACGGTGCCGTGCTTTTCGTCCACCGCGCGCGAGAGATCCAGATCGCACGGCAGCGCGGCATCTTGTGAGCAGCGCTCAGCTTCCTTCCAAGACCGCCAAGCTCGAGGCTAATGCACTATCGGGTCGAAGGATTCGCACGGGAAGCTGATATCGAGGTCGTGATCGCCGCTCTTGATGGCTTCGCAGGCCGTGCCCAGTAGCTCGATCTGGCTGGGCGTGTTGACCTGCCAGCCATTCTCGTCGTCGAGCAGCAGCTCGTCTCCATCCAGAGTGACCGTGCCGGTCGATTCCTTGCCCTCGGCGATCTCACCATCCAGATCGATCACGCAGGAGCGCACGCCGTTGATGATCGCTTCGAACGCGGTGCTCAGCGCGCCGGGGCTGAAGCCCTGGTAGACTTGGCCGCCGCCGGCTATAGCCACGTCTTCCAGGTGCTGCTGGAGGCCAGCGTTACCGGGTGTACTGACGTTGATGACGTGAATTTGGATGTCGTCGGCGTGGATCTGCTCGGCGGTCGCCACGACGTCTGCCTTGATCTGGTCCGGCACTCCGACGACGCGACACTCGGCCGGCACCCAGTCGTCGTCCGTGAAGTCGGGACACTCGCAGTTGTCGGGCTCGCCGTCGGTGGCCAGCACGATGATCTTCGGCCCGGGCTCGTCGAAGGCTTGCAAGGTGGCGGCGGCCGCGAGCAGCGATTCCCCGGTCGGCGTGTCGTCGACCAGACTGCTGCATTGGAACTGGTCCAGCATGGCTTGGTGGTTGCCGAGCGCGATCGGTACCTCGACCAAGACTGGGCACATCTTGCTGTTGTCGATGTTGGCGTTGTCGTCGCGCAGCCCGTTCTGGGACGAGTAGAGCGAAAGACCAAAGCGCACCTGGTCTTCGAGCGGCTTGACGATGCCCTTGTCCACATTGAACAGCACGTCGCGCACGACGTTCCAGCGCCAATCGTTGTTGCTGGGGCAGTCCCCGAGCGTGTAGGTGCCTGCCGCGACGGCATCGGCCACTGCTTGGCCGAAGTTATTGGCGTTCATCGAAGCTGAACGATCGATCAAGAGCAACACCGTGGGGACTTGTGGCTCGAAGCTCACCTTCACGTCGATGCAGCTGGCTGCGCCGCCCATCCCGCCCGGTTCGGGGCCATTGCCGGCACCGCCAATGCCGTCGAGCACGACGTCGTCGTCGGTGGGACAGGTTCCATCGTCACGGCAGTCGTCGCCGGCCTTGCAGACCTCCGTCTCGCCGGTCTCGCACGGGACGGCGCAGCGACCCAGGCTCGAGCAGACCAAGCCGTCATTGCAGTCGTCATCGCCCTGACAGGTGTGGCCGCGACCCTCGGAACAGCGGCCGCTGGGCAAGCACGCTTCCTCACCGCAGCCGTCGCTGTTCGGCTCTCCGCACGCGCCGATGCATACCCCATCAGGGCCACACAGCAGCGCCGCCGAGCACTCGTCGTTGGTGGAGCAGGGATCGCCCAGCTCCGCGCCACTTTCGAATGGCTCGTCGGTGAGGCTCAATTGCGGATTGCCGCCGCAGGATGCGGGCATGGCCGAAGCTGCCAGCACTACCAAACTCAGCCAACGAAACCACCGGAAACGCCAGCAATTCGCACCACTCATAACAGCGACCTCCACCAACCCCGCGGAGCGTAGCGTAAAATCGCAGGGAAGTCACGGCCGGCCTGCAGCGGCGTGGGAGCTTCTGGCGGAAGGTTACGCTGGGGGTG
>DATEDZ010000252.1:0-52056 GCA_035281385.1 Polyangiaceae bacterium
GCTCACGAAGAAGACTCATCGATGACCACTACTTCTTTTTCCTCCATCACCGCACCGGCCAGCAGCCATCCGCTGCGCAAGATCCTCGAGCAGCGCATCGCCATCATCGACGGCGCGATGGGCACGACGATCCGCACCTACGGGATGAAGGAAGCGGACATCCGCGGCGAGCGCTTCAAGGATTCGAAGAAGGATCTGCTGAACAACGGCGATCTCTTCTCGCTGACGCAGCCGGCGATGATCGGCGACATCCATCGCCGCTTCCTCGAAGCGGGCGCCGACATCATCGAGACGAACACGTTCGGCGCGACCAGCATCACGCAGAGCGAGTTCTTCGTCGACGATCCGCGCGAGCACGGCGGCCGAAAAGACCCGGAATTTTACCAAAAGATCGTCGAAACCAAGTTCCTCAGCGAGCTTGCCTGGGAGATCAACGAGCAGTCGGCGCGGCAGTGCCGCGAGTGGGCGGACCGTGTTGGCAGCGCGGACGGCCGGCAGCGCTTCGTGGCGGGCGCGATCGGACCGCTGACCGTATCGCTGTCCAATTCGCCGGACGCCGATGATCCGGGCTTTCGCGTCGTGACCTTCGATCAGGTCAAGCTCGCCTACGTCGAGCAGGTACGCGCCTTGATCGCCGGCGGCTCGGACGTGCTGCTGGTCGAGACCATCTTCGATTCCCTCAATGCCAAGGCGGCGCTGGTGGCGATTCAGGAGGTGTTCGAAAAGGACGAGAAGCAGCTACCGGTCATGGTGTCGGCGGCGGTCGGGCGTGGCGGTGAGACGATGATCTCGGCGCAGACCGTCGAGGCGCTGTGGAACGCGGTCAAGCACGTGCAGCCGCTGTCGATTGGCCTGAACTGCTCGCTCGGTCCGGACCTGATGTATCCGTTCTTGAGCGAGCTTTCGCAAAAATCCTCGGCTGCGATCTCGGCGTATCCCAACGCTGGCTTACCGAATCCGCTCTCGCCCACCGGCTTCGACCTCGAGCCGCCCGACATGGCGCGCTTTCTGGGTCAGTTCGCCGAGTCCGGGCTGATCAACATCGCCGGTGGTTGCTGCGGCAACACGCCGGAGCACATCGCTGCCATCGCCCAGGCGCTGGAGGGTCGTCAGCCGCGCGACTTCGGTGCCAAATCGGCCACCACGATCTCGATTCCCAAGCAAGATCAGTGGCGCCCTTTGCGCCTTTCGGGTTCGCAGCCGTTCACGCAGCAGCAGGGCGTGTACATGATGATCGGCGAGCGCACCAACGTCGCTGGCTCACCCAAGTTTGCCAAGCTGATCAAGGAAGGCAAGTACGAGGAAGCCGTCAGCGTCGCGCGCCAGCAGGTCGAAAACGGCGCCAACGTCATCGACGTGTGCATGGACGAGGGCATGATCGACGGGGTAGCAGCGATGTCGCGCTTCCTCTCGCTCCTGGCCAGCGAGCCCGAGGTGGCCAAGGTGCCGTTCATGGTCGACTCCTCCAAGTGGGAGGTGATCGAGGCGGGGCTGCGCTGCCTGCAGGGTAAGGGCATCGTGAACTCCATCTCGCTCAAGGAGGGCGAACAGAAGTTCCGGCAAAACGCGCGCACCGTGAAGAGCTACGGCATGGCGGTGGTGGTGATGGCGTTCGACGAGCAGGGCCAGGCCGCCAGCTACGCCGACAAGATCCGGATTTGCGAGCGCGCCTACCGCATCCTGCTCGAAGAGGGCATCCAGCCCGAGGACATCATCTTCGACCCCAACATCCTGACGGTCGCGACCGGCATGGACGAGCACGACAACTACGCGGTCGACTTCATCGAGGCCACGCGCTGGATCAAGCAGAACTTGCCACATGCCAAGGTGAGCGGCGGCGTCAGCAACATTTCGTTCAGCTTCCGCGGCAATAACCCAGTGCGTGAAGCCATGCATTCGGCGTTTCTGCTGCACGCCATCCAAGCCGGCATGGACATGGGCATCGTCAACGCCGGCATGCTCGAGGTCTACGAAGAGATCAAACCCGAGCTGAAGGAGCTGGTCGAGGACGTGCTGCTCAACCGCCGGCCCGACGCCACCGAGCGCCTGGTCGACTACGGCGAGAAGCTCAAGCTCGAGGGCTCGGGCAAGGTCGCTGGCGAAAAACAGGAGGAAGAATGGCGTAAGGGTACGGTCGAAGCGCGCCTGTCTCACGCCCTGGTCAAGGGTATCGACGCGCATATCGACATCGACACCGAGGAGGCGCGCGCCAAGCTGGGTCGCCCGCTCGCGGTGATCGAAGGACCGCTGATGGATGGCATGAGCGTGGTCGGCGACCTGTTCGGCTCGGGCAAGATGTTCCTGCCGCAGGTGGTCAAGTCGGCGCGCGTGATGAAGAAGGCGGTGGCGTATCTGACGCCGTTCATGGAGGCCGAGAAGGCGGAGATGGCCAAGGCGGGTCAGGCCGTCAAGACACAGGGCAAGATCGTGCTCGCGACCGTCAAGGGTGACGTGCACGACATCGGCAAGAACATCGTGGGCGTGGTGCTGGCCTGCAACAACTACGAGGTTTTCGACATGGGCGTGATGGTGCCCTGCGAGAAGATTTTGGAGCGCGCCAAGCAGGAGAAGGCGGATCTGATTGGCCTGAGCGGCCTCATCACGCCGTCACTCGACGAGATGACCTATGTGGCGCGCGAGATGGAGCGCCAGGGTTTGAAGCTGCCGCTCTTGATCGGCGGCGCCACGACCAGCAAGGCCCATACCGCGATCAAGATCGCGCCGCACTACAGCCAACCGGTCGTGCACGTGCTCGACGCCAGCCGCGCAGTGCCGGTCACGACCAGCTTGCTCAGCGACGACGGCAAAGCGGCGTTCGTCGCGCAGCACGACGCGGAGTACAAGCGCTTGCGGGAGATCCACAGTGGCCCCAAGCACAAGCTGGTGACGCTGGCCGAGGCGCGTGAGAATCGCCCCAAGCTCGCCTGGAGAGCCGAAGACGTGCCGGCGCCGGAATTTACGGGCGTGCGCGTGCTCGACGACTTCCCGCTCGCAACGCTGCGCGAGTACATCGACTGGACGCCATTTTTTCACACCTGGGAGCTGAAGGGCGTTTACCCGCGCATCCTCGAGCATGAGAAGTACGGCGAGCAGGCGCGGCAGATCTTCGAGGATGGTAACCAGCTGCTCGACCGGCTGATCGAGCAGAAGCTGATCCGGGCGCGCGCCGTGTACGGCCTGTTCCCTGCGAATTCAGTGGGCGATGACATCGAGCTCTACACCGACGCTTCACGCCAGCAGACCCTGGCTCACCTGCGCTTCTTGCGGCAACAGACACTGAAGGACAAGGGCGAGCCGAATCGGTCGCTCGCCGACTTCATCGCGCCGCGCGAAAGCGGCCTTCCCGATCACATCGGTGGGTTCGCGGTCACGAGCGGCATCGGCTTGAAGGAGCTGGTCGAAAAGTACAAGGCTGAGCACGATGACTACACCGCCATCATGGCCGAAGCGCTGGCGGATCGCCTGGCCGAGGCTTTCGCGGAGTGTCTGCACCAGCGAGCACGTCGCGAGTGGGGCTACGGCAAGAGCGAGACGCTCAGCAATGCGGAGCTGATCCAGGAGAAATACCGAGGGATTCGTCCCGCCGCGGGGTACCCGGCGTGCCCGGACCACACCGAGAAGGGGACGCTGTGGCAGCTGCTCGACGCTGAAGCCAAGGCCGGAGTGAAGCTCACCGAGTCGTACGCGATGTGGCCCGGCTCGAGCGTGAGCGGGCTCTACTTCGCGCACCCCGAGTCGCAGTACTTCAGCCTGGGTAAGATCGCTCGCGACCAGGTTGCTGACTACGCCGCTCGCAAGGGTATGACGGTGCAGGAAGTCGAGCGCTGGCTCGGGCCGAACCTCGGCTACGACCCTTGAGGGGCGCGCTTCAGGTGGTAGTGGTAGGCGAGCTGATCCTCGCTGTAGCGGAAGTCGCGCCCGACCGGACAGGCGTCCCGCACCGCGATCCACTCGGCCGCGTGCTCGGCGACCGCGCGGCGGCTCAGCACTCGTGGGCGGACCAATGCTTCCGAGCTGGCTAGCGCGCGCTGAAAAGGCGCCACGCACGGCTGACTGCAGCCCTGGCAGGGACGCTCGAGCGCGGGCGGCCCGCTATGGGGCCCGGGCATGTCCACGACCAACACCGCGCGCATAGCGAACCAAGGGCCGATCTGCGGATGAATCGAAAGCTGTACCGGTCCGAGCCCCGCGAAGCCTATGGCCTCCGCGAGCCGCTGCATCGGCACCGCCCGCGGCCGCGTGACGTGGGCGAAATAGGCGCGTGCTCGGATGGGCTCGAGCTCGGCCAGCAGGCTCGCCGTGGTCTGCTCAACGTGGCGGTCGAGTGGATGAGCGGCTCGAGCCAGCTCCGGGTCGGTTTCGAGGCAGCGCGTGAAGGGCGGCCAGAGCTCGCGCGAATTGCCGATCAAGATGCCGAGGGAACCAGAGCTGTTGAAATCATCCAAGCGCTCCGCCTCACTGACTCGTTCATTGAACCAACCGACCGCGAAAGGATGCACCAGATCGAGCCCGGCAGCCTGGCTGCCAGCCGTCACGCGCTCCACCACTTCTTGCCAGGCGCCGCCAGTCACGCCGCCAGCATAGCGCGCCGTAGGCGTCAGGGTGTGATGCCCGAACGTTTGCGGGCGAGCATGGGAGCTGCTGCCGGCCAGCTACTTCGACGTCGCGCTGCCTCGCGCCGCCGCCGGCCGCATGGTCTTCAAAGGCGACCACACACGCCACGAGCCCGCAGCTCGGTCAGGGCACCAACCTGGCCTGCGAGGACGCGCGTGCTTTCGGCCTGCGTCTCGGCCAGCCGCGACCTACCAGGCGCGCTGGCGCCGCCTCCGAGACTCCCGGCGCATGTCCGCTGCTACCAACTAGCATCGTAGCGCCTCACGTCCTTTTTCTGGTCGAGCTATGCCTGCTCGACTAGTACCGCGACACAGAGGATTCGATCGATTGGGGTCGGAGCGGCGGGAGGGCGTCAGCGGTTAGACACAGCTGGATGCTGCGGGGCTGCCGCGGAACGCGACGGATGAGACCGCGACGCTCTAGCTCGACCACCATTCGATGAACCGAGGGGGGCGTGACGTTGAAGAAGGCTTCCATGTCGGCTTCGGCTGGGGGACGGCGGTTGATCAGCGTGTAGTGGTGGATGAAGGCAAGGTACTGGCCCTGCTTGTCGGTGAATTGTGGGGGACGGGGGATCGACAAGCGGGTGCTCTCGTGATCAACGGGCTGTAGGAGCCAAGATGAACGTACGATACCGCATCACGTTGACGTCCGAGGAGCGTGAACAGCTTCGAGGCATGGTCCAAGCTGGCAAGGAAGGCGTTCGACGCCTGAAACGTGCACAGATCTTGCTCGCCGCGTCCGGCGGGTCGGGAGACGCGACGATCGCCGCCAACGTCAGCGTGGGCACGTCGACGGTCTACCGAACCAAGCGGCGATTCGTCGAGGAGGGACTGGAAGCCGCGCTCAGCGAGGATCCCCGTCCGGGCGCGGAGCGCAAGCTTGGCGCGAAAGAGGAAGCCCTGCTCATCGCGACGGCCTGCTCGGAACCACCAGCTGGCCGAGCGAGGTGGACGCTCTCCTTGCTCGCGGACGCGATGGTGCGGCTGACCCACCATCGATCGCTTTCGTCGGAGACCGTCCGTCGCCGGCTTGCTGAAAACGAGCTGAAACCATGGCAGAAGAAGATGTGGTGCATACCGAAGGTCGACGCCGAATTCGTCGCGCGGATGGAGGACGTCCTCGAACTCTATGCGGAAGTGCCCGACGAACGGCGGCCCGTCGTGTGCTTCGACGAGACGCCGCGACAGCTCATCGGCGAGTCTCGCGTGCCAGTTGCTGCCAGACCAGGCAGACCAGCGCGGACTGACTACGAGTACGTGCGCAATGGCACAGCGAACGTTTTCATGTTTGTCGACGCGCACCAGCCATGGCGACATGCGAAGGTCACCGACCGTCGTGCCGCTGCAGATTTCGCCGAATGCATGCGCGATCTGGTCGATCAGCACTACCCAGAGGCTGAGTGCATCCGCGTCGTGTTGGACAACTTGTCGACTCATACGCCAGCGGCGCTGTACGAGAGCTTCGAGCCCGCCGAAGCCCGTCGCATCCTAAGACGGCTCGAATTCCACTACACGCCCAAGCACGCGAGCTGGCTGAACATGGTTGAGATCGAGATCGGCGTCATGGTCTCGCAGTGTCTGGATCGGCGCATCGCCACCAAGGCGAAGCTGACCTCGGAGGTCAGGGCGTGGGAGCGCCGCAGGAACCGCGAAAGAGCTCGAATCAGGTGGCGTTTCACCGTGGACCGAGCGCGGGAGAAGCTCGGACGTGCCTATCCGCCAGTCGTTGGTCGCGCTACGCGAAGGACCGCCGCCTGAAACGGTCGCTTCCTCTGTGTCGCGGTACTAGCCTAGATCGCGCACCTTGAGCTGGTGAGGCTAGGCGCCTCTGCCGCTCGCCTCGGCGAGGGCGGCGAGGCCGGCGCGCAGCGAGGCGGAGAGCTCCGGGTGGTCGGCGATCGCGATCTCGTCGAGCGGGGGGCCCATCAGCGGTACTATGGGCGAGGCGCGGGCTACCATGTTGGCGCCCATCGTGATGAGGATCTCGGTGAGCGAGGCGTGCACGAACGTCGAGCGTGGGGACGCGTTGATCAGGCCGACGGGCTTGCCGTTGAGGCCGATGCCGACGAGCCAGTCGAGTGCATTCTTGAACGAGCCGGGCACGCCGTGCGCGTACTCGGGACAGCAGATGAGGAGTGCGGCGGCCTCTTCGACCTGGGCGCGCAGCTCGGCGACGATGGGTGGGATTGTCGCGCTCTCGACGTCGGGGTTGAAGTGCGGCAGGTCGCTGATGCCTCGGTACAGCGTGATCTCGAGCTCGGGGGGCGCGAGCCGCTTCGCCGCGAGGAGCACGTTCGTGTTCGACGACGCAGCGCGCAGGCTACCGGAGAGCGCGAGGATCTTCATCGTGGTTCCTCGCTCACCACCCCACAGACAGCGCGTGGAGCCCGTACAGGACCATCTCGTGCCGAAACGGTAGCTCCTCCACTGGTTGAAGTAGGCGCAGCGTGGGGATGCGCCGGAACAGCGTGCAGAACACGATCTCGAGCTCTGCGCGCGCGAACGGCGCACCAATGCACTTGTGCAGGCCGTGTCCGAAGCCGACGTGGTGGTGGACGTCGCGGTGGATGTCGAACGCGTCGGGGTTCTGAAACGCGGCCTCATCGCGGTTGCCCGCGTTGAGCATCACGAGAACGCCCTCGCCGGCGCGGATGAGCTGACCGCTGATCTCGACGTCGGCGACCGCGACCCGCGGCAAGCCGGCGTGGTTCACGGTCAGATAGCGCACCATCTCCTCAACCATGTTCTCGCCGAGCTCCGGCTTGGTGAGGAACTCGGTGAGCTGGTCGGGGTGCAGGAGCAGCGTGACGGTCCCCAGGCCGATGACCTGCGCCATCGTGTCGTAACCGGCGAGCAGCAGCAGCGCGGCGAGGCCGACGAACTCCGGGTGGCTCACTTGCCGCGCCGGATCGGAGATCAGGCGGCCGAGTAGGTCGGCGCCGGGCGCCCGCTCCTTCTCGGTGATCACACGAGTGAGCGCGTCAATCGTCGGGTGATCCCACATCAGGGTCGGATCGATGAGCTCCAGCTCGCCCTCGATCTCCGTATCGGGCACTTGCCAGACGCCGCCCTCATCCTCGACGAAGCGGACGCGCAGCGCTTCGGTCTCGGCCACCGCGCGACGCACCGCCGCGGTGAGGCGCGCCACGTCGAGCTCACCCAGGAGCTCCAGGTATCCGCCGCAGTTGTAACGAGGATTCTGCCGATCGAGCCGCTGCGCAACCCAGACTGCATACTGCGCAGTGGAAAGTGGGAGGCGGGAGCTCGGCAAGCCGTGCGTGTTGCAAGTGGTCATGCAGGCGTTCCTCGAACAGGCGATGAGGTCAGGAAGTCCCTCTGGCACTACAAGCAATTCATGGGTGGGTTGCAAACAAATGAAGAGCTCGGCGAAGCGCATTCGTCCTGCTTGCAACCAACCAGGGTGGTTAGCAGCAACGCGCTCGATGCTAAGAATACCAAACCATCGAGAGCACCGGGTGAATGCAGCCGAGACAGCTTGTCCGGACGAGTTGGTTCCGCACTGAAATCCGGCACGATCATTGGCCTTGCTCTTGATGTAATGACCGCATACGGGGAGTTCGGGATCGAGACCACACCGTCGCCCCGTTGTCGAACGCCGGTTCGTCAAAAGTACATCCGAATCGTGATGCCGAAGAAGACAGCTAGCGTGGGCATCCATCGGCATTGTCCCACACCAGGCGTCAAGATCGCGCGTCGCGAGGCGCCGATGACGGCCCTGTTGAGCGCGCTCGGAGCCGCTGCTCGGTGTGGAAACGCTGGAGGCGCTCGGTCTGAGAGTGGATCCCAAGCGGGGCACGCTCGAACCGACGCGCGCGCAGACCGTGATGCTGGTCGGTGCACGGATCCGAGGGTAGACTGGCCCGTCCCCCACCCCGCTCGTCGACCTTAGAGGAGCTCCTCCTTTCTCGCGGCGCGGCTCGCGCGCAGCTTTGCAAACGCGAGAGGGTTGAGACGACGAACGCGCTTCTCGAACTCCTCTCGCGATGAATCCATGATGACCTCCTTGCCTGTGGCGAGCGCGACGACCCGTACCCCCATGAGCACGAGGTGTGAGCTCGTCAGGCCATAGAATCTCGGCAGCGCGGCCGCATTCTTCAAGATCCAATTCGTCCAACGTTTTCTGAAACTAGAGGTGTAGGCCTTCAAATTTCCCATATCGGTCATCAGGGACATGCTTCCCTGCGCACGAAGGGTCTGCTCGATCGCGGGAATCACGGCATCAAACGCGGGGTGATCAAGACTGCCTTCGAAGATCTGGAGCAGGTGCCCCTGACAGATTAGCATTACGTCGATCGAACCCTGGTCGTCCGCATAGTGCATGATGCCGGAAGTTTCACCGTACATTGCGAAACATTGTCACGCCATCGTCGAGCGCTCGTCCAGCTCGAAAATCTCGCACGAGGTAGCAAGTGGCTACAGCTCCGCGTCGGCTGCGATGCTAGCGCCAGCCGTCCTTGACCAGCATCTGCAGGAGGCATGCGTTCCTCGTCGCGGACCGCTCACGGTTGCTGACGCTACCAGGAAAGTGGTGTTTTTCGCGTGAGCCTTCGTGGCATAAGCGTTCCTCGTGCGGTGGCTTTCGTCGACTGGTGCGCCTCTCGCTGCTCGAGGCCGGAGCCCTGGACGGCTGCTTGACGCGCGCCCTGGCCTGAGGCCAGAGAGTCGATCAATGTCGGGGAATGAGCTCCAAGTGGCAGCTTTTGCTCCGATCGAGTCTCACGGAGACGCAGGTTTGCGTGCTGTTGCAGTCGCCTGTCCACTCCACGTCGTAGGCTTGAGCAGGGCTCGGCGGCGGATATTCGCAAAGCAGCACGACGGCCCCTTCCGGGAAGCTCGAAGACGAGCGGTCAGGACTGCCTAGAATCCAGTCATGCCCATAGTCGATGCCATCGGGATTGCTCAGGATCCAGCCGCCCCAAACCCCATGAGACACGCTGAGCTCGAAGGTGACGGGGGGCAGGTCGCTATTGGGGGGAACCCTGGCGGGCGGGCGGGTAAAACGCCCACAGAAGACGCAAGGATTTCCGCTCGCCGTGGTGAGCGTCGCGCTGAGCTGGTTGCGTGCGGTGGTGATCACTCCGACCCGCGACGTCGAGCCGAGAAGGTGAGGCGGGCCGAGTAGGCCGTTTCGGCCTCGTGCCATGCTGGTCAAACCGTCGCCGGTCCCGTCGGCGGTCCCGACGAGCACGTGGCGGCCGTGGTAGTCGAGCGCGAAACGGTAGTCGAAGGAGCCCACGACCGCGTCCGGATTGAGCGGGACGAGCGTCCCTTGCGTGTCGAACATGAACTGATAGATGGCGGAAGCGCCGTCGACCGTGGTCCCGAGAACGTACACGGATTGTCCGTCGGAAGGCACGACGACCCGCTTGAATCGCTGCATCGTCTGCAAAGTGTCGGCAGTCGCGAGGGTGTCAGGTGGCGTGATGAGCAGCCCTTCCGGCGTGCGGTGGTATCGTAGCAAGTAGCGTCCCTGGTCGCCCTCAATCGTAAACACGTCTCCGTTTGGGCCGAAGCTGAGATCTTCGGCACGCGAGCCCGGTACTAGCGCGGGTGTGCCCAGTCTGAGCTCGCCAGCTGCATCGATGCGGTACTGCGTGATGTTGTCAGAGGTGAGGCCCGGGTACAGGCCCGTGTAGACGAAGGCGTTCTTCCCGGAGGGATCGACCTTGATGAAGCTCGGCACGTTGGGGTCCAGCGTTTGCCTTGGTAGTGCGCGGTGCTTGGCCAGCCCACCATCGTCGTAGATTTCGTAGACCCAGACAGAGTCCGCATTGAGTGACTGCTTGCCGGCATACAGCCTGCTTCCCGAAGGACTGACTGCGAGCATGTCGAGCGCGTTACCCGCCTCGGGGTCACCCACCACTACGCGGCCAGATGTCAGGGGCGAGCCACCCGCATTGCTCAGCGAGAACTCGTAGATCTCTGGAGACCGAACGATGTTGTCGCCGTTCGTGGCCACGTAAAAGAAGTCCCCTGCGGGGCTCAGTGCGACGCTGGCTGGATGGAGACCGATCGGCAGTGTCGAGAGCGGACTGAGGGTATCTCGGATGGTATCGTACGCGAAGACCTCGCCGGAAAGCGTGACGATGAGCTCTGTCGAGGTGTAAGCACCAGCGACAAAGCTCGAGAAGCCGCTGACGTCTGCGGCGAGCATTTCGCTGCTCTCGACTCGTGTCGTGAGCTCGAAGAAATCCTCACCGGGTTCGGCCTGGTACAAGGTCGGTGCCGTGTCTTCCGGAAGTGACGTCGCGTCGAACGGAATGCGCACCGTTACGGGCAGGGCGAAAGAGAGCTCGTGCGGCGTGATTTCGTAGACGGCGCCGATTGTCGCAATCCCGCTGGGAAGCACGTCCTGCGCCTGGTCGCCGTCTACCGCGATGGTGATCTCCACGGAAGTTGCGAGCGCGCCCGGTGGCACCTCGACCTCCGCTCCGTGTGGGCCGCGCGCGATACCACCGTCGGGGCCGATGACGGTGCCGATTCGGTCGCCTAACTCTCCGGGACTACCGGCAGCGCCGCCGGCACCGCCTTCCAGCTTGCCACCAGCTCCGGCCCCAGCTCCGCCGTCCCCGGTGCCGCCGTCATCGTTCATGGCGCCGCCGGCGTCGCTCATGGCGCCGCCGTCATCGCTCGTGGCGCCACCGGTGCCGCCAGGTGGGGGGCCGAGATCGGGTTGGCACGCGGCGAATAGCAGGGTGAGGACGAGCAGCGACTTGGTCATGATCACTCCTTGCGGTATTCGGTCTCGCCGCCACCGCTGCTGCTCGTGAGGTAGAGGGCTACGCCGCCACTTCCGTCCGAGCTTGGTCCGATGCGGTACGTGAACGTGTTCGGTAAGGTCGACCCGGGTTTCTGCTTCTTCGTGCCGGAGCAGTTGACCTCTTCGCTGGTGCTCGAGCTCGGCGAGAAGGTGATCTGATCCCCGGAGACTGCCAGACAAGACCAGAAGACGAGCCTGAGCGTGCATAACGGATCAGTTAGCGCGAGGACACGGCAACCAGCCATTGACCGACTGGCACGAACTTGGAAATCCTACCTATGCCTCCTGGCCTAGGTCTTGCGGCTGGCAAGTAAGGCAACCCGAAGCGCGCGACGAACGACTGCAGTTTAGGCTCCGTTGCCGGCTTCCGCTTCCGCTTGACAGATCGATGCTGGTGCGGACGATCATGGCGCATGGAGGTGGCGACGCAGCACTCGCGGCGAACGGGCCGGAGGTTTCGAGTAGGGCTCACGCTTCACCCGCCCGCGCCGGCGGATGCGGCCGTCGCCCGCTATTTCTACAGCACGTTGCTTCCGGCGGACTCGCGTCGGGACTTCGCGTTCTACCGCTTTCCCGAGATGGCGGCCCACCTCTACGTCGTCATCGAGACACGCGCGGGGCGCGCGACCGCACAGGCGCGGGTGAGTGCGCCGAATGCGCGGCTGCGCCGGGTGGAGCACGAACCCCGCGCGGCGCACATCGTCGGCGTCGAGCTCTTTCCCGGCGCGGCGGCTGAAGTGCTGGGCGCGGACCTCTCGCGGCTTGCCGCCGACACCGCGCTCTCGGAGCTGTGGGGAGACAGCACGTTCGAGCTCGAGCAGAGACTCATCGAAGCGCCCGCCGACGCTCGGGTGACCGTGCTTCGGCGCTGCCTCGCGCCGCGTTTCGAGCGGGCCCGATCGAGCACTCACGCGGCGCGCATCAGCGCGATCGTGAGCGAGCTCGAGCGTCTGAGCGTCTCAGAACTGGCGAAACGCATGGGGTGCAGCCCGCGCCAGCTGCAGCGCCGCTGGCGGCACTACGTGGGCATGACGCCGCGTGCTTACAAGCGGCTCGCGCGCGCTCAGATCGTGCTGGCTGCGATCGCGCAGAGCGAGCGCGTCGATTGGAAAAAACTCGCCGAGTCCGCGGGCTACGCCGACCACGCCCACCTGGTGCGCGACTTCGCTGCGATCATGGGCGTCTCGCCTGCGCATCTGCTGCGTGAAATCGACTTCGTCCCGGACGCTCTGCCGATCGGTTGGTTGGTCGTGCCACGCCATCGCCACTCACCACCTGGCATCACTCTTAGCCGGCCGACGCGCGGGTAGTAGCCACCTGGCTAGTGGTGTCCCAGGGCGCCGCTGGGTAAGTTGACAGGCGCATGCTCGCTCGATTGGTGCTGCTCGGTTTCGCCCTTCTCGCTTGCTCCGGTCCCCCAGCGAGCTCGAACGGCGCCGCAGACTCGAACGGCACGGCAAGCTTGCCGGATCCCGCTCAGCTGAGGCCTGTCGCCACTCCCCCAGGGACGCCGGTAGGCGACGCTGTCGCGGAGACCATCGGGCCAGAGGGCGGCTCGCTCGCGACCAGCGACTCTCGCTTCACCGTCGAGGTGCCCCCGGGAGCGGTCAGCGCCGACACGATGTTCTCGATTCAACCCGTTACTGGCACCGCGCCCGGTGCCCGCGGCAGCGGCTACCGGCTCGGCCCCGACGGCGCTCAGTTCGAGAAGCCCGTGACGCTGACTTTCCGATATGCCGAAGCAGATCTCGCCGGAACCGCCGCCGAGCTACTCGGCCTTGCGTTCCAACACCTACTACTCCACCAACGACCAGTACGTGTACACGGTCGAAGCGACCGAGCTGGTGACGCTGGAGCTTGCTACGAGCGGCCAGCACGGAGCTACCTTCGAGGCTCAGCGAGGCGCGAACACGGGCACCATCAACCCGGCCCCGCTCGCAGTCTCTGAGGGCTCGTCCTCGCGCCACTGCCAGCCGAGCGAGGCGCTCACCCGCGACATCAACGCCGCGGGCGCTCATATCGATCTCTACTTCGACAACAGCTCTTACAGGTTTGTCGGCGCGGTTGGGTGGGGCAGACCTTACGACTGCACGTACGACGACCCGGACACGCTTGGGGACCCGACCGACTACGGGGCCATCTGGCTGCAGTTCGGCAGCTGCGGCCCGACGGTGGCAGATCCCACCGCCCCAACCGCGCCGTACACCGACCCTGCTCATCTCGCCGGTTCCTGCGATCACCCGCAGTCCGCCACCCACAACCTGCACATCGTCTGGGACCTGGTCGGCACGCCTTAGTAGAAAAGTCGCGGGCCCGTCCGCTGGCGAGGCATGCTGCGGAGCTCGTAGCCACGTCGCACGTGTCCGATCCGTTCAACTCGTGGCGCGGTCGGGCCAGCTGGAACCCGCTGGCGACCGCATTCGTAGTCGGGCCGCGTGCGGACCCGCTGGCCGTAGTGGCAATCTGCGAGGTCGACGGACATGAGAGTACTCGTCGCCGACGATCACGAGCTCGTGCGAAGCGGCATGCGCGCCCAGCTCACTACCTTCGATGCGGGCACCGTCGTGCTGGAGGCAGCAGATTGGCCTCAGACGTTGACGGCCGGCGCTGATCCAACACTCGATCTGGCGCTCATCGACCTGCGCATGCCGGGCCGCGTTGGCGCCGAGGCGCTCGGCGAGCTGCTGCGCGCCTGTTCGGCACTACCGGTCATCGTGGTCTCGGCCTCTGACGACACGGAGGACATGCGGCGGGCTCTTACCGCCGGAGCGATGGGCTACCTCTCGAAGCAAGAGCCCGGGGGCGTGCTGCTCGCCGCGATCCGCCTGGTATTGAGCGGCGGCGTCTACGTCCCCGCGGCTCTAGCCGGTCTCACGTTCAAGGGGCAACCGCCGGCGCAGCCTGAGGCGCCCGTGCTCACCGAGCGCCAACTCGATGTGCTGCATTGGGTGATGGCGGGCAAGTCGAACCAGGAGATCGCCGATCTGCTCCAGGTGGCGCGCGGTACCGTGAAGGTGCACCTCGCCAGCGTGTTCCGCGCCCTCGACGTTACCAACCGTACCCAAGCGGCGGTCGTTGCCGAGCGCCTGGGTCTGTGCACCAGCGACCACGACTGAACCAGGATGATCTCTCAACGCGTCAGCCTCGAGCAGCAGATCTCCGCCGAACGGGCCCGCACACTCTTCGGCAACACCGCGCCGGGGTTGCCCATCAACGGAGCGCTCGCGGGCGTTTTGGTCGTGCTGACCGCGCCGACCGCCGGACTCCCACGCGCGCTCGTCTGGTACGCGACGGTGCTGCTGGCATCGCTGCTCCACTGGGCGGTCGGTCGGGCATGGCATAGCGCGAACCCAGGCCCAGCCGAGGCCGAGCGCTGGATCCGCCGCTTCGTGGTGACTTCCGGAGTGAACGGCGCCGCCTGGGGCTGGGGCGCGATCGCCCTCTTCGTACCCGGCGCCGTCCTCGAACAGATCACCGTGACCGCGACCGTGGTCTGCCTGGCCGCGGGTCTCACCGCGTCGACGCTCGCAAGCACGCCCGCAATTCTCTCATTCACACTGACGCTGCTGCCGCCCTACATCGTGGCGCTCGGCGCGGGCGGCACCCGCATACACCTCGCACTGGCGACGATGTTGATCGCGTTCCTGTGCGCCGTCGTCTTCGTACGCAGCAACAACCGCGTCTTCGCCGAGCTCATCACCCTGCGGCACTCGATCGGCTTCGAGCGCGATCGCGCCGAGCAAGCGAACCTCGCGAAGTCGAAGTTCCTCGCCGCCGCCAGTCACGACCTGCGCCAGCCGCTCCACGCCATGACGCTGCTCGCCGGAGCGCTGTGCGGCAGGCTGAAAGACCCGCGCGACGAGCAGACGCTGGTGAGTCTCAGTGACTCGCTGGAGGCGATGCGCAAGCTCTTCAATGCCCTGCTCGACATCTCGCGCCTCGACGCGGGCATCGTCGAGCCTCGCAACCAGAACGTTCGCTTGGGTTCGATTCTCGAGCGCCTCGACGCGGAGCTTCAGCTTACCGCGCGTGCCAAGCGGCTCGAGTGGCGCTGCCCGCCGACGCCGCTGGTGGTGCGCACCGATCCAGTGCTGCTCGAGACGATGCTACGTAACCTCCTGGGCAACGCCGTGCGCTACACCGAGCGCGGCCACGTGGCGATCTCGTGCGAAACCTCGAACGGCGACGCCCGCATCTCGATCGAGGATACTGGCCCCGGCATTCCCGCAGAGCAGCAGCCGAAAGTGTTTCGCGAGTTCTACCAACTGCACAATCCGGAGCGCGACAGCGAGAAGGGGCTGGGGCTGGGTCTCGCCATCGTCGACCGGCTCGCGCGGCTGCTCGGCCATCGCGTCGAGCTCTGCTCTGCCCCGGGCGAGGGCTCGCGCTTCAGCGTGGTGATGCCGCTTGCGCCCGAGGGAGCGGCGGCCGAAGAGGGCCGGCCGAAAGAGCACGAGAGCGCGCCCACGAGCGAGCTGTCGGGCCTCAAGGTGCTGGTCATCGATGATCAACAGGCGGGGCGTGAAAGCATGAGGGCGCTGCTCCAGCACTGGGGCTGCGAAGTGCGGCTCGCCGACTCCGAAGACTCGGCGCTCGAAGCCGTGCGCGCCGGCCGATACCTGCCCGAGCTCCTCATTGCCGACTACCGTCTGCGTGAAGGACGCACCGGCGCCATGGCGATCGCGCGGCTTCGGGCCGAGCTGGGCCGCGAGCTGCCGGCGCTGGTCGTGACCGGCGATACGTCTCCCGAACGGCTGCGCGAGGCGCGTTCGAGCGGAGCTGAGCTGATGCACAAACCCGTTCCGCTGGGGCGGCTCGCCGCGTACTTGCGTTCGGTGCGCCGCATCCAGGCTGCCGGAGCAGCAACGGCCCTGTAGCGATCCCCAGGGGGTTTGAACATCGTAGAATTGGGGTGTGCTCCGCGGAAACTGGGGCCAGAGCATATCCTCAAGGGGTCTGGCATCGGTGCCTATCCCATGCCATCCCGTTCCAGTACTGGAGTTATAGGGGGACCCGAAGAAGGTGCATTTGTCCACGCGGCCTATCTGATTCCCGTTCACCAAGACAGAGGCCGGAGTGGTGGTCTGGATGCCTCCCCGCAAGCAATCATGGGCGTTGGAGCCGTCCCGGGTCCAAGGGTTTAGCGTGCGATTGTAGGAAAGTATCATCCCGCCTACCCTCAGGTGTCTATTGTAGCCGTAGAAGGCTATCCCGCCTCCGCCCTTCTACACGTCGTCCATACCACCGGTTTACTTGCGAAACTCGTAGAGACGATCGCTGTCATCCGATGAGGGCTGCGGGGGCGCAGCTGAGCTGGCCGCAGGCCCAACCGGAGCCCTGCTCGGCTGCGCGGCGGCGGCGGCGAGCAGCCCCGGGCGCGGCGGCGCGCCCTTCACCCTCGAAGCGGGCGAGGAAACCGGCGCTGCTGGGCCAGTCGCGGGCGACGGCGCAAGTGCCCCGGTGCTGGGCGCGCTTGCCGGTAGCGGCAGAGCCGAAGCCGCCGCGGTGACGACCGAAGCCGCGGTCGGCTTGCTCTCGATGCCGGGCAGTCGGCCATCTCCAGCGCGCCAGAGGATGAAGCCGAGCAGGGCGACGCCCGCAGCGGGCAACACCAACAAGCGGCGAGCGCGCAACCTGCCGCCCGAGCGACGCGCGCGCAACACCGAGCCCGTGAGCGTCGGGGAGCCCGGCTCGCTCGATTTAGCGACGGCTGCGCGACTGGCGCCCGAGGGCCCGCGCTGAGTGATCGCTTCAATCTCGGCCAGCGACGCACGGGCTGCGGGCGAGCCGTGCGGCCCAAGCGCTGCGCCGAGCTCGAGCAGCGTTGCAAAGCGTTGCTGCCGATCCTTCTCGAGCGCTCGCTCGAGAGCCTGTGTGAGCTCCGGCGGGACGTCGTTTCGAGCCAGCGGTGGTACCCTTTCTTGCAAGATCTTCGTGCAGGTGAGCGCCAGCGTCGGCGCCTTGAACGGCTGCCAGCCCGAAAGCATCTCGTACAGAATCAAACCGAGCGCCCAGATGTCGGCGCGGGTATCGACGTCTTCCGGTGTGGTCAGCTGCTCGGGTGAGACGTAGGCGGGCGAGCCGACGAACGAGTGCGATTGGGTCAGACCCGATTCGCCCTGCGCGGCGTCCGCGTGACCTGCCAGGAAGCGCGCCACCCCGAAATCCAGCACTTTGACCGAAAAGGCACCGCTAGCCCGGCGTTCGAGGAACAGGTTGGCCGGTTTGAGATCGCGATGCACGATGCCGAGCGCGTGGGCCTCGGCCACGGCCTCGCACGCCTCGAGCACGTAGTCCACCGCCTGGGGCACCGGCAGGGGAGCGCTGCGGCCGAGCAGCGACGCCAGATCTTCACCCTCCAGATATTCCATAACGATGAAGAGTTGTGTGTCGGGCAGCGTGCCCACATCGATCACGCGCACGACATGTCGATTGCGGATGCTGGCCGCGGCGCGCGCTTCACGCAGCAGCCGTTCGACGAGCCCGGGGTGACTGCCGCGGTCCGGCTTCAGCACCTTGATCGCCACGCGCTCGCGCAGCTGCAAATGCCGAGCCAGAAAGACCACACCCATTCCGCCAGAGCCGATGGGCCGTCCAATGGGAGCTTCAGGTAAGGTGTGAGGCCGAAACGACCGGCGCGGAGATGGTAGAGCGACGTGGAATCGGCGGTCGTGGTCGACCGATCGCAACCACGCCGTCAGCACGGCCGTCCGCCGACCGCAACGCCTAGCACTACTGCTGGGAATTTTCGATTTGCTTGGGAATTTCAGCTGTCGCAACCTGCCCGAGCGGGCGCTCCGCTGGGCCCAGCGACTCTTCCAGCCAACGACGAAACCGCGCTGGCCTCGCCAGTTTTGTCTCGTGGCTCGTTCCCACTCACGCCGATCGTGATCTGCTCTCGCCAAAGTCTGCGGCAGTAGTGCTAGAAACTACGTCGTCGGCGGATGGCTTACAAGTTGTAGCGGGCAGCCACCCGCTCAAGCTGCCTCCGAGTCCGGTCGTGACCGCACCCCGTGCCTCCGACACCATGTCGTCGCGACCTTCAATGTCGAAGATTTCTCGAGCGCCAAGAGCCATGACTTTGCCGCTTCTCGTCACCGCGCGTTGCGGTCGGCTCGACACAAATCGTGCTCGACGCCGATTTTCTGACCTTTGCCCGTTGTGGCGTGTGGGAGAGCGCATGCGCGAAGGGCGCGTTTCGCACATTTGTGCCTCTCACCGTACGTCCGAGCGCACCAATGTGCGATAAAAAGGCTTTCGACCACGGTCGTGCGCTGAAGCGCGGCTTGCAATCCGCCGCCAAGACGCCCGAAGCGTCGAGTGGCACGCTAGTTGCTGTTCTGGCCACGACTCGCACGGCGACGCTGACAGACGCGCAGATTCAGCAATTGAAGGAGTTGATTTCAACAACAAGGGTCACACCCTATGAAAAGCATTACGTCGTGCGATATCAAGACACTGATGGCGACTGCGCTGCCGGTTTCGTTCCTGATGATGGGTTGCGGTGACGCTCGGCGCGACCAGTCGGAACCTTGGAGATCACCCGTGGGCGATGTCGCGAGGAGGGGATCGGTGCCAACGGCGGCCGCCGGATCTTGGTCGCCGATCACGCGGTGTTTGCCTGGGCACGTTGCGGGCCGACCGCCGACCCTTGAGACTCCCTGTCCCCCGTCGGCGAATCCATCTTGGCTCGTATCACGCCATCGAACGACGAAGGCCCGAGGCGAAGGAGCACCGGGCGTCATTCTTACGGACGTGGCGTGTTCATACAGGTGGACCGGACCCGGTCCAATTGCGCTTGCGGATCTCCCAGAGCAGGCGAAACCTTGGCTCGAGTCCGTGTGCGTGAGTGAGCCCGTTGCGCCGATCGAAGGCGCTCCACTTGCGCACCGGTCCGACCGTCAGCTTGGCGTTCGACCGGCCGAGGTGTCGTCGTGCCCCGCTGCGCGCGGTTGGCAGCTCGAACCGCTGTTCCAAGGGCACGCCGAGGACGCTCTTGGCAATTATTGTCTCTATGCGGCAAGCACTCCGCGACAAGACCCGGCCGGCTTGCCCACCTGGGTGAAGGACGACTACCTTCCGGGTGCCGCTCTCTCGGATGGTTGCACGCCTGTCGCCAGAGAAGGCTTCCAGGCGAGCCCCGATACCCATCTGCTTCAGGGCGCGCACCGCGTCGTCAATTCTCCAACTCCGATCGACCCGATTGCGGAAGCCACTTTCTTGACCAGTGTCGAACATGTCTCGTCGCTGCCCCTGCGAGCCGGCGGTGCAGCGCCGACGCCGGTGCAGGTGGCGGTGATCGATTCTGCCGGCTTCCGGCAAGATAATGGCCAGCTCGGCGATGACCGAACGCCTCACGATCGGACAATCGCCAACATTATCGAACGCCTCGCTTGCCCCACACGTGAAGGCGCGTCCGCATGCGTGGTTGAGATTCAGAACCGGCTGGCGTCACGGTTGGCGCGAGCTCCTATCGGATCGGTGCGCAGCCCGGGCAATGTCGTCGGCAGTCAGGGCGATCTCGCTCAAGCAATCGTGGACGCGGTGGATGCTGCTTTTCCGGGCCGGCGCCTGGTCATCAACCTGAGTCTAGGGTGGACCAGGTACTGGGGCGGCGCCGAGGGAAACGAGTCCGAATTTTCGCCTCCTGTTCGTGCCGTTTGGGACGCGCTTGCCTACGCGCGTTGCAAAGGTGCGCTGATCGTCGCCGCGTCGGGCAACGGGCAAGGGCGACCCTCTTTGCCATTTGGCCCGAGGTATCCCGCTGCCTGGAGCGAACGACCGGCACCGAGTTCTGCTCGCTGTGAACGGCTTGGGGCAGGCTCTGGTCTACCGTCCGCGACGGGCCCGCTGCTATTTGCCGCGGGTGGCGTCGACAATGAAGATCGCGCCCTGTTCAACGCTCCCATCGGAAGCCGGCCTGCGCTCGCAGCGGCTGCCTCGCACGCAGGTGTCCACTCGCCCGCGACATCGCGGGCTGCTGGGCCGTACACTGGGACCTCGATTGCGGCTGCAGTGGCGACCAGCGCCGCGGCGGTGGTGTGGGCATACCGTCCGGAGTTATCGGCTGATGAGGTGATGCGTGAAGTATACAGTAGCTCCGTCTCGCTTGGTGTGGAGGCTGACTTTTGTTTCGGCGAGCGGCCGTGCCCCGAAATTCGCCGCGTCTCGATTTGCGCCGCTGCACAAGCAGCGTGCAACGCCGCTGCGGCATGCGCGACAGCCCCTGAATGCGTCAATAGCAATGCAGCGCGATCATCATTTCAGGCGCTGCGCGATGACTCTATCGCGGTGCAGCGAATGGCGGCTTCGCTTTCGCAAAATGGAATACCCGCTGCGGGGCGCGGACTCGACCGTCGTGCGAACGATGCCTGGGGGCTGCCTTTGGGAGAACCACAGCCCGAGGAACCGATTTGTACGACGTGCCAATTGGCGCACCCCCAATGGACGGTTGGTTTCCGGACAAATCCACCCACTGCTTACAACTATTTCATGCAAGGTGTTTTCTTATGGGACACACTGGGAGGTCTGTGGGTGGACACTAGCAGCAATCCACAGCTGAGTTTCTCCGGCGCCGCTACCCTGGTCTCTCAGGTGGATCTTTCGTGGATGGCGCCTCCCGTCTATTGGGCGGAGGTAGACATCGCTCACTGGGAAAATACGTGCACGGAAGGAGACTACCTTGTGGTGCAAACAGAGCCACTTCAGCTCGTATTTCCAGCACCGTCACAGGGACCGTACCCGTTTTGGTAGTCGGGGGGAGCTGCCTCACGTCACATTGGCACGCAAGGGCTGCGCCTTGAGCAGGAACGTCGGCCTGCGCGCCATTCAAACATTTTGGCTAGCCTCCTTGGCTTTTGGTGCCAGAACGTTTGCGGGCGAGCTCGATCAGATCTTGATGCCACGCGCTGTGGCGCCGCGGAAGCAGGCTGCCGTTGCGGCGTCCCGCGACCCTCACCACGTGTCGGTACTCGCGCGCCGCTTCCTCCAGCTGCCCCAGCGCTTCATGACACACTGCCAGGTAGAAGGCGGCAGGCCATAGCTCGGCGTCCAGAAATGTCGCTGCGCGTAGCTCGTGCAGGGCGGGCTCGAGCCGGCCGTCCAGGTAGTGGGCGATGCCCAGGTACATGTGCGGCTCGGCGCGAGTGGGGTCGAGATCGACCGCCAGCTCGTACTCGATGACGGCGGCCGCCAGCTCCGAGCGATCCAGCAGGTCGTGACCGCGCGCCAGCAGCGCTTCGGCGCTGAGCGGCGCTTCGGCGCCCAGCGCCGCGGCTGGCTCGGGAAAGGCGCGCTCGATGATGCTGGACGCCAGGCTCGGCAGCGCAGGTACGGGTGCGTGCCAGCGCTGCTTCGGTGCGCGCGGCACGAGCGAGGGTCGAGGGGGTCGGGACGAGCGTCGTGAGCCATTTTTGGCGACACGGCGCAAGGCCAGTCGTCCTGCGATGTAGGTCGCGTCGAGCTGTGGCGGCACCTCGAACACCACGTCGCTCGCGCCGAGCAGCAGGTAACCGCCCGCGACCAATGAGTCGGCGAGGCGTTCGACCACGCCGCGCGCGCGTTCGCGCGCAATGTAGATCAGGACGTTGCGGCACAGCACCACGTCCCAGTCGCTGCGCAGCGGTACGTCGAGCAGGTTGTGGCGCTCGAAGCGCACCGAGCGCTTGAAGCGCTCTGCAATCTCGAACGTGCTGCGCTCGCCACGCTGGAAATAGAGCTCGACGTCGCTCAAGTCCTTGACCGACCAGCTGCCGTAGCTGCCGAGCTCGGCCCGGCGCAGCGCAGCCAGGTTGATGTCGGTCCCGACCACCTCCACGCTGCGCCCGGCCTGCTCAGCCAGGATCGCAATCGAATAAACGTCCTCGCCGGTGGCGCAGCCCGCCACCCAGACCTTGAGCGGCGGCGCGCTTGCGGGCCGCCGCTCAAAAAGCTCCGAGATGATGGCGAGCTGGCCCGGATCGCGCATGAACCAGCTGTGTGTGACCGTGATCGAGTCGAGTAGCAGCTGTAGCTCAGCGCTCTGCGGCGATAGCCGCGCCAAGTACTCCTCGAGACTCGGTACGCGCGCTTCGCGCAGACGGCGCTGCAAGAACGTATCCAGGCTGGCGTCGATGCCGCCGCGCGTGACTTCGATACCGGTGTAGCTCTCGAGCAGTAGATTCAGCTCGCTGCGCGCGCTCATCGATCGCGGCTCCGCTCGCTCGGTTGGAGCGACACCCAGGTGCTGACTTCGCGCGCCAGCCCCACCGGGTCGAGTGCCGCGACCGAGGCTCCCGCATCGAGCGCGGCTTTGGGCATGCCGTACACCGCACAGCCGTGCTCTTCTTGCGAGAGTGTGAGGCCGCCGCGGGCTTTCAGCTTGAGTAGCCCAGCAACGCCGTCCCTGCCCATGCCCGACAATATGACCCCGCAGGAGCGGGCTCCGAGGCGCGCTGCCAGCGACTCGAACAACACGGTGGCTGCCGGGCGGTGACCTTCGACCGGTGCGCTCTTGTCGAGTCCCAGTTGCTTGTCGCTCAGCGCGACTAGGTGCTCGTCGTCGTTGGCCAAGTACACGTGCCCCGCTTCGAGGCGCGTGAGGCGCTTGACGATCACGACTCGCTGCGGCACTCGCCCTTGCAAAAACTCGGCAAAAGCGGCGGTGAAACCGTTGGGCAGGTGCTGCACGACCGCCACTGCGGCTGCGAAGTCTGCCGGCCACGCCGAAAGCAGGCTCACCAGCGGTCGCGGTCCGCCCGCCGACGCCGCGACGCCGACGACCAGCGGGCTGTTCGAGCCATCGAGCGGCCGCGGCGGTACCGGGGTCGGCAAACCCGGCGCCCCGTCGCGGCGGTTGAGCTTGCCCGCCACGTGCCGCACCACGCGAACGCGTGAGAGCTCCCGCACCATCGCGCACAGGCGGGCCTCCGCCTTGCGGTCGCCATGCAGCGGCTTTTCCGCGAGGTCCAGCGCCCCGCGCCGGATGGCTTCGAACACGGCCTGGCGGCGTACGCCTTCGGGCTGACCGGTGACGATCAGGATCGGCAGCGGATGATGCGCCATCACGCGCTCGATGGTCTCCTGGCCGCCGGTGCCGGGCATCTGCAGATCCACGAGCAGCATGTGTGGCTCGACCTCGTCGATCAGGCGCAGCACTTGATCGCCGCTCGGCGCTTCGGCCACCACTTCGATGCGCTCGTCCTGTTCCAGGATCTCGCGCAGCTGCGCGCGACAGATGGCCGAGTCATCGAGGAGCAGGACCCGAATCGCCATCAGCCGCGGACGCTGACGAAGCGGCGCACCACTTCGAGCAGGCTTTCACTATGGAACTCGGTTTTGACCAGATAGGCATTGGCGCCAAGTCGCGTGGCACGCTTGCGGTCCTCGACAGAGCCTCGCGTGCTCAGCATCACGATCGGGAGGCGCTGTGAGCGGCGCCGCACCTCGGACAGCAAGTCGAAGCCGTTCATGCGTGGCATTTCGATGTCGCTGATCAGCAGGTCTGGCTCGGCTTGCTGGATGCTTTCGAGCGCGCTGGCGCCGTCGTCCGCCTCCTGCACGTCGAGCCCGGCCCAGCTGAGAATCTCGCTCACCAGCTCGCGGACTACCGGCGAATCGTCGACCACCAGCACGCGCTGCCGGCGCGGCTGCGGCTCGATCGAGCCGGGCACGACCTGACCGACGCGCGCTCGCAGCGCGCGACTGACGAAATTCAGCTCGGGTAAGAGCACGATACGCCCGTCCTCCAGCACCGCGCTCGCCCCGATGCCGGTGTTGTGCAGCAGGCGCTCGGCCGGTCTCCGGATCAGCTCGCGCTCGCCCACGATGCGGCCGACGCTCGCGGTGAAGCGGCGCCCGGATAGCTCGAGCAGCAGCACGAACGCTTCGTTCGGATCGTGGGGCAGACCCAGCGCGTCGCACAGCGAGCGGAATGGTAGCGTCTCGCCCTCGTAGCGCACCACGCTGTCCTGCCCCGGCTTGGGCAGCGCGTCCGCGCTCAAGACGGCCCGTACCACCCGCGCCGGCAGTCCGTACGGGGCGCCGCACAGCTCCACCACGAGCAGCTTTTCCTTCGTGATCGCGAAGGGCACGATCAGCGTGAAGCGCGTGAAGTCTCCCACGCTGCTCTCGAGCGAGACGCCGCCACCGAGCGACTCGATGCGCCGCCGCACCACGTCGAGCCCCACGCCGCGCCCCGAAGTGCGGCCCGCTTCACGGCGTGTCGAGAAACCATGCTCGAACAGCAGCTCCGTCGCCGCGTGATCGCTCAAGTCTTTCGCCGCCTCCTCGGAGAGCACGCCGCGCTCAGCGGCCACACGCCGCACTTCCTCCGGATCGATGCCTCGACCGTCGTCCTCGACTCGCAGCACGACGCTCGGACCTACGGACTCCGCGCTCAGGCGCAGCCGAGCAACCGGCGGTTTACTGCCGCGCGCATCGGGCGCCTCGACGCCGTGATCCACCGCGTTCTGCACCAGGTGCAGAAGCGAGTCCCAGAGTTGATCGGCGACATCGCGTTCGAGCTGCACACCGCCCGCGCTAGCCTGAGCGTCGAGCAGCTTGTGCTGGCGCTCGGCGGCGGCCCGTGCGTGACGCGTCAGCTCCTCCAGCATCGGCTGGATGGACACCAGGCGCAGTGTCCAGGCAGTGGAAGTAGCCTCGTCGAGCAATGAGCGACAAAGTTCGAAACCATCGGTCAGCTTGGCACTCGCGGAACGCCGCGTATTCAGCTCGAGCACCGCGCCGGCATGGGTTTCGAGCTGACCGAAGGCCGCACCCAGCTCCGCGACGCGCTCGCACAGCCCATCGATCAGCTTTGCATCCACCTGCATCAGCCGTTCCTGCCGCTTCCCGTTTTCTTTCTCCCGCTCCCTCTCGCGCGGAGCACTGTTCGGCTCGCCCCTGTTTTGCGGCACCCCACTCTCGCCCTCGACCGCGGGACCCCTCGACCCCGGGGCCCCTCCTCCCTGCAACCTTTGCAGCGCCTCTCGCAGCTCCCCATCCCCTTCAGGCGCCGTCAGATGCCGCACGATCGCATCGAACGTCCCGAGCGCCAACGAGAAACGCTGCTCGGTGCCGAGCTCCGTCTCGAGCGCATGGGCCAGCTCTGCCAGATCAGCCAGGCCGAGCATGCGCGACTCGCCTTTCAGCGTGTGTAGCTCACCGAGCGCCTGGCGCAGGCTCTCCGGATCACGGGTGGTCTGGAAGGCGTCCACCAGCCTTTGCGTGGTGTGGACGCGTTCCACGAGTCCTGCTCGGAACCGCGCGAGGAGAGCCTCGCGCGGCCGCGTCAAGGCGCCCCCGCGGAAAGCTCGAAGCGCTTGACCAGCGCCGACAGCCGATCCGCCTGGGTCTTGAGGCCCTGGGCCGAGGTGCGGGTCTGCGAGGTCGCGCTCACGGCCTGGGACACCACGTCGGCGATACCCTTGATGCTCTGCGAGACCTGCTCGGTGCCGCTGCGCTGCTGCTGGGTGACGAAGGTGATCTGACGCGCGGCGTCGGTGGTGCCCTCGGCCAGCTTCTTACTCTCCTCGGTGGCCATCACGGTCGAGGATCCGGAGTCTCGAATGTCGGAGACCAGCTTCTTCACGTCGGCCACCGAGGCGGTGACGCGCTCGGCCAGGCGTCGCATCTCACTTGCCACGAGCGCAAAGCCGCGCCCGCCCTCACCAGCGTGGCTGGCTTCCAGCGAGCCGTTCAAGGCCAAGAGATCGCTGCGGTCAGCGATATCGCGGATCACTTCCAGAATTTCGCCGATGCGATTGGCGTGGCTGGTGAGCTCCCCGATACGCCGCACCATGTCGTCGGTGTTGTGCAGCGTGCGTTCGGCGTTGCCCAGCACGCCCTGCACCGCGTCGGAAACGTGAGCGGCCGACTCGGACAGCGAGTCCATGGTGCGGCTGATTTCGACCATAGCGCTGGATTGCGAGGCGGCGGCGGCTTCCTGCTCCTGTGAGGCCGCGAAGATTTCGGCGGCGGCGCTGGCCAGGTCCACCGCCGTTTCACGGATCTGCTGGACCATGCCGCGCAGGCTTTCGAGCATGCCACGGAACGAGTCAGGCAGCTCTCCGGTGCCGATCACGACAGCGCGCAGGTCGCCCTTGGCGATGGAGTGCGCGGCCGTGCTTACGTCGCGCATCAGGTCGAGCACGTCGTTGACCTTGTCCGTGAGCACGCCAATTTCGTCGTTGGTGGCGACCGGGACGGTGCCGATCTCCTTGAGATCGCCCTGTTCGACGATGCGGCGTGAAATGGCCGTCAGATTGGCGATGGGACGTGAGACGGCGCGGCTCAGGGCGTAGGCGCAGATCGGTGCCCAGATCGCCACCAGCACCGCGAACACGATCGAGCTGAGCACGAAGCTCCACGATGCGGACACGGGCATGCGCAGCACCGCTACTGCCACGCGTTCGGCATCGATGCGGCGAAACGCCACGACGTCTGGCCGATCGATGCGGGCACGAATGCCACCGACATTGCGAGCCGGCTCCACTTCGAGCCAGCGCTGAAGCTCCGCATCGCCGGCCAGCGCGCGCCGCGCCGCTTCGGTGCCGCGCGCGCCCGAAGGTTCGAGCAGCAGGCCGTCGACGTTGCGTTTCTGGAAGCTTTCGAAAACGGCCGAGAGTCCGGCCGGGTTGTCGAGCGACGAAATTGCCAGCGAAAGGTCGCCACTCGCCAGCTCTGCTCGAGCGGTGCGCTCGATGTGACTGCTCTCGACTTGTTTGATGTAGCCGAGCGACACCATCCACAGCATTGGGCCGAGGGCTAGCGCGATGGCGACGGCGCCGATCCGCAGCTGAAGTGAGCTGGGGCTCCTGTCCAGCGTGTAACCGCCGGCTCGCGCCAGCGCCGAGCACTCGCTGCTAGCGTCGGCCACCAGGGTCGAGGCCAGCGGGAACGAGAACGCGAAGGTTCCGAACATGGTGGCGACGCACAGGATAGCGATGGCGTTGTCGGCTTGCGCGGGCAGCGCCACGTGCTCGGGCCCGAGACCCCGGACGATCAGAAACCCTGTAGCGTACGTGGCGATCCAGCTCAGCACATAAACCGCGCTGAATCGGGGCGGCAGGCTCTGCAAACAACGATCGGCGCGCTGCACGAGCTCGGGGGTGCGATGTTTCGGCGCTGCCCGCGCAAAGCGCTCCCAAGGACCCAGCTCCACGTTCAGATAGATCACCCAAACTGCGATCTTGAGCACGGTGAGAGCAGCGAGGGTCAGCATCGTATCCGCCGAACCGCTCGTGCCGAGCAGCTGTGTGAAGGCGATGATCACGAACGGCGTGAACAGGAGATCGAGCACGGCGAAGATGAGAGTGATGCGAAGCGTGAGCGTCTTGAGCATGAGCTACCTCGAAGAGGAGGGGGGAGAGGCCGTCTCCGCCTGCTTGGGTCTTAGCCAGACCTCGAGCAGGCGTGCGGGAGACAGAACGAACAACGCAGGCGCGCCATCGAGGAGCGCCACACGATCGACGAGCGGTGAGGCTTGTTGGAATAGAGCGGGTAGGACGAGCAGGTGCTCGGGGGTCGTTTGCAGCAGGCTGAGGGTGCCATGGGCCAAGAGTGGTAAGCGCACCTGCCCCGCTTCGACCACCACCACGCGGGCCTCCGCATCGGGCGGCTGTGCGGCGCCCAGCTGCGCGGCGACGTCCAGCGGCTCCTCGCCGGTCCAGTCCGAAAGTCGATGCACGCCGCTGACCGCCGCGCCGGATATGCTCCAGCTGGCGCTCGTACCCCGAACCGCCAGCAAGCTGGTCTGGATGCTGCGAGCCTCAGCCAGTGCCGGCATGGCCAAAGCTCCCTTCGTGTCCGTGTAGCTCGCGCGTGGTTCCGCCCAAGATCTCGCCCACGAACTTCGGTAGGTCGACCACCGCCAGGACACGCTCGAAGAGCTCGGCCTCCGCCACTGCATAAGGCAGGTTGGTGATGCTGCAGGGGCGGAGCTGGCTGGGAGAAAACGCGTGGACTTCGCGAGCGGCATCCACTGGTACCGCAACGATGCTTTCTGCCACGGTCGCGATCAGGGTTCTTGGCCGGCTCTCGCTCGTACCAAGTCGTTCGAACCCGAACGGAGCCGCCAGATCCACGACCGGAATCGCTCGACCGCGCCAGGCGATCACCCCCGGCATTTCCGCGCGCGCGCCCGGGATCGGTAGCCAGACTTCCGCTCCCAGGATTTCGCGAATGATCTCGGCATCGAGCAGGATCCAGGACTGTCCGATCTTCGCCGGCACCAGCGCGCGCATCATTGTCCAGCCCAATCCATTTGCTTCCGCCCGAGGAGCCGCGGCTGTGCGAAAGAAGCACCCAGCCGAGCCAAGGAGCCTACCACCCAAAGGCTCGGGCTGGAAACTTGCTCGCGTGGGGGCCCCCCACCCGGGAGCAAGGAGGCGACGAGCAAAGGATCTCGTTCGCGTTGCTAGCCACCACTATCGGAGGGCAGGAGAGTGTGGCGCTCTGGCGCGCTGCTGCGTCGACCACTTAATAGAAGGTTGTCGGTAGCCGTCGTTCCGGTAGAGACTCGGCGTTCGAGCCTCGGGCGCGCACGACCTCGGTTGGTCGAGCTGGCACTGGGCGGGGCCGCTGATCATTGGAGCAGAGACTGAGCGCAGCAGCGCTGGCGGAGGCAGACTCGTGTCGGTTCGCAGACCGAAGGTTGTAGTCATCGACGATAGCGAGATCGTGCTCGAGGTCACCAAAGGTGCCCTCGAAGGCGCTGGCTATGACGTGATCACCCACGACAGGCCGGCCGGTTGCGTGGCGCTCATCCTGCACGAGAAGCCCGACCTGGTGCTGATGGACGTCCAGATGCCAGGGCTTGGCGGCGACACCATCGTGAGCGTGTTCGCGAAAGCGCAGCCCAACGGTGAGACCGTGGTGCTCCTCTACTCGAGCCTATCGGCGGAGGTGCTGCGCACCAAGGCGGCCGCCGCCGGGGCGCACGGCTACATCCAGAAGAGCGGCGACCTGTTCGGGTTGGTCCGCGAGGTGAACCGCTGGATGAAGCGGTTCAACAGCAGCGGGCACATGCGCGCCGCGCTCGCACTGTCCAGCGAAGATGCCCGTTCCAGCGGCACTCGACCGGTTGCCCGCGTGACCGCCGTGCTGTCTTCTGCGCCTCCAGGGAGCGACTCGGGCAGCTTGCGCGCCGCCGAACCGCTCGGGCGCCGCACCAGCGGGACGATGGCGGTCGACGCCCCCAAGCTGCTCTTGGTTGACGACGATATGGCCTTGCTCTCGGCCTATCGGCGGCAGCTGCAAGCCGAGGATATCGTGGTCGAGTTTGCGCTCTCGGGCGGCCAGGCACTGCGCCGCATGCTTTCGGACACGCCGCCCGACGTGGTGATCTGCGACATGCTACTGCCTGACATTTCGGGTATGGAGGTGTATCAGCGCGCCGTCGCAAGCCAGCCGAGCTACCGCCAGCGTTTCGCCGTGGCGACCGGCGCCTCGGCGGTCCCGGCGGTTGCGGATTTTCTGGCCAGCTTCTCGGGTCCGGTGCTGCACAAACCGGTGGAGACGACGCGACTCACACAAGCCCTGCGCGCCTGCCTGGCGGGGGCCCGTCCATACTTGAAGACCAACTCCCATAGCTAGGGCGCACGAAGCTGAATCGGATCGGGCTGCCAAGGTGCAGCTCCAATTGCAGAAGGCTGCCGTGGCGTCGATCGGTATTGCTTTGTCGCTCGTGCACCGAAGCGCCCGCTGAGCGGAACGCAGCGAGGGACAGCTTGCGGCCGGCTGGTCGAGGGCGCCACGCGCCGCAATCGGCAAGAGCCTGAAGCCGTCACCCACGCCGTCAGAAGTCCGCCTTGTCTACTCACGGTCTAGGCGTCCGGCGTCTTGGCCGATGCGCATTTTTGCCGAACCACCCGGCCAGGTACCAACGTACGAGGCCCCGGGAGTCAGTTGACATTCGGCGCCGGCCACCGTGACGTACTGAACAGCCTCAGCTCTTTCCGAGTCAACGCTTGAAACCCCCGTGAGGCTCACCTCACACTGAGGCGAGGATGATCCCGTTTGCTGCAGCTTAAGAACAATGGGTGGGTCGATCGGGACAGGGTTGGCAAGCACCATGACGAATCCGCCCCGGGGCTGCTTGGCAATCTCGGCGACCTCGAGCTTGGACCTCACCGTTCGACCGTCGATCAAATTGATCTTGGCTGACCCCTCCTTGATCGCCGAATCGTCGCCTTGACTGTCACCTTCGATTGCAGTCTGAGCGGGCGGTGGCGCGCACGCCGCGAGCAAATACGTCGTAAGGGCAAGGACCGCGGTAGCAAAAAGCGTGGCTTTCATAGGGTAATCCTCGTTGCTATCAACATCTTAAGGTTCGAAATTCTGAGCTCGTTGCCGTTGACACAATAGTCGTAGGGCTCGGCATCCTGAGGGGCGAGGACTTTTTTTGGTGGGGGCTCGCCTCCCGCTGAGTTGCCCAGTCGGAGCACTCTAATCATCGAACCCAGCCACCGCGGCACAGCGCTGTGCGCGCACGCAACGAGCGCTATTCAGCGTACTCTTCTAGATACTTCAGTTGCGCTAGGCAAAGCCTCGGTCAGGCGGAGGCGATGTAGCCGAGCTGACACCCCAGCACTGACCCAAACGCGCGCGTAGTCCATGCGGCAACGCTCAGGAGCAGGCGGTCTCAAACCACCATTGCCCTAAGTGTTAGGGATTTTCGGTAAGCGCACTCGGGCCGAGCACGGATTGGTGCGCGTGCTCCCCACCCACCATTTTCATGTTGTCTTCATGCCGCCGGACGAGCTATGCTCACTAGCGCTGCCAGCCTTGATTTGTGATCTGGCCGGTCCGGGGTCGGGTGCGGCTGATCGGCAGAGGGATCGGGACGGACGAGCACAAATTCGCAGACGGTGTTCGGTCAAGCGGGCCTGCTTTTCGGGGGACTCACGCGGAGACGCGCACCCGGAGGGCCAGCGCCGGGTCATGCGGAGCCAAGCGCTGGGGCGCTGGCACACCGGCTGCGCGAAGGAAGGCATGAGTCCCCTGAATCGCGCCGCCTGGATCGTTTACACCAAACGACTATTCGGCGACGCCCAGCAGGTCCACCGCTACTCCTGTCGCTACACCCGCCGCATCGCCATCAGCAACGCCTGCCTGCCGAGCAGCTCGCCAGATACCATCACACTTCGGACGCGAGATGATCAGGTTGTTACCAAGGTAGAACCTTGTTGCGCAGCTCGGCGAGCTCGCGCTCGAAGCCGCCCGACAGGATGGGGAAGCGACACCAGGTTTTCGGATCGAGGTTCTCGTCGTCGAGATGGAAGGAGGGCGCGTAGCGCTCGCGTTTCCACTGGTTGCGGGTGAAAAGCCGGAAAAAGCGTTCGATCCAGGTGACGAGCGCGGGCGTGGCGTGCTGCGGAAAGCTGGCGCGCATCAGCTCGAACACTTCGAGCGGGCTGCGCTTGTCGCGGATGGCGGCGCGCTCGATGGCGTCGAGCAGATCATAGGGCATCAGATCGCCCTCATCGGTCTGGTTCTCGGAGGCGGGTCGCAGCTCCGCCGTCGGGGCCTGCGCGTTCACTGCCGAAAGCGCCGCGATGGGCGATAGTCCTTCGGGCCCATGCTGCTCGAGCCAGACCAGCCAGCGCCGCAGGTAAGCCTTGTCGACGCCCGCGATGGGCGAGAGCCCGCCGGCAGTGTCGCCGTCCATGGTGGCGTAGCCGACCGCAGCCTCCGAGCGGTTGCTGGTGGAGAGCAATAGCGCGCCGGCGATGTTGGCGAGCAGCCAGACGCTGGGCGCGCGCGCGCGCGCCTGTATGTTCTGAAGCGCTAGGTCGTCGGTCGAAAAGTCCAGCTTGCGGCCCAGCGCGCCTTCGATCATTGCGACGTAGCCTGCGACTTGCTGCTCCACGTCGAGCTCGAAATGCCGAGCGCCGAGCGCCTCAGCCACGCCGTGCGCTGCGCTGCGAGTCACCTGCGAGCTGTGACGCGTTGACTGGTAGACGGTGGTGAGGAGTGCTCGCACGACTTCCGCGCCGCTCCGTGCCTGTGCCACGCCCGGCACGTAATCGAGCACGCGTTTCAGACCATCCATCCCAAGGTCCGCGAGCGCGAACCCGACCATGCAAGCACACGACGACGCTACCGCTGCCGAGTCGGCACCGCCGGAAAGCGAGACCACGAAGCCGCGCGAGCGACTCTTGCGTAAATAGTCGAACAAGCCCAAGCCGAGCGCACGCGCCAGCTCCTCCTCCTTCACGTGATCGCCTTGCTCCCAGCTGACGGCGACCGGCGCGGGCGCGGCCGCGGCCGCCTTCGGCAGCTCGAACGGCACGACCACACGGCTGTACGGTGCATCGCTGACCGATGGCGTGTAGCACGAGCGCCAGCCCTGGCGCGTGCGCGTGAGCTCGACATCGACGATCGCCGTCGTCAGCTCTCCTTCGGTAAAACGGAAGCGGCGCGCCGCCGCGACCAGCGCGCCATCGCTCGCGATCAGGGCATCACCGTCGTAGATCGCGCGTCCGGCCTCATTGCCCAGCAGATTGGCGTACAGATACGTGACGCCGAAGGCGCGTGAGCCTTCGAGCACCAGCCGGCGCCGCACCTCGTGTTTTCCGAAGGCAAAGTGACTCGCCGACGGGTTCAGTATCAGATCGACGCCGGTCAGCTCGGCGCCGCGTCGGTCCGCCATCCAGGCGTCCTCGCAGATCTCGAACCCGATGCGCACCCCCGCGCAGTCGAAAAGCACGTCGCCCAGCGGCAGCTCGCTGCCGAGCACGCTCGTGGTGGTGCGGGCGCCAGCGGGCCAGGGTTTGAACCAACGCGGCTCGTAGTGAATGCCGTCGCCGGCCAGCGCGCGTTTGGCGACGAATCCCCGAAGCTTGCCATCGGCCACCAGCGCCGACACGTTGAACACGCCTTTCTGATGCGAGAGCGGCAGCCCCAAGCAGGCCACCAGACCGCGCGTCTCGGGCAGCAGCGCTTCCAGCACCGCGAGCGCCGTCGCGCGCACGGCGGGCGAAAGAAAGGCGTCCTCGCAGCCGTAACCGGTGATGCACAGCTCGGGCAGACACAGCACGCTCACGCCCTCGCTGCGCGCGCGAGTGAGCAGCTCGCTGATACGGCGCTGGTTGCCGTCCCAGTCGAGTGGCGTCTGGTTGAGCGTCGCGGCTGCGACTTTCACGAGCTGCATTGGACCCGGGCAGTCTAGCGCAGCGATGCTAACTGCGAAAATCATTGGGGTTTCCGGCTGATCCTGGCGACCGTCGCTGCACAGTGGCGGCTTGTCCTGGCGCACATTCACTTCGTGCACGAAGTGGAATTGGGCAAGCGAAGGGGGCCCCGGTCTGGGGAGCAACTATGCTCGCCCTCTCAGTGAAAGGGAAGGGGGGCTGCACTTGACTCGGACACGAGGGGTGATTTTTGACTACATGAAAGAGATGGGCTGCCGCAGGTTGAGCCCCGCCGCATAGCGCGGATTGAGCTCCGTGGGGGGCGGCGCTACTGCGGATGGCAATCGAGACGGGCGAAGATTGCGTGGCCTTCTTGCGAGCGCCTGGCGGCAGCATGGACGTTCCCGCTACCCTCCTCGACGCGGGCCATTCGCAGCAAAGTCCAGGCTTCGCGCCAAGGATTGTCGACCCGCCGAGCGATGTCGAGCGCGAGGTCTAGCTCAGCGCGAGCCTCTGGGTAGCGTTGCTGCCGGCTCAGCAGGTCGCCCAAGATGGCGTGACACACACCTTGACCGATGAGTGAACCAAGCTGACGATTGAGTGCCATGCTTTGGCGGTAGAATACTTCGGCCTCGGGCAGGCGGCCCTGTTCGGTCAGGGCTTCGCCGAGATGCCCCAAGATCTCGGCCCGCGCGCGCAGGCCATCGACCGGAATTTGCGTCAGGCTGGCACGCAGCTGGCGCTCGGCCAATGCTCCTTCGCCCAGCGCAATCAAGGCTGGGGCGCTACGCATCGGGATTTCCAGCGCGAGATTGGCATCCACATCGGCGCTGGCAGCGAGCTCGTCGTACAGCGACTTAGCTGTCGCGAACTCGCCGCGCGCAGTTGCGATCATGGCCCGCAGCAGCTGGACACGCGGAGCGCGGGTCGTCACGCCACGGAGCTCAAGCTCCATGGCTGCATACTGGTCGAGATCCCACAGCGCATAGGCGTTGGCGATCTGGGCTCGTTCCGCCAAATCAGCGCTGCAAGCCGGAGCGGCGGCCAGCAGCGAAAGCCCCAACGAGGCCGTCTTCGACTGACCCTTTTCGCTGATGGCGATGAGCGCGGTCAAGAGCCAATCGAGCTCGGGGCCTTCGAGGAGATGGCGCAGAAGCTCGAGAAACGCGCGCCGGTCGAGCGCAGCTACGGCTCGCAGCAAACGCCCCATCGGCTCGTGCGACGCCTGGTCGACCGGCAGCGCGGGGCGCTCGCCCGGTAGAGCCGTCCACCTCACGACCGCGTGCGCAGCGACGTCGAGCGCGGGCTCGAAGTCGTCAGCGAGCGCTACGAGCGCGGCGACCGCGTGTGTACTGGTCACCACGTCTACACCCAGCGCGGCCACGAACGCGAACATGGCAAGACTCGTGAAGCCCACCACGCGGACCTGCGAATCTCGCTCTTCGCTCAGCAGCCCGTTTGCCAGCAGCTCTTCGTAGATGCGCGTGCTTTCGCCGTGCTCGGTGAAGAACAAGCGACTGTCGCGCAGCACGGGATCGTACAGCGGAACGCGCAGCTGCCGGCGCGCCAGCAAGGCATCGGCCAGGTGCCGCGCCAGCGGCTCGCGCAAGGTGCGGCTACTCACCTGACAGGCGCTATCGAGCTGGCGCGCGCGCAGCGCCACCGGTGAAAAATCTCGTCCTTCGACATCGGCCGGCGTCGCGTCGCTGAGCACGCCAACCAAAAGCCGCGGACGTCGTATGGCGTCTTCATCGCCTTCGAGCAGATGGGCGACCAGCTTGCGTCGCGTCTCGAGCTCGCGCTGCGAATCACCCGAGCACGGTAGGAGCTCGGCCAGCAGTCGCACTTCGTGCGCGCTGAAACGAGGGAGGGCGTGTATGGCCAGTTGGTCGTCCGGCGGGTTGTCTTGCCAGTGCTTCAGGGCCGTGCCGTGCTCCGAGGAACGCAGGCCGAGCACGAAGCGCACTCCGTTATCCCGCAGGCGCGAGTTCCATTGTCTGATGTCGTAGAGCAGCCCTTTATTGCGCCCGCCGAGCACGACGTCGTCGAATACGACCAGCAGCTTGCCATCGGGTGACTCTCGCGCGGCCTGGAGCAGGGGGCCGGTCAATCCCGCGCCGAATCCAAGGCCACCCGCCAAGACTTCGGGAAACGGCTTGTCTGGCAGCTCGCCTGCGCTGTCGAACACCACGGCGTTGCCGGCCTGCAAGCGCTGCTCGACCAATTGCTTCAGCCAGGAGCTGACGCCCGCGCCCTCTGGCCCGACGACGACCAGGACCCGGGCGGCTCGCGTTAGCCAACCTTGAAACCAGGTGTTGGCTTCGAGCCGCTCGACCAGAGCGTGTCCCGGTTGCCGCGCCTCGCAGCGCCTCACGCTGCGTTCCGCATATTGACGGAAGCGCCGGGCAAGCGCCACCGCGCTACCCGCGTTGACTTTGGACTGCTTCCCCAATGTCTCAAGCGTTTGGCCCGATTTGCGCGCTAGCAGTTGCCTGAGCTGCTCGTACAGGTCCTTGGCGGTAGCGACGTGTTGCTCGCCCGACACGGGCAGCAAGTAGCGAAGAGCTCGTTGCTCGTCGTCGCGGCGATCGAGGCAAAGCACCGAGTCGTCGGCGCCCACCGCACTACCGGGTAGAAGCAACGGTGCGCCGGCGACCTTCCGCTCGCCCTCGTTCCAAAACAGCTCCCCGCCGTCGCTGAAAAATGTCGGGGAGCGCGGTCGATCGGCCAGGCACGAAGCCAGTGTCTGCTCGATGCGGCCCAGGCTCGTTGCCAGCACCGCCGGTTCGCGCGAGCCGCGGCAATGAGCGTAGGCGTTGCGAAAGTCGTGCAGTTGTTGGAAGTGGCCCGCCGCGCGGTGCGCATCGAACCAGCGGCGGTCGTCGGAACCCTGGCGCTGCGGTAGCTTGAGCAGCCGCTCCACGACGATCAGCCACGAGCCTGCGCCCAGGTCCTTGGTGTTGGCTAGCGTGTCGGAAACACCTTCTTCTTGCTGGTCATCGTCGCTGAGCAGTGACATGCACAGCCTCAGACCATCGACGCGGAACAACAGATCGACGATGGTCAGCAGCTCGAGCACTTTCGAGCCATGCTCCGAGCACGCTTCGTAGCGTGCCATCAGCTCGTCGAGCGGCTCGCGCAGCGTCTTCATCGATCGAGCTGGTATTCGCCGACGTTGCGCAAGATGCTCTCGTAGGGTGCCTTGGGCAAGTCCCCGCGGCGGATGAGCTCTTTCACCGTGGCCTCGACCAGCTCGTGCAGCACACGGGCGCGCATGGCGAAGCCGCCGCGGTCGCGGCGCGCACCTTCCAAAGCCGCCAGCCCTCGGGAGAAACGCTGGGGCAGCCAGGCCAGGTGCTCGACCAGGTAGCGGCGCCACTTCGGATCGACCGGGCGGCGACCATTCACGAGAAACAGCAGCTCGAACAGGTAATCGAGCACTCGGTCGACCATGACGTGGGCGGCCGGAATCGAGCCGCGCTCGAGCCACAAGTCGTGGGGCAGCGCCCAACGGTAGCCGTGCACTACGCGGCCGTACCAGGCTCGAGGCTCGAAACCGAGCCAACCGATCTTGAAGAGCAGCTCGACCATCGCGTTACGCCGTGTGCTCTCGTCGAGCCGAAGGGCCTTGCGAAAGCCGGGCAGACTGAAACCCGGTCGGCTGTAGAGCACGATGCCCTCTTCGAACGCCTGTCGTCGCGACTCATCCCACCCAGCGATGGGTGAAGCTTCGAGATCGACGGCGTAGAGATCGACGCTCACACCCGCAAACCAGCGCTCGCCGCGCCAGGGCACGCCCTGGGCGCCACGTAAGATGACCGCCAGATCCAGATCCGACCAGGCGTCAGCGAACCCGCGCGCGACCGAGCCCAAACCCAGCACGGCCTGCACACCCGGCAAGCGGCTGAGCTTTGCCGAAAGCACACGCGCCATCGCCAGATGGTGAGCCAGCCAGCTCTCCCCTTGGAGAAACTCGTAGCCCTTCAGTCGCGGCTTTACGCGCGCAAACGGCTCTAGCGGCAGCCCCAGACGCAGCACCGGCCGCTGTGCCTTGCCGGCGCGCTTGCCCGCTTTTCTGAGCCCGAGCGCTGTCGCGGTGGCGAGCGAGGCTCGGTTATTTCCGAACGCCTCGGCGCTGGCGCTGGTAGTCCCCCAGGCCGTCAGCGCGTTGAGGGCGATGGCCGTCAGATAACTGCCCAGCCCTAGTCTGCGTGCGCTCGGTTCGACATACAGGCCGAGTATTTCGCCGCGCTGCCCACGTGCTGCGTAGTCGACATAGCCCACGTCCTCGCCGCCGACGCTGGCCAGCAATACTTCGTGCTTCAGGCCTCTGGCGCTGAGCTCCCGCCGATAGCTTCGAAACGAGGCGGGCGTCAGCACTGTGTCGCCGGCGAAAGACCCCTCGCGCCGGCCCTGGTTGATGAGCTCGACCAGCTTTTGGGTATCGCGCGCTTTCGCGCTGCGAAGCTCGGGCCGCTGTCGCGGTAGCACACCATCGAAGCTCACGACACCCGCTGCATGCCCACCTTTCGATACCATGAAAACCTTCTAGCCCTGCAGTAGGGTTCAGACAAGGGTTTTGCCGTGAGCGCGAGTGTGAGGTTGAGCTAGGGTTTGCCGATGGAACTAACGGATGGTGTACGGGGACCGCTGGGGGAGGCTCTGCGCAAGAGCCCGGATTGGACCTTGGCGCTCGACGAATCGGGCCAGTTCGAGCAAGGAACCAGCGATTTGGTGCTCGGTGGAGTGCTGCTCCCAGGCACGCCCGACGAGACGCGACCGCTGGTCCGCCCTTACCTCGACTGGTGTCAGCAGAACCTGGCGGGCAAATCGCACGCGAAAGACGTACCCGACGCGCTGAAGTCAGACCATCGCGAGGCGGCGGCCAAGGCACTCGAGGTAGCTGGCGGCAGTTGGCTATTCGTCGTGGCCGACTCGCGTGATCGCGATGAGCTGCACGCCTCACTCGGTAGCTACGTGCGCCTGCTCGCCGCCACCGTCGACCTGGCGGCGCGCCTGGCGGCGTATTGCGGTGTCAAAACGTTACACCTGCGCCCGGCGCAGCGGACTATCCCGCTGCCCATCGCGCTGCTCAACGATGCCATCGAGCGCGGCTTGGCGGGAATTTCTCCGGTCGAAGACAAGCCAACGCCCAGCAATCCTAACCCCCCTCCGAAAGCGCGACCGATGGCGGAGGCCGAGGTGCGTAGCGTGCTCGAGGCGCTCGGTCGCGAGCCGGTCGGCACCTTACCAGCGATTCCCGCGAGCGGCAGCGTGCGCGTGACTTCCGCCAATCGCGAGTATGCCGATCGTGTCGAGCACCCGGCGATGCTGCTGGCCGACGTCGGCTGCAACGGCGTACTCAACGCCTTGCGCCGGCAGCGGCCCTCCTGCACGGCGCTGCTCGAGCCATTCTTGCCCGGCATCTTGGTGCCGCTGCGGGCCACTTCCAAGCTGCGCAGCATCGATCGGGCCTTTCGTGAAACTCCGGCCGCGCTGGTTCGCGGCGCCAAGATGGTCGCCGAGCTCCACGCAGACGTATTGGGCCAGGCCCGCAATGCGGGTGATCAACTGCCGCTCCGGCAAGGGGCCTACGCGCTCTCGCAGCTGATGTGGTCCGAGTCGATGCGCTCCTTGGTCGGCACGCCCGATGCTGCAGGTCGCACGCGCTCGTTGGCTGCGCTGGCCGAGGTCGAGCTCGAGACCTTCAGCGGTAGCTACGAAGGCTTGGCGCTGGCGCTCGAAGGTGGCTGGTATGGCGATGGGGCGATCGCTGCCGAGCACCGCGCGAGGGTACCGACGCGCGAGCTCGCGGCACGCCTGTGGCACTTCACGTTCACCTGCGCGAATCACCGAGGCGATCACGTCACGGCGCAGCAGGCGCTCCGTGGCTTCGGCCAGATCGCCGAGAACGCGGATTCGCTTCACCTCGCCGCCGAGACGTTCGACATGCGCTACGAAGCTGTGGTGGCCCGTCAGAATGCCTTCCCTTGCGAGGCAGAGGCCGTAGACTCGCTGACGACCGAGCTCGAACGGGACACGAACGAGCTCCTCGAGCAAGCCGCTTCGATTCAGCCGCCGCGCGCGGTGTCATTGCCGATGACGCGCGCCGACTCCGACGTCGAGCTGCGCTTGTGGCGTACCGGCGCTGGCCGCGAGCCAGCCTGGCTGACACCGAATCGCCAGCTGGGTATGAGTCTGGGAACCAGCGCTCGTTCGCGAGCGTTCTTGGGCCGCTTCGACCAGGCGACTACGCTGGCATTCGAGTCACGCGCTCATTTCGATTCGCCCTTGGATCTATCGATCAACGCCGCCTACATGGCGCGCATCGAGCTCGAGCGCGCGCGCCTCGATCGCGGTGGCGTTGCCGGGCGCGCTGAGTTTTTGGCGGCC
Source organism: Polyangiaceae bacterium (assembly GCA_035281385.1). GTDB lineage: Bacteria > Myxococcota_A > Polyangia > Polyangiales > Polyangiaceae > PMG-095. Next base: position 39,903 of record DATEDZ010000252.1, read on the forward strand.
ACGCTCGAGTTATGTGGCGCAAGCTCCCTGGCCAGCGACCCCGATGGAGCCCGCTTGCTCAGCGAGCGGCTGGCCACGCGTTTCGCGTTCGATATTGCACTGCGGGCGCTGTTGTGGGCACCCCAGGCGGTCAAGCCGACGTTCATCGTACGGTCTCTGGCTGAGGAATGGTTCATCGCGGCCCTGACCCGCGGCAACATGCGCTCGCATCCCACCGAGTTACTCGCGCGGCATGGTGCGGAGATCTTGCGCGCCAAGAATATGGAAAAGCACGCGCTGCGGCTGTTCGATGTCTCGCTCGAGCTGTGCGGGGCAGCCAAGCCGGGCACCACTCTGGCTCGTTTCATGCCCTTCACCCAGGCGCTGCGAGACAGTCCCAAGTTTCGTGGCAGCGGCCCGCCCGGTTCGCTGCTCAACCCGACGTTCGAGTACCGCTGAACCGAGCTGCATTGGACCCGGGCAGTCTAGCGTAGCGATGCTAACTGCGAAAAATCATTGGGGTTTCCGGCTGATCCTGGCGACCGTCGCTGCCAGTGGCGGCTTGTCCTGGCGCACATTCACTTCGTGCACGAAGTGGAATTGGGCAAGCGAAGGGGCCCCCCGGTCTGGGGGAGCAACTATGCTTCGCCCTCTCATGTCCGAAGCCATCGTGGAAGTGAAGGCGAGCCTGCTCCGCCGCCGCGCTATCGAGGGCTCTCTTGGCATACTGGCCGGCGTGGTGTTTGCGTGCCTCAACGGCCCCTGGCTGCTCAGCCTGCTGTATAAGCCGCTGGGTAGTAGCGCCGTGTCGTGTGGTCCCGATGTCGACAATGCGCTTTCCTACTTCGTCAAGGTGCAGCTCGCTGCGGGGCTGGTTGGCGGCGTGGTGTTCCTGGTCGGCTCGTTCTTCTTCCGCCGCACGTTGCGCAAGCGGCGTGAAGCGCGCACCAGCGCGGGCGCATGAAGGCTTGGACCGCGGCTCTTGCGCTCATCGCGCTTGGCGCCGTGATCGGTTGCGCCGAGAAGCACGAAAAGGCTGGCCCGCCGCGCGCGGTCACGAGCGCAGCGCCGGCCGCGCCGAGCGCGACCGGGCCAGCACCGGTGACACCGGAGTCGCTGCCGGCCACCCCGAGCTTTCGCCAGACCAACACCTACAACGGCAACGTGGTGTTCGTGCCGGAGGGCTGCCAGGGTCCCTACGACTTGATGCTGCATTTTCACGGCGCGCACCCGTACGTGCGAGACGCGGTCGAGAAGGCTGGGATCGCAGCAGTCGTCGTCATCTACAACTCGGGCAACGGGGCCGAGAAATACGCCCAGGCGTTTCAGGCCGGCGGCATGTTGTCGTCGCTCTTGCGGCAGATTGACATGGCGGTCACGCCGCTATGCCAGGGCAGAGGCGCCAAGCCGCGGCGCATCGCGCTCAGTGCCTGGAGCGCCGGCTACGCCGCGGTCGAAAAGCTGCTGACGCGTCCCGAGGATCGCGAGCGCATCGACGCGGCGCTCTTGGCCGATGGCTTGCACGCCGGCTTTGCCAATGTCCTCAAGCGCGAGTTTGCGCCGAACGCCTTGCAGGCCTTTCGCGAGATGGGTGAGCTCGCCAAGGCGAACGAGAAGCTTTTCGCCATCACGCACTCCAGCATCGTCACTGACGGCTACGCCAGCACCACCGAATGCTCCCGGCTCCTGCTGCGGGAGCTCAACGTGCCGAGCGAGGGACCGCTGGTGAGCGGTAAGTCCGGCAGCTTTTCGATCGAGGGCAGCGCCGGCACCGACGCGGCAGCTCACGTCGCACAGTTTCGCCAGATGGACGCCACACTGCTCTCGAAGCTCCGGACGCGCTGGTCAGGCTAGGGCGTGCCGCGCGTTTCGAGACAAGGAAGATCTCATTTCGTCCTGCTCTACCTGCGCATGAACAACCGCGACAGCTATCCCATGCCGTGCCACGACGGAGATTGGTATCACGTCCCGCGCAGCACCCGACGCACGGCGCGCACCGCGTCCGCCTGCGTTGGCTCCGCCATGCAGCGAATGAACAGCTCCGGATCGACGCCCGGTAGTATCTCGCTGCGCGTCAGCGGCTCGTATTGCTCCCCGCGTAAAACGAAGAAACGCAAAGTCCCACGTTCGTAGAACCAGACCTCGCGCACGCCTAGCTTTCGATAGACTTCGAGTTTGTCGATCCCCCCGGCAGTCCAGATCACCTCGATAGCCAGATCCGGTCGATCCTCGTCGCTCTCGGGAACGCGGTCCACCGTGTAACACTCGTCCGGCTCGGCCCCGCGTTCCTCTTTGCTGTTCTTCAGCGTCCAGGATCCCACCCCTTCGAGCTCCGTGCCCGTTTCCTCGGCCCACGCTTCGAGCAGTCGTGCGAAGCGCTTCTTGTCGTTCTCGTGGTAGCGCGACGGTGTCATCAGCTCGAGTTCCCCGCGTAGGTAGGTGATGCGCGGCACGCTGCGATCGCCGCGCATCCGCAGTAGCGCCTCGTATTCCCGAAACCCGACCCCGTGCAAGTACACGAACTGATCGAAGCTGCCGGGATCAGCAGGCCGAGGTACGTCGTGTGCAACAGTCACGACTCCGACTCTAGCGCCGAAAAGCGCTCCACACGAGCGTGTTGCCGGATGGTGGCCGGATTTACTCTCGCGGGAAGCCGGCTGCCCAAATCAAATATAACAGGCCGAGCCCTAAGCGGTCCCGACCCCCGCCTCCTGTTGTTTCGTTCTCGCCCTCGGCGGTAGGCAACAGCACCGTGTTGCTCATGCACACAGCACCGTGTTGCTCGCTCATGCACAGGCGCCGAGGCAGGACGACCCACACCCCACTGCGTAGGGTGAGTATTTCTACTGCGTAGTGGGTATTTCTACTGACGTCTTGTGACTTTATTGAGCGACTCACCGACGGCGAGGCGATTTGCCCTTGTCGTCTCACATCGGAGCGAGTTCAATACGAGCAAAGGGGGCCGAGGGGACGCGAGCGTCACGTCGGTTTTTCGGGGCCGGGTCCCGCACGAGGAGAACCGCAGAAATGAATTCGGTACGCATCACGGGTCGGGGCATTTACTTCCCTAAGCTCAGTCACACCAACGAGACGCTACCTGCCTTAGATGCGCCGCCGACGCCCGAGCAGCTGGCGAGACTCGGCGTCCACCGCCGCGGTTGGGCAGGGCAGGGCGAGGGCGTCGCGGAAATGGGCGCCTGGGCTGCCGAGCGCGCCCTGGCGAGCGCCGATACTCGGGCCGCCGACATCGACCTCTTGATTCTGGCGAACTGGACGCAGCGTCGCTACATTCCCGAGCTCGCGCCGAAGATCCAGCAGCTGCTTGGCGCCGCCCAGGCGTTCGCGTTCGATGTCTCGGGGGCATGTACCGGATTCGTGAGCGGTGTTGCGATCGCTCACAATTTCCTGCAGCAGCCCCGCTACGAGCGCGCGCTCGTGGTCGGTTCGGAAACGGTCTCGCAGCGCGCCAAACCTGGCAGCAGGGCCACGCTCGTGTATGGCGACGCCGCGGCCGCGTGGGTGCTCGAGCGCGGCTTACAACCCGGCTTGCAGCTCATCGACTACGAGCTCCAGTCCGACGGCAGCCATCACGAGCTGATGTGCGTGGACGAGCAAGGTCACGTCGAGACCCACGCTCCGCAAATGGAGATCAACCAGCTTGCGGCAGGCAGCATGGCTCGCGTGAGCCGAAAGCTGCTCGAACGAAACCACCTGACTCTAAGCGACGTGACCTGGGTCGTCCCGCATTCGGGAACCGAAGGGATACAGGTCGCGCTCTCGAAGGCGCTGGAGGTGCCTGCCGAAAAGCTTCTTTCGAATTTTCGGTCGGTCGGCAACGTTTCGTCGGCCGCTATCCCGGCCTCGCTCGAGCACTTCATCGATGCCGGCCAGATCAAGCCGGGTGACCTGATCCTGTCTCCAGCGGTGGGTACCGGCTGGTACTCGTCCGCAATGCTGTATCGAATCTGATTTTCGGGGTGAACCATGGAAACAAAGCAAGATTCGTCGAGGGTTTCACGTCATAGCGTGGTCTTTCCGAACCACACGGTTTTCGGGCTCCTGCAGGACGCAGCGCAGAGGTTTCCCGACAACGAAGCAGTCGTGTTCAATGGCCGCCGCCTCACGTTTCGAGATCTCTTGCAGCGCGCCGAACGACTCGCGGCGGCCTTGGTCGCGATGGGGGTGAAGCGCGGGGATCACGTGGGCATACTCCTGCCCAACGGGCCCGAGTTCGTCGAAACCTATTTCGCGATTGCCGCGACCGGCGCGACGATCGTACCGCTGAGCACGCGCTTGGGCGAGTTCGAGCTCGAGCAGGTCCTGGCATTCAGCGACATCTCGGTGCTTTTCACGGCGTCCGAATTCGGCGGGCGGGAGCTGGCCTCCATCGTCCAAGCGATGCGCCCGCAGCTCGAGACGCTGAGAAAGAACATCGTCGTCGACCTCGGTGCCGCGAGTCCCTTGGCACCTTACGGGGCTGGTTCGGTCCATTACGAGAGCCTGTTCGGCAAGGGGCCGGTTCGCTTCGAAGCCCCGGCTATCGATCCCGAGAAGGACATCGCCCTGATGCTGTTCACCTCGGGAACGACCAGCCGCCCCAAGGGCGTGATGCTCACACACCGCAATATCGTTTGGACCGCCTACAACGAGAACGCGGCGCTCGAGGCGTCCGAGAAGGACCGCTTTTTGATCGTCGTGCCGTTCTTTCACGTTTTCGGAGCGGTCGTTGCGATTCTGTGCGCGGCGGCCGCGGCCGCGCCGATGGTCGTGATGGCCAAGTTCGAGGCCGAAAAGGTGCTGGCCCTGATCCAGCAGGAGAAGTGCACGATCATCTATGGCACTCCCACCATGTTCGTGCTCGAGCTCGCGGTGCCGAGCTTCGACAAGTACGACCTCTGCAGTCTGCGGACCGGGATGATCGCGGCGGCGCCCTGTCCGGTCGAGCTCATCAACCAAATCATGACGCGCATGCATTGCAATATCGCGATCAGCTATGGCCTCACCGAGACATCGCCGGCGCTCACCATTACCCGCTTCGACGATCCACCAGAGGTGCGCGCCGCGACGGTCGGCAGAGCTCTGCCCGGGATCGAGCTCAAGGTCGTGGACGACGATCATAACGAGGTGCCATTGGGCACGCCGGGTGAGCTGGCCTCCCGGGGGTACGCCAACATGCAATGCTACTACAAGAGCCCGGATCTCACGGCCGAGGTCATCGACGAGGACGGCTGGCTTTATACGGGCGACATGGTGTCGATGGATGCGCGAGGCTACGTCAGCATCCTCAGCCGCAAGAAGGACATGATCAAGCGGGGCGGCTTCGCGATCTTCCCGCCCGATGTCGAAGACTTCTTGTACCGGCACCCCGGCGTGCAGGACGCCGCCGTGATCGGCATTCCCGATCCGGTGCTCGGGGAGCGATCGCGCGCCTACGTCGTGCTGAAGAAGGGTGCGACCGCGCGCGAGGATGATCTGAAGGCCTTCTGCAAAGGACAGCTGGCAGACTACAAGGTGCCGGATCAGGTCCGCTTCGTGGACTCACTGCCGACCAGTCCCAGCGGCAAGGTTTACAAACAGAAGCTTCGCGAGCAGGCGCTGAGCGAGGATGCCTCCCCCGAGCATTCGACTCGGGCGCCGCTGATCGCCAATGGCGGGCGCTTGACGCTCCAAGACGTGCTCGACGTCTGCCAGGGCGAGCGCAAGGTGGAATTGCCTCGAGATCCCTCGTTCGTGGCGCGCTGCGAGAGGTCAGCCGCGGTCGTGCAGAACGCGCTGGATGCTGGCACGCCCATCTACGGGATCAACACCAATTTCGGCGGCATGGCAGACCAGACCCTGAAAGGGGAGCGCACCGCGCAGCTGCAGGAAAATCTGATCTGGGGGTTGAAATGCAGCATCGGAAAGACACTCCCCACCAAAGCGGTCCGGGCTGCGATGCTGATCCGCGCCAACATGCTCTCGAAGGGTGTGTCCGGCGTGCGACACGAGCTGATCGCGCGCTTCGTCACCTTTCTGAACGAGGGCATCACGCCCGTCGTGAAAGATCTGGGTTCGCTCGGGGCGAGCGGAGATCTGGTTCCGCTGTCGCAAATCGCCGGCGCACTATTGGGGCTCGATGCGAGCTATCAGGTCGATTACCAAGGGCAGACGAGCTGTCTCGCGGCCCTCGAGGCCATTGGCCTGAAACCGATGAAGCTCAAGGCCAAGGAAGGCCTGGCGCTCGTGAACGGCACGTCGGTCTTGAGCGGGCTCGCAGCGCTGGCTGTTTCCGACGCCCAGCGCTCCGTCGATCTCAGCCTCTGGATCAACGCCCTGTTTTGCCAGGCAATGATGGCCGTGCCGGATTCGTTCGACCCGTTCGTCCACGAGCTCAAACCACATCCTGGTCAGGTCCTCGCTGCGGCCAAGATCAGGCACCTGTTGAAAGCGCCAGACGCCAAGCTGTCTGCCGAAGATCTGGTGCAAGATCGCTACTCGATTCGCTGCCTGCCTCAGTTCTATGGGCCGCTGCTCGACGGGCTTTCCACGGTCGCGGGTCAGGTGGAGACCGAGCTCAATTCGGTCGATGACAATCCGTTGGTCGACGTCGCCCGAAACGACGTGATTCAGGCCGGCAACTTCTTCGCCCAGTACGTCGGCACCGGGATGGATCAAATGCGCCAAAACATCGCGCTCATCGCCAAACAGCTCGACGCGCAGATCAGCTTGCTCGTCATGCCGGAGTTCAACAAAGGTCTCCCGTCATCGCTCGCGCTCGCCGATGGTGGCGTCAAGTTCGGTCTCAAGGGTCTGCAGATCTGCGCGAACTCGATCGTACCCAGACTGCTTCACCTCGGTAACCCGATCTGCTGTTTCTTTCCGACGCATGCCGAACAGTTCAATCAGAACATCAACAGCCAGGGCTTCAACGCGGCCGTGCTCGCCGGGGAGTCGGTCACGGTATTCAAATACTACCTCGCCGCAGCGCTGATCTTCGCGATTCAGGGCGTCGAGCTTCGCGCCCACGCCCGGCACTCGACCTACTCGGGGACCGCGATTCTGAATGCCCGCGCGAGCCGGCTGTATGAAACGTTCTACCGCGTGGTCGGGCGCACGCCTTCGCCCGATCGGCCACTGGTCGAAAAGAACTACGAGATCGCGCTCGACGGACTGATGAACGCCGTCTTCGACGACATCGAGGCGCCGAGTAGCAAGATTTTCGGGACCATCGCGGAGCACAAGCTCGGTCAGGCCTTCCTGTGAGCAGGCCTGCATGATCGTCGGAGTCATCGGCTCGGGCGCGATCGGCCCCGACCTGGCGTACGGATTTCTCAGCGCGCTTTCGAAAGATCGCGAGGCTCGAGTCTTTCTCGTCGATGTCAGGCAGGAGGCGCTCGACGCCGGCGTCTCGCGGGTCCGCGGCTACATCGAGAAAGCGGTATCGCGCGGCAAGATCGCCGGCAGCGTCGCCAAAGCCATCGAGCGAGCCCTGACGCCTACCTTGGACCTCAAAGACCTCGCGGCATGCGCCTACGTGCTCGAGGCAGCGAGCGAAGATCTCGCCACGAAGCGTCGAATCCTTACAAGCGTCGAAGCAGTGGTGAGGCCGGATTGCCTGATCGGCTTCGCCACCTCGGGCTTGCCGCGGGCCCAGATCGCGGTCGAGGCGAGCCGCCCGGAGCGCTGCTTCGTGAATCATCCCTTCTATCCGGCGTGGCGTTCCCTGCCGATCGAGGTCGTGCTGAGCGGTGACGCGGCCCTCGGAGCACGCATGCTGGAGACGCTCCGGCGGCTGGGCAAGGTGCCGATCGTCACCGCCGACGTCGAGTGCTTCGCGGCCGACGACGTTTTTTGCAATTACATCTCCGAAGCGGCGCGCCTCGTCGAGCGCGGCATCGCCACGGTCGCCCAGGTCGACGCCATCGTGAATGACGCCATCGGCGGCGGCGGCCCCTTCAACGTGATGGACCTGACGCGCGGCAACTTGCTGGTGCATAAGTGTCAGCTGCTCATGCAGAGCGCCAAGACCGGCACGCCCTGGTTCGCGCCGCCGCCCATCCTGGAGAAGCAAGGAAGGACGCCCTGGCACGATCCCAAGGCGCCACAAATCGCCAGCTATGACGCTTCGCTTCGCGACAAGGTGCTCGACCGCATTCTTGCGGTGCTCTGCTCGCGCACCTATTTCGTCATCGAGCACGATGTCTGCACGCCGACCGAAACCAATTGGCTGACGCGCACGGCACTCGGTTTCCGCAAAGGAACTCTTGAGCTTGCCGAAGAGCTCGGCGGGGCGCGTGCGGCCGAGCTGTGCGAGCGCTACGCGGCCCATAACCCCGGATTTTTCGTGCCCCGGGCGGCGAGAGAGGCAAGCCTTCCACGATTCAAACGCAACGTACTCATCGAGCGCGGCGGAGCCTTCGGGGTGATCAAGGTCTTCCGTCCGGAAGTGAAGAATGCGCTCTCGAAAGCGACGCTGCTCGAGATCGACAGTGCGCTCACCGAGCTCGAGCACGATGCGAGCGTGCGCGGGATCGTGCTCACTAGCTATGACGGCGCCTTCGCGGGCGCGGATATCCAAGAGCTAGCAGTGCTGGCGGACGCCGAGGCGTGTCGCGAGATGTGCCGTGCTAGCCGCCCCCTCTTCGAGCATATCGCGCGCGCTTCGAAACCGGTGGTTTCGGCCACCGATGGTCCGGTGCTGGGCGGCGGCGCCGAGCTGGCGATGGCCTGCCACGCCCGTGTGGTCGGCAAGAGCCTCGTGCTCGGACAACCGGAGGTCAATCTCGGGATCATTCCCGGCTATGGCGCCACTCAACGCCTGCCGCGTCTGCTCGGTGTCGAGCGCGCGCTCGAGCTGATGCGCAGTGCTCGGACGCTGGGTGCCGCCGAGGCGGTGGCTTGGGGCTGGGCCAGCGTCGGCCCGGTCGAGGACGTACTTGCCGCTGCGAAAAAGCTGATCGGCGAGCACCTCGAAAGGAAGGTCACGCTGGCTCCCATCGCCGAGGCGCCGATCCCGCTGCCCGCGTCGATCCCGAGCGTCGACATCGGACATCGGTCGCTCGCCATCGATGCCATCGTGGTCGATGTCGTGCGCCGCGGCCTCGCCCTGCCGCTCGCCCAAGGGCTCGAAATCGAGGCTGATGGTTTCGCGCGCTGCAAAGGCACGGTCGACATGGACATCGGCATGAAGAACTTCATCCAAAACGGACCGCGCGTCCCGGCCGCGTTCCTCCACGAGTGATCGCCATGAGCGCAGCGGACCAGAGCATCGTCATCCTCGAGGGCGCCCGTCGCCTGCCTCGTGCCGATATCCTGGAGGGCAACAAGGCCCCCGGGCTGTTCTCGCGCTTCTCAACCACGCAGCTGGGCGGCTTGGCGATCGGCGCAACTCTGGCGCACACCCAGATCGACAAGTCGCTCATCGGGCACGTGGTGATGGGGATGGCTCAGCACAGCCACCGGGACAGCATCTACGGCGCGCAAGGCATGGCCCGCCGCGGCGGCCTCGCCAGCGACGTACCAGCGCTCACCGTGGCCCGCATCTGCGGGAGCGGTGCGGAAGCCGTGGCCGTGGGTGCCGAGCTCATCTTGGCCGGCATCCGGCACGACCGGCAGCGACCGTTCGTGATCGCCGGCGGCGCGGAGTCGATGCAGTATCCGTTTTGCCTCTACAACATGCGGGGTAAGAAGATCGGGGAGGCGGTCCAGAAATACGGGCCCATCGACGCCAAGTCGCTTCCGGCCGGCACGTACCTCCAAGACATGTTGCTGATGAGCCTCTACGACCCGTCGGCGGGGCTCGCGATGGCCAACACCGCCGAGGAGCTCGGGCGCCGCCACCAGATCACGCGCGACCAGGCCGACCGCTTCGGGCTTCGCTCGCACCTGCTGGCCCAAAAGGCGCGCGACGCGGGCGCCTTCCGAGAAGAGATCGAGGCCGTGACCATCGAGAGTGCCACTTCGAGCTCGGTCGTCGAGCACGACACTCACATCCTCGATGACCCGAGCCTGGCTGCGATGAGCCGGCTAAGCGCCGCCTTCGAGCCGGGAGGCACCATCACCGCAGGCAACGCCAGCGCCGTGGTCGACGGAGCGGCCGCGATGGTGATCGGGCGCGAAAGCGACGCTCGGAAGCACGACCTGAAGCCACTCGCCCGCGTCGCCGGTATGGGCGTCGCAGCCTGCGATCCGCGCATCATGGGCTGGGGTCCAGTACCGGCGACCGAACGCGCGCTCAGCTCGGCCGGCATTTCCGGCAACCAGGTCGAGCACGTGGAGCTCAACGAGGCCTTTGCCACTCAGGCGCTCGCGGTCCTGCGCGGCTTCGAAAAGCTGGGCATCGACCCCGAGAAGGTCAATCCGCTCGGCGGCGCCATCGCGCTCGGTCATCCGCTCGGCGCAACCGGCGCGATCCTCACGATCACCTGCGTCCACGCCCTGCGGCGCCGCCAGCAGCGCTACGGGCTCGTCACGATGTGCATCGGCGGCGGCCAGGGGATTTCGCTCGTCGTCGAAGCAGCCTAGGACTGCTGCCATTCCCTGGATGACTCCCACGACCACCGTGGAAGACGACAGAATCCGACAACGTCTGTTGCCGGTAGCGTAAAGCACACGCGCACCGAATCGTTGGTTCCCGCCATGTCGTGCGACCGCTCGATGCTCGATCTGCACGTGGCACGTTTCATGCGGCACGCCAATGGCGACGGAAGTAGGAACCTGAGGCTCACGGTTCCCCTAGGCCGCCGCGTCCGGCCCTGCCATGGCGCTCACCCGCGCGGTGGCGTCGGCGAGGAGCGCGTCGATCGGCTTGCCGGGCGAAGTGGCCGCAAGGCGGCCGAGACCGGCGCGGTAGAGCAGGTCTGGATCCGCTTTGCGCTTGGAGATGGCGGCTTCGAGAAAGAGCCGCAAGCCCTTGAGACTTTTGGCAAGCCACTCTGAGCGCGATTTGGGGAACGCCGCGTTGACTGCCTCGAGCGCGCGCTTCCAGCGTAGTGTCGGATTCTCCGTCAATCGCTGACTCAGGATGAGCTCGCCGAAGGCGTACATGAGGCACACCTGCGCGTCCGCTTGGTGCAGGTCCGCGTAGGCTTGCTTTAGATGGCGGTCAGCCTCCGCGGGCTTCAACGTTTCGGCGGCCGCGACCAAGCTGAGTGCGCGGAAGCCGGAAACGTCGGGAGCCAATTCGAGCGCTCGCTGGAGGCTCCCCCAAGCTTGCTGCCGATCTCCGATGGCGTGCGCCAGGTGGGAGGCGCCGGCCCACATCGCGGGGAGGCCGGGGAACTGCTTCAACAGAGCGTGAACACCATGCAGCATCTTCTTCCGCTCGGCCAGCGAGCTCGGGACCAGGACCTGGGTCTGACCTGCTGTCCGCAGCTGTGGGTGGTCTTGGACCGCCCGCGAGAACTCTCGGATGTAGCGATCGTAGCGAGGCCGCAGACGGCCAAGCATCGATTCGGCCGTCGCGTGGTCCACCTGTTGCGCCTCATCAAGGATTCGGCTCCACACTCCGGCTGCGGCATCGGGATCGCAGCCCTCGATCAAGCACCAGCATTCTTCGATCGACCCAGCGAGGCGCGTCTCGGGTGGGCACGGCGAAAGAGCGTCAACGGCACGCCGCTCGAGACGAGCTGCCTCATGGAACAACACGCATGCATCGAAGATGGTCGCTTCGGTGCCCTCGGCCAGGAGCGCGGTGGCCCGCAGCTTCAGCTTGCTGCTGGAGACGAGGTTGACCTGGTGAAGCTCGGCGGCAGTGTTCATGGCTTGATCTGCTCCATGATGCTGATTCTGGGGGAGGCGGACCACAAGGAAAGATGAACTTCGGCGATATCGGCGCGTGCGCTCAGCATGACGGCCTTTCCGGGCAGAATGAGCCGGAAGCATCTCAATCTTCTCTGGTTAGTCTCGCTCGATTCGTACCTGCTTCAGCGGGTGCCTGGTCGTGAGGTGATCCCTCGACAGATCGAGCCATCCGATGCGCCCGAGGTGGTGGGCGGCGAAGAGTCGGCGACGACGATCCGCCCTCAGGGTGATCGAGATCCAAGTCGTCGAAAGGCGCGGACGGAATCAGAAATACCTCGTGGCGCGGAGGTGTCGTCCTCGGCTTCCGCAAACCACCTCGTTAGGCAGCTAGAGGTCCCCACTCCTGTTCGTCGAGCGCCGCAATGCCGTGTTGAGTGAGCGCGCTATTGAGCTG
>DATEDZ010000253.1:0-2623 GCA_035281385.1 Polyangiaceae bacterium
TCGCGCGATACATGGACCTCGTCTTGGACGACGAGGGACTGCTCCGTCTTCGTCAAAGCATGACCATAGCTTCTGCGGAAGCTACGTTGGTGGCGTCTCAATAGTGCGTCCGCGGAGCGCGCCTCGCGAAATGCCGGGCTACCAGGGCTACGAGCCAGGTGCGTAGAATCAGCCTAACTTCGCAAGGGCGTCCACGGCCGGGCGCTTACAGGGCAGGGATTTCGGTGCTTGGCGGCGGCCGGCGGATCTCGACTGGATCGACCAGGGAATAGGCCTCAACCAAGCCAGCGATGGAGCAGCGAATCCCGCCAGAACGCGACGGGATCGCGGCGCCATTTTTCGAGCTTGCGTGCCCAGCGGGTAAGCCCCGATTGCGAGCGCACGCTGTCACGGCTCTGGAGCACCCACGAGCGCGTGCCCCAGCCGCTGGCTCGCCCTGCTCCAGCGAGCCTGTCTGCGACGCCACTCCAGAACCGTGGATCGTCCTGCACGGCTTTCGGCACGACGTGGCAGGCGGCAAGGGCCCAGGTCTGGTCCGCTCCTGATCCTGCGGTGCCCTCGACGACGACCGGAAGCCCCGATCGCTCGCCGTCGAACGCCAGCGCTCCGCGCCTGGCTACGACTGCCTCGACGCGAGACAGCACAAACCGCGCCGCGCGCGCCGTCGGCAGCCACGCCACCGAGTCCTCCGGAGCTCGCCCGGTCGCCGAAAGGAAGTGGAGCTGAGCACCGGGGATCCCTACTCGCGCCCGCACGCTATCCACGCTGCCCGGTACGGACGGGCCGACGAGCACCCACGGCTTGCTGTAGTCCGGAATGCCGCGGAGCGCGCGCGGCGTATCTGCTTGGTGAAGCCAACGGTCCCAACCCGACGTCCACACCGCGGGGCTCAAGCCGAGCTCGTGGTCGCGTGCATCATAGTGGTCACTATCGCCCCCCCACAGCAGGCTCAGTGCGGGCTCGATGAAGGAGGCGGGAAGCACCCGGAGCACCCCGCGGTCGGGTAGCGCGTCGCGGTCGCTGGGTGCCCGCACGCGCACCCGCAGTCGCCGATCGAGGAGGATCCTCGCCAAGGCCTTCATCGGGAGAACGTTCGGCGAGGACAGCTCGATGGTGACGGGCAGCCTCGTCACGCGCGCGCTCTCTCGAGCACCAGCGCTTGCCACGCGTCCAGCGAGTTTTGTGCCATTCCGTGCTCGTCCGCGTAGCGCCTGGCCGCTTGCCCGAGCTCCATCCGCCGCGACATATCGAGGGAACGCTCCAGCTCCCGCTGCCAGTCCTGGGCGGTCTCGCAGAGACGAACCGGAGCGCCCTGCGCGTGATGGCGCCTCACGTCGTCGTTGGCGGACGCCAGCGTCGGACAGCCGAAGGCTGCCGCTTCGAGGACCTTCAACGCCGACTTGCTTTCGGCAAACTCGCTGCCGCACAGCGGCGCGATATTGACCCAGCTCTTGGCGATCAGCATCGGGAGCGCCTCGTAGGGCATGGGCGGTAAGAGCGCGGCGCGCCCTTCGGGGAACATCGAAAGGTCCGCGCGAATCGACCCGACGAGCTCCAGTCGCACCTCCGGGTGGTCGACGAGGAAGCGTCGAATCGGCTCGACGACGGTAGCGAAATCCTCGTCGTGGCTGGGCGAACCGGCGAAGTAGCGAATGGTGAGCGGATCGCCCGGCTGGAACGCATCGTACAGGGCGCGGCCCTGGCGAACCCACGCCTCCGAGAGTCCGTTCGGTACCACCGCCACGTTGGCCGCCGGTACGCGCTGCAAAATTTGGTCGCGCAGCGGGCGGGTGGACACGGTAAAGGCGTCGAATGCCGTCAAGGCGGCGGCGTAGCCCTCGAGGCGCGCGTCGAGCAATGCCGTGGAGGTGGCACCGCCGACCGAGCCTGGCAAACCGCTCACTCGACCGGCGAAGAGCAGGTCATCGAAATCGGCGACTAGCCGACCTCCAGCTTTGCGTAGCGCGCCCAGCTCGCTGAGGAATGAAGGCGTGACGAGTGGCCGGACCACGCACACCGTCGAAACGCGGGCGCGGATCTGGCGCGGGAGCTCCCTCTTGACGACGATATCGGTACCGGAAAGGAGCTCGCAGAGGTTGTTGATGCGGTAGCGGCAGGACGCGCTGGCTTTCGCAACATCGAGCGCCTGGTACCAGAAGCACACACGCCGAGCGGGTGTGCGCGGGCGCCGATGCACCGGGCGCCACCAGCCCTCGAAGCGGCTTTTGTTGAGGCCAGATTCCATCGTCCGCGAGTGAAGTACACCACAGGGCCTCACGCGCGTTGCAATTTTTTCCCAGCCGCTCTAGGGCGCGAAGAAGCTGCCGAAGAAGCGGGCAAAGCTGAGGTTGGCGACAGTATACACGTCGGGGCCGAGGTCGTCGTCGCTGTTCCCCATGATAGCACACCACCATGGGACTGGATGCAGAGCAACTAACGGAGCCCGTGCAGTCGTTGTTCTCGTGCGGGGTGCAACTAGTAGCGATGCTCCGGCACTCGAGCGGTGATGTCGCGCTGCCACCACCAGGCCCTACGAGGCTATCGAGGCCGGGGACCTCATAGTTCTCCGTAGCGTTGGCCTTGCCCGGGCAACCATTGACCTGCATGGCGGTTTCGTAGCCCC
>DATEDZ010000254.1:0-2216 GCA_035281385.1 Polyangiaceae bacterium
GAGTTGCCGCCCAGGCGATTGGCGCCGTGCAGACCCGCCGCGACCTCACCGGCTGCGAACAGCCCCGGAACGTTGGTCATCTGGCTGTCGCCGTCGACGCGGATGCCGCCCATCACGTAGTGCGTGGTGGGTCCGACTTCCATCGGCTCCACCGTGATGTCGACGTTCGCGAGCTGCTTGAACTGGTGATACATGCTCGGCAGCTTCTTTTTGATGTGCTCCGCGGCGTTCGGCAGCTTCTCCTTGATCCAGGCAATATCCAGGAAAACGCCGCCGTGCGGGCTGCCGCGGCCGGCCTTCACCTCGCGCATGATGCAGCGGGCCACGTGGTCTCGGGTCAAAAGCTCGGGCGGACGCCGCGCGGCCTTGTCGCCTTGTGTGTAGCGCCAGCCCTCTTCCGGATTGTCGGCGGTCTGGTTCTTGTAGTTGTCGGGGATGTCGTCGAACATGAAGCGACGACCCTCGCTGTTGCGCAGCACGCCACCCTCACCGCGCACGCCCTCGGTGACCAAGATGCCGCGCACGCTGGGCGGCCAGACCATACCGGTCGGGTGAAACTGCACGAACTCCATGTCGAGCAGCTCCGCGCCGGCGCGGTAGGCCATCGATTGACCGTCGCCCGTGTACTCCCAGCTGTTACTGGTGATCTTGAAGCCGCGACCGATGCCGCCCGTGGCCAGCACCACGGCCTTGGCCTTGAAGGCCTTGAAGCGACCGCGCTCGCGGTCGTAACCGAAGGCGCCGACCACGCGCCCGCTGTCTTTGAGCAGCTCGAGCGTGGTCACTTCCATGTAGACGGTGATGCCCAGGTGCACCGCGTGATCCTGCAAGGTGCGGATCATCTCGAGGCCAGTGCGATCACCGACGTGGGCCAGCCGCGGGTAGCGGTGACCGCCGAAATTACGCTGCAGAATGCGGCCGTCGGGGGTGCGGTCGAACACCGCGCCCCACTTTTCGAGCTCCTTGACCCGGTCGGGCGCCTCCTTGGCGTGGAGCTCGGCCATGCGCCAGTTGTTGACGTATTGGCCGCCGCGCATGGTGTCGGCGAAGTGCACGCGCCAGTTGTCGCGATCGTCGACGTTGCCCATCGCCGCGGCCATGCCACCCTCGGCCATCACGGTGTGGGCCTTGCCGAGCAGTGACTTGCAGATGAGCCCCACGCTCACGCCTTCACTGGCCGCGGCGATGGCGGCGCTCAGACCGGCGCCACCCGCGCCGATGACGATGACGTCGTGCTCGTGTGTTTCGTAGTCCATCTCAGAGGATCCGGATGTCGCTGATGATGCCCATCGAGCACAAGCGAACGTAGAGGTCGGCGCCCATCACGCCGAACAGGCTGATCCAGGCGAAATTCATGTGGCGCTTGTTGAGCGAGCTGACGCAGCCGTAGCAAGCCATGCTGATCGGCTTGTGCGCCATGCGGTCGTTCTTACCGCCGATCAGGTGCCGGAAGGAGTGACAGCTGAAGGTGTAAAGGCTCAAAAACACCACGTTTGCAGTGATGACCAGCGTGCCCACACCGAGCCCCCACACGATCTTGCCCGTGGTCGGGTCGAAGAAGTGAAGGGCGTTGTAAGCGTCGTAGGCAAGGACGATCAGGAACGCGAGCGCCAGGTACAGGAAGTAGCGGTGCGCGTTCTGCAGGATCAGCGGCAGCGAATTCTCACCCAGGTAGCTCTTGCGCGGCTCAGCCACGGAGCAACCGGGCGGGTCCGCCCAGAACGCTTTGTAGTAAGCGCCGCGGTAGTAGTAGCAAGTCATGCGGAAGCCGGCGGGCGCCCACAGGATGAGCAGCGCCGGCGAGAACGGCAGCCACGACGGGATCCAATCGGGCTTGGGTCCGAACCAGGCGTGCATCGAGTCGCCGAAGAGCTCGGGCGAGTAGAACGGCGAGAGGTAGTGACCGTATTGGTAGTGCGCGTTTTGCAGCGCTGCCCACGTTGCGTAACCGATGAAGGTCGAAAGGA
The DNA here is from genome assembly GCA_035281385.1 of Polyangiaceae bacterium. Classification (GTDB taxonomy): domain Bacteria; phylum Myxococcota_A; class Polyangia; order Polyangiales; family Polyangiaceae; genus PMG-095. Next base: position 1,968 of record DATEDZ010000254.1, read on the forward strand.
CGAGGAAAGTCCCCAGCGGCGCGAGCCACCAGTTGTCCTTTCGCATCGTCAGGCCCACTCGCTGCGGTCGCAGCGTCACCAGACCAGAGCTGTTTGCCATGCGCGGGGCGCACCATACCGGACGCGTCGCGTGAAGCGACGGGGAAAATAGGGGGTTCAGACTGGTTTAACCAGTCGTGCGCGTGTTGCTTGCACGGCTAGGTCAGTGGAAGGTCGCGCTGGCCAGGAGCGCCGGAACCCACGCCGAGA
>DATEDZ010000255.1:0-9825 GCA_035281385.1 Polyangiaceae bacterium
CTCGACCGAGCCGCCTGAACGCGTCCAAGCGGGTCGAAGCCAGGCCCATCGAGATCGCGGCCCTCTCCCAACCTGACCCGTTGCGCTGGTGGACCTGCAACCACTTGCATGCGCCACGCGCTACGCGGGCCGCGATCTCGAGGGGCCATCACACGAACACCCCAAACTATTGTCGAACTGGGGCTAATTAACCCGATCGGGAGAGGAGCGCTCCGGCCTAACAAATGTGGAAAGGTGATCGTGACCGTGATCGTGGGCGCCCGCCTTCGGCGAGGCGGGATCGTGGGCGCGCCTACGGCGCGATTTCGTGAGGAGTGAGCGGGCCTTCGGCCCGATTTCGGGATCGTGAGTGATCGCCCACGATGAAGCCGGCATTGACCTCGGCGGGGAGGTCGGGCGTAGTCGCGTGCGATGCGGTCGACGTGGGTCGGGAGCTTGCGGCGCTTGGTGACCGCGACCCTGTTCAGTGCGCTTGGGCTGGTTGCCTCCGGGCGCGCTTGGGCGGCACCGACCGCGCGGCTCGACTATCAAAGGGCGCGCGGCGCTGAAGGGTGTCCGGACGAAACCGAGCTGCGGCGCGCCGTGCATGAGCGCCTTGGCTACGATCCGTTCGTCGTCGAGGCGGACCAGACCATGGTCGCGACGATCCGACCCGAGGGGCCTGACTTGCGCGGCGAGGTACGGCTGATCGATGCCGCCGGCAAGGTGCGTGGCAGCCGCGAGCTTAGGGCAGCCGCGCCCGAGTGCGCGGAGCTGGTGTCGCGCATGGCGCTGGCCATCAGCATCGCGATCGATCCGGAGAGCCTCGACCGTCGCGCCCCGCCTCCTGGCGCTGCGACCCAGCCGAGCACCGAAACCGAAGCGACGCCCGCGCCCGCGCCCGCTTCCCCAGTCACACCGGTGCCCTCCACGAAACGCGAGCCAGTTGCCCCGCCGCGCCCGCGCCCGCGCCGCCTCGAGCAAGAGTCGCCGTGGGTCGCTGAATTTGCCGTCGGGGCTCAACTGGCGACCGGGCTCACGCCCAAGCTGGCGGCCGGACCGTCGGTGGCGGTAGGAGTACGGCGCGGGTTGTCGTCGCTCACGCTCGAAGGTCACTACCTGCTCGTCGACGATGCGCGAAGCAGCGCTGGTCAGGTGGAGTCGACGCTTGCCGAGGGCGCGCTGGTCGCCTGCTTTCGCCCGGCGCTGGCTCAGCTGTGCGGGGAGGTGTCGCTCGGGCGACTCTGGGTTCAGGGCAAGGAGGTGGCTCGCTCGCGCACCGACACGACCTGGGTTCCGCGGCTCGGGCCGGTGCTCGGGGTCGACCTACCGCTCACCGGCGTTCTGAAGCTGCGTCCTCAGATCGGCGCGCTGGTGGCGCTGCGTCGTCCCCAAGTCACCCTGGCCGGTCAAACGGTTTGGGAGTCGCCGCCCATTGGAGCGTTTGCGTCGTTTTCGGTGCTGGGACACTTTCCGTGACGGAATCGGCGCGCCCACGCCAAGCCGGTTCGATGCCTGACGGGTACGCCCGCCCCGATCCCACAGTCGAGCGCGATTTTGCCCGTTTGTTCGAGTCGGAGTTCGGCTACGCCTGGAACTCCTTGCGGCGCATGGGAGTGCGTGAGGCGGACGTGGAGGACCAGGTGCACGAGCTGTTCTTGCGAGCGCATCGCCATTTCGGCGAGCTCGACCCGCATCGCCCGGCACGGCCCTGGCTCTACGCCTTCGCGGTGCGCGTCGCGTCCGAGTATCGACGCGCGCCGCGAAACCGTCGCGAGACGCCGGGGCTCGCTGAGGAGCTGCGCGACAGCTCGCCGAACGTCGAAGAGCGTGTGGCGCGCGCCGAGACTCAGGCTCGGGTCCTTCAGGCTCTCGAGAGGCTCGATCTGGATCGCGTCGCGGTGTTGGTGGGCATCGACATCGACGGACACACCGGCCCCGAGATGGCAGCCGCACTGGGCATTCCACTCAACACCGTTTACTCGAGGCTCAGGCTGGCGCGCAGCGACTTCAAGGCTGCGCTTCAGCGGGTGAGGGGAAGCAAGGAGCTAGCATGACCGACGAGCTACCGGTCCTCGATCCCGAGCTTGCCGAAATGTTCGCGCTCGAGCGACAGCGGCCCGAGCCCGGCGATGCAGCGCGAGCGCGTGCCTCGACTCGCTTGCTGCAAGCGCTGGCCCCCGTGGCCTTCGCGGCAGCGCCTCCTTCGCTGGTGCGCCGCGCCTGGCGCACCGTGCGGGGCGCTCATCCCGCGCTCACGGCCGCGGTCAGCTTTGCGGTCGGTGTGGGCGTCGGCGCCACCGTGCAGGGGTCGCTGAGCGCACGTGTGCCCGCACCGACCGTCTCGGCTCGGCCGGTGCCGGCTCTGGCTCCGAGCGCATCGGCGCCCGAGCCCGAGCTGCTCGCGCCGGTCTGGCCTCCGACACCGACTGAAGCCAGCAGCGCGGCTCCAGCTGCTGCCTCGGTTCCAACCAAAGCGCCGAGCGCTAGCGCCGGCGCCGAGCAGGCGCAGGCCGAACGACTCCTGCTCGACGTGGCTTACGCAGCGCTCGGTCAGGGGCAGCCGGCCCAAGCGCTCGAGCCTCTGGAGCAGCACGCCCGCCGCTTCCCCCAAGGTGCCTTGCGCGAAGAGCGTGAGGCGCTCACGATCCAGTGCCTGCACGACCTCGGCAATCTCGAGGAGGCGCGTCGCCGCGCGCTGAGCTTCAAGGTTCGCTACCCGAACAGCCTGTTTGCGCCGCGTATCGAGCGCGTGCTGGCTGCTCCGGCCGCCAGCGTCACCAACCCCTTGGGCAAAAAACCGTGACGGAATCGCCAGCCTTACGCCAAGCAAGGGCAGAGGTCAGTAGCAGGCCTCGAGGAGAGCTCGAGATGTCGAAGACTTACGCTTGGAGTTTGGGGCTGTGCTTGGCTTTGAATGTGGGCTGCGGCGGTCCGACGTTGAATGCGGGCGACGAAGGGGCTGGGGCGGAGACGGCCGAGGGTAAGTTGATATTCAGGACGAGCGAGCGCTACGCAGCTGATCTCGGCGGGCTCGAAGGCGCCGACCAGAAGTGCCAGGAGCTAGCTGAGGCCGCCGGACGCACCGGCGAGTTCAAGGCATGGCTCAGCACGATCGACACCGCCGCCTGGGATCGCCTGACGCACGCCGACCAGCCCTACGTGCTGAGCACCGGCGTCGTGGTGGCACGCAACTGGCTCGATCTGACGAGCGGGACGCTGCGGCATGAGGTCGACCAGGCGGAGCTTGCCGAGCTGCCACCCGCCAACGGTGTCAACAGCTGCAATCCTACCGTGTTCTGGAGCGGCACCGACGAGCGCGGCGCGCAGTTCGGCCCAGACTGCGAGGGCTGGACGCGCACCGGTCTAGATCTGCGGGGCGGGCTGGGCGTGACCGGAACCGACGGCAACTGGTCGACGTTCTGCTACGGCAACTGCGACTCGATCGCGCCGCTCATGTGCCTCGAACAGTAGTCGCTACTATCGTGCTGCAGCCGGCTGTAGCGCACTCAAGTTGCGCCGCGAGCGCGGTAGGGATGGGAGCGCTACTCCGCAGGGGGCGACGCGACGGCGGCCGCGCCGTTGGTTACGGCGCCGTTCGACGCGGTGCCATTCGGCTTGGCGCCTTCGTCCTTGCGGGCCAGCTTCTCGATCTGCCCGTCGCGTTTGCGCTTGTGTACGAAGAGCGCGGGCGGACCGGCAGGCTCGTTGCGGCGGCGCGTGGGGGTGCGCAGGCCGTCGAAGTCCAGGGGCAGCTGACGAGCAGGGCGCTTGCGCGTCGCCTCCCGCAGGCGACGGCGCTCTGCCTCGAGCTCCTGTTTCAAAGCGAGACGCTGCTGCTTGAGGCGGTCGTGCTCCGCTTGGCGGGCCTGACGCTCGGCCGTGCGCTCGGCCTTCAGTCGCTCTTTCTCCGCGATCCGGGCGGTCCGCTTCTCTTCCCTGAGCTCCTGCCTGCGTGCCTGGGCCCTGGCTTTGGCGGCCAGGCGTTGGGCGCGCCTCTTGGCGCGCAAGTCGGCCTTGGATTGCTTGGCGTTACTCCGCTGCGCGATCGCCAGGGCGAGCCCTACCTCGACGTCGAGGTGCGCCTGGGCAATAGCGAGCAGATCATCAGCGAAGGTGTCGATGAAGCGGTCGAAGATCCGCTCAACGTCTGACATTTCGTGCCTCACACATGGATTCGATGTTTCCGTCTCGAGCGTCCGACGCCCGCACGAATACGTTCTTCTTGGCTCCGACTCCTGCTAACGCAAGCGTCGATTGCGAACTTTCATTCCTACATACGCCATTTGGCGCGTTTACCGTGCTACCCACTGACCGTTCACTCAGAAAGCTGCGAAGCGCCGCTTTGCCGGTCCCTCCGCTCGCCTTAGCTACAGCGTGCCTACCGACTCTTAGGCGTTATGCTAATCCCCGCGGGTCGTCAAGCGGGTCGTTAAGCAACAAACGTTTCTTGGGGCGCCTGCGCTCCGTCTCGTGGCCGCTCGTGGGCGTCTTTGCCCCGACCGCGGCGCCGCCTTCATCCCGCTGAGTGAAGGTGGGTGCCACTCACACGGGCTCTCCCTCGCAAGGTTGAAACGGGGCACCGTTCAAGGCTGAAACATCGAGATAGGAGGGGTTCCGTGCTAGCCTCAGTGTGGCTTTTCGCGCCTATCCGCTTACGTGGGCAGGGCGGAGCCAGGCATGGTCGACATCAAGGTTGGCACTCAACCGGTTTCAGGATGCGACAAACCCCACAACGAGGCAGCGCCGGAGGACGGCTTTTGCGGCGGGCGAGCGCGCTGCTAACCTACTTGTCGCCATGTGGGTTCTCGCTCAGCGCAGCCGACGAGCCTGCGTCGCGGTGGCGCTCGGGTTGGTGGGGCTGGGTTGTTCGTGGGATTTCGTCGGCGAACGAACGGCCAGCGCCACGGTGACGCATTGGTCGGTCACGGACGAAGCGACTGGAGCCGTGCTGAGCGAAAGCTGTGCGAGCTCCGAGGGTCGCTCGAGCAAGGTCCGCTTCGTGGCAGCTCCGGGCCAACGCGTCGCTGCGAAGTTTACGGCAGAAGACGTGATCAAGAGCCAGGAAGAGCCGATTCCACATGACAACGACACGTTCTGGTGCAGCCGCCAGAGCGACTCGTCGCGCAGCGTCACGCGCGGCACGAGCCAGGAATCCTGCGCGGTCACCGCATCGGACGCGCCGGCCACACTCGACTCGGTCGAGTTGATAAGGCCAGAGTCCTCTGGCATCAAGACCACGGCCGAAGGCTACGTGCTGCACCTGACCGTGGTTCGCGCCGGTGTGCTCAAGCTGTTGTTCAACGTACCCCCGTGCTGGTCTTCGGGGCAGCGCTCCGAGCTTACGATCCTCGACCCCTAGTTCGGTCGAAGTGAGCGGGAGGGCCGACGCCCCCAACCGAACCCGAAATATCCGGCTTCGACCCGAGTCCGAGCAGGCCACGCGCCAGCGCGGCCCCCGCCTCTAGCTTTGCCCGAAACCGCTGCCGAGCCCGCTCCAGCTCCCCATCCCGAGCCCATCCCGGGGCCGCGCCCGCGCGTGGCCAAGACAACGGATCAAGACTGGTGCAACGAGCAGGCCGGTTGGCGTCGTGAGAGCGGCCGATTAGACTTCCAGCGGTTGATCACGATGAAGACCAAGTACGCCTTGAAGGCGCTGGCGCTGCTCGCGTCGGGGCCGCAGGGCGAGCCTATGCTGATCGCCGATATCGCCGCGCGGGAGGACATCCCCAAGAAGTTTCTGGAGGCGATCCTGGCGGAGCTGAAGCAGCACGGTTTCGTGCGCAGCCGCAAGGGTCGCGGCGGCGGTTATCAACTGGCGCGCAGTCCCGACACCATCACGCTGGCCGCGGTCGTGCGCGTGCTCGACGGTCCGATCGCGCCCGTTCCGTGCTTGAGCCGCACCGCCTACCGGCGATGCGAGGGCTGTAAGGACGAGGCCACGTGCGGCGTGCGCCTGGCCCTCCGGGAAGCCCACGCTGCCAGCGTCGCGGTGCTCGAGACGACGACACTCGCCGACATGGTCACCCGCCAGCAGACCGCATCGACCCCGGCCGCGCTCCGCTACAGTATTTGAACCAACCCCAACAGGCGGAGCAATGTTCGAGCCTTTGACGCGTGAGTACGGGGGGTACATTTTCGATTGTGACGGCACGCTGGCGGATTCGATGGTCGTGCATCACCAGGCCTGGCGAGTGGCCTTGAGCGAGCATGGCGCGACGTTCGACTTCGACTGGAAGCTGTTCATGAGCCGCGCTGGCATGAGCTCGCCCAAGACGGTTCAGGGATTGAACCTGCAGTTCGGGCTGGCGATGGATCCCGATGCCGTCACTGCGGCCCAGCGAGCCATGTACGAGCGCTTCCTGCCGACGGTGCGGCCTATTGCACCGGTGGTAGAGTTGGCGCTGCGCGTTGCTCGCATCCGGCCCGTGAGCGTGGCCTCTGGCGGCGAGCAGCAGGTGGTGAAAAGGACACTCGAGCTCATCGGCCTGGGGGAGACGTTTCCGATCGTCGTCACTGCGGACGACGTAGAGCGAGGTAAGCCTGCCCCCGACATGTTCCTGCTCGCCGCCGAGCGTATGGGCGTACCTGCGTCAGAGTGCGTGGTATTCGAGGACAGCGCCCTAGGTATCGAAGCGGCCACGCGCGCCGGCATGGCTTCGGTACTGGTGCGATCGGCGTGCGTTGAGTAACATCTAGAGGATGCCCGTTCGACGTCCGCGCGGCTATCTAGGGGAGGATCATGAAACCATCGGATCCGACATCCTGGCGGTATTGAAGATCCTCAAAATGCCTGAGCAAGTGCTGGGCAAGCAGGAGTGGGAGCGGCTGCAGCGGGTCAAAGCTGGCGACTGGTATCCGATCGAGCATCTGCTGGGTCTGATGGAGATCCTGGAGGCGCACGTCGGTCCCTACGGCTTGATGCAGATGGGCCGGCGTTTGTTCGATCTGTCGCACAAGGATCGCGTCAAGGTGATCGCCAAGAGCGCGCGCGACATCGTTTACGGCATCGACGACATGTACCACCATGCTAACAAGGGGCGCGGCATCGGTGGCTGGAAGGTCATCAAATTCGAGCCTGGTTTGGCCGAGCTGGAGAAGAACACGCCGCACCATTGCGTGATGGATCAGGGCATGTTGACCGAGGCCCTCCTGACCATCGGCTGCGCCACCAATGTCACGCAAACGAAGTGCTTTCGTGACGGCGCGGACGTGTGCATCTACCAGATCACCAGCGCCTTCATCGACCAGCGCTGGTCGGGTGAAGCCCCCAAACGCTGAGCGGTACTCAGGGCGCGTGGCGTAGCTCGCAGACGAGCGGCTGGCGTAGCTCCGCGCCCGGCGCGAAACCGACGCGTGCCGCCTCCGGCTTCTTCAGTAGGCGACGCTGTCGACGTAGGCCGAGCTGGCCTGAGCCCCACTCAGGCTGAAAACGACGCCCAGCTCGGCCAGTGCGGCCGCATTGGTCGGCACCTGGACCGTGAGGGTGTTCCAATTTCCGGCTTGGAGCGAGCTGGCGGCGCGCCAGTTACCGGTCCAGGCCCAGCCGCCAGCGGCGCCTTGCAGCACGTAGGGTTGTACTGCGGTCAGCGTGCTGCCGCTCGGAATCCAGATCCGGAACGTGACGCTGCGGCCTGCCGGGACAGGAGGATTTGCGACCTTGGCGAAACCGTCGCCGGAGCTCGAGCCGAACGCGACCTTGAGCGAGGCAGCGCCAGCGAACGCGCGATCCGTGGAGCGAGCGACCGATGCGATGGCAGCGCCGCTGCTGATCCACGACTGGGCGCTCGATTCGAAATGGTACTGCGCTGGATCACTCGGGGGTGCAGCGGCCGAATAGAGCTGGGAGGTCGGGACTACGGCTTTGGTCTCACACGAGCTCGACCAGAGCAGCCGCGCGGTCGCGCCACCGGCGGCTTCGTAGTACTCGAGCTTCAAATCGTAGCGCTGGCCGGCATTGAGAGTCACGGAGCCGGTGTTCTCGGTGGGGCCGTGATTGGTCCAGTTGTCGATCAGCAGCTGGCCGTTGACCCACAGCCGGATACCGTCGTCGGAGACGGTGTAAAAGCTGGTGCTGCCGCTGAAACGTGGGCTGATCTGGCCGGTCCAGCGCACCGAGAAGGTGTCGGCGGGCACGCCGCTGGCTGGCGAGGTGCTGCCCCAGTTGAAGTCGACCGTCGCATCGTTGCGCGTGAGTAGTTTGGTGGTCAGCGTCGTGCCGCTGAAGTAGTCCGCGCTGAGGCCCGTTCCCGTGCCGGCCGTGGGGCTGCAGATGGGCGGGGTGGTGGTGCCGGTGGCGAGCGGTACGCCGCCGGCGGCGAGAATCGCGCCGGCGCGACTCTTCATGAAGAGCTGGCCGTCGGTGTATTGGTCGTTGCCGTAGGAGGCTTGACCGCCGGCGCCGGCGCCGAACAAAAGCGCGATGACGCCCACGTCCGCGAACTTTTCGATATGCGCGGTGCCGGAGCCGAAGAAATATTCGGGGCGATTGTCCTTGTAGCCTTCGGAGGGCCCGCCGTTGTTGTAGACGTTCTTGTGATTGGAGTTGCCGAGCGGGATCTGCCATAGCACCCAACGCTTTTGAGCCTTGGTGTTCCAGAGGCGCAGCCATTCGGCATAGCGGTTGAAGCTGCGCGAGGAAATCGAGGCGGAGTCGCTGGTGTTCCACCAGCGATCTTGGCCCTGAGTCAGGCGGTAGAAATCGGCGTCGCGGTCGAGTGGATCGCCAACCAAGACCTCGTAGCTTTGGCCGGTGACGTTGGTGGCGAGGCCGGCCGGAGCGAGGAAGTCGTAGACTTTGTCGACCTCCGGGCTCAGAGGCTCGGTCACGTTGAAGTGTGCGACGTCCTTGCCGCTGGCCCACGCGGAGATGTGCAGGCCGAGCTGAGCATTGTTGGCGCCGACAGATTTGCGGATTTGAAGGAATGCCAGACCCCAGCCTGCAACCGTGTTGGGCAGGCCGGCAAGCTCCGGCATGCCGCTCGATGCGATAGCAGCAGCGGCGTTGGGGTTGCTGCTCGACTGCTGCTGAAGGAAGCCGAAGGCATCGGCCTCGAGCAAGATGAGGACCGGTTTGCCGAAATCCTTCGCGCGCTGCATGAGCAACTTGAAGTCGCCGAAGTATGAGCGCATCAAGCTGGCGTTCTGTAGCTTGGCGAGTGTGGCCGACTCACCGCCGCCAGCCTCGCCGAAGATCTGATAGTACTGAGCTGCGGGCAGGTAGCCTTGTGCGTCGCATTCGCGAAAGTAATCGAGCGCGAAACTGCCGTCGTAGGCGGCGAACCCCCAATTGTTCGCCCAACCCTTGGTCAAGTAGCGATAGCGGGCGTCCCAGCGTGCGCCGCTATTCCTCATCCACGTGCTGCCCGTGTCCTCGAACAAGCCGACCATCACCCGCGCGGGAAAGCCGGTCGGGATGCTGCCTTTGGCGTTGGCGCCGGCCAAAAATGCCTGATTTTCACCGAGCAGTTCGGGGGGCTCGGGAGCGCTGCTGCACGCGAGGCATGCACATAGAAAACACATCACGGACCAGGTCAGAGCTCGGATCTTCACGCGCGCCTCCTTTTTTACGCGGCCGACCACCGCGCAACGTACTTCAGTATCGCACACTCGCGCGTGCGATACTGCATGTTTCGTTTTCGGAGAAAGATTCGACGCTCGTTAGCTCGATGAGCTCCGACGTTAGCACTACTGCTGGGAATTTTAGATTTGCTGGGGAATTCCAGCTGTCGCGACCTGCCCGAGCGGGCGCTCCACCGGGCCCAGCGACTCTCCTAGCCAACGACGAAACCGCTCTGGCCTCGCCAGTTTTTGTCTCGTGGCTCGTTCCCGCTCACGCCGATCGTG